>JAABTP010000072.1 GCA_011389815.1 Desulfobulbaceae bacterium | reverse complement strand
GCTCGGCGCCAGGGGCTGGATGTGCCTCCTCTGCCTCTTGCTGCGTAAAAAAAATGAGAGGGGTCTGAACGGTTACATTCAAACAGCTCGTCGGTCGGCTCAATCCGTTCGTTGTAAAGAACCTGAACACCAAAATCATCGGAAAAATAGGCAACAGCGAAATGAAGAGGTTGTGCGGTTCGGTTATCCGCCTGCAGCTTAAAGGTAATTTCCCGCCATTCATCTTCTTCCTGCATGATATCAAAAGTGATCTCATCATCAGCAAAAGGAGTTTCGGCACCATCCTCAATCAACTGGAATTGAACAGCCTCCTTATCCATCCGGGTTGAGTTGTTCTGCAAGGTCACAGCCCGATCCCAGGTAGCGATCCGTTGCAAAACTGAGAAAAGATACTCCGCAGCAACAAAGGTATACCCCTCAGCCCCCTGAATTAAACGACCGTTTTTTCCCTCACGCAGCAGCAGCTTATCATTCTCCGCCACAAGGGTATACGTGTACTCCACTGCCGGATGATCCGTGCTGAAAGCAAAACCAAAAGCCCTGTTATCCACAGAGGCAAAACAATCAAGCACAATTTTGATACCCTGCTCATCTCCGTTCAGGTCGACCTGCAAAGGCGGCACCGGCAAAGAAGTAATCCGGGCTTGGAGTTGCTCTTCAGGATTCACTTCAGCAACATCCAACAGCTCCACCACACTCTCCTGCGGCCCGACCTGCACTGTTTCAGCATGCCCGATCAGCTCCTCTCCCCGGTACAGAGCAAACTCAACCATCTTGTCCGAGTCGCTGGGCAGGCCATGCAGGGCACCACACTCAGCCTTCCACTCGTCATCCTTAAAATACACATGATAACTGCGCGTACTTGCAGAAGCATCATGCCCAAGAAAACCGCTGTAGGCATTAAAACGCTGGTAGGTCTCGAACTGCGGGGTCTGATTCTCCGCATAGCGGCGGACCACAGTACGAACACGCATAAACAGGTCAGCATAGCTGATATCAGGGCCGGATGCATTCAAGGTATCCAGAAACGTGGTGGTGAAGACTCCCCGATGATCTCTCGTTTCCCATGCCTTCTGCACCCGCTCACAGGCGGCCAGCAGGATATGCTGACTGGCAGGAATTATCAAGGACTCGTTCTGTTGCAACAACTTGCTATAATAGCCGTCTAAATAGCTGTCCAGCGGGCGTTCTTCTTTTATTTCATGGGTAAAACGAGGTCTACCCTGAAGAAAATCATCCGCCTTTCGGGTTGCAGAACCGGAATGACAGCTATCCAGAAACACAGCAATATGGGGAGCATTACGGGCGACCTCTGCAAGCAGTACGGCCAGTTCCTTATCTGCCAGATCAAAGCCGCCGGTCTCGCGACTGTCATAGCAGACTAAGCCCTCATCCCACCCATCAGGATAAAAACGCTTAAATTCTTTAGCGGCACGGCAACGGGCACCGTGACCGGAATAATGAAAAAGCACCACATCATCCGCACCAGCTTTGCCCAGATGCGAACGAAACAGTTTAATGATATTCTCTCGGGTGGCATCGCTGTCCGTCAAGGTTTCAAGACGGAGCTTATCCCGACCAATAGTGTCAGTGAGGTAATCTTTCAGGGCTTCAACATCATTGAGACAGCCTCGCAGCTTACCAACTGTTGGCGAATAGTCATTTATTCCGACCGATAATACGTAAATTTTGTTCATAGTACTTTCCCCTTTTCGGTAATACGGTTAACGGATTGTGCTCCTCTTCAATAGTTCTATTGAAGCGAAATGCAGAAAAAATATCAAGAAATGGGCAACCGCCAAACTGTTATCTTGAAGTAATTTTTGAATCCTCTATACAGAGACTATTCTTCAGGGGAAAAATCAGGAGGGAGAAACATCGGTATATTCAGCAGAGAAGCTTTTATGCCAGCTCCAACAGGTGGTTGAAATATGGATGGAGAGGCTATTGGCCGCACCTCCAAGACGGATATCTAACTTCGATCAGCCCGCCGGATAACATCACAAAGCTCCAGAGCAATGGTGGAGATTTCTTTCTCATCCTCGCCCTCAGCCATAACCCGGATAACCGGCTCGGTCCCTGAAGGACGGACCAAAATTCGTCCCCGTTGACCAAGCTGCTCTTCTGCAGCCTGCAAGGCCTCTGGAAATCCCTGGATTTGTTCCGGCGCAATCTTGCTGGACAATCGGACATTTTCCAGTACCTGGGGATAAGAGGTCATAATTCCGGCTAATTCCGACAGGGATTTATTCTTTTTAATCATAATCGCCAATAACTGAAGAGCTGCAAGGATCCCGTCCCCAGTGGTGTTATAATCAAGAAAGACCAGGTGACCAGACTGCTCCCCGCCAAAATTATAGCCCTTGGCCCGCATGGTTTCCACCACATAGCGATCCCCCACATTGGCCCGAACCAGTTGCCCGCCCAGATCAGTCATGACCTTTTCCAGGCCCATATTACTCATCACAGTGGCAACCAGGGTCTTCTTTTTCAGCTTTCTGCGCTGAAGCAAATCAGCAGCGCAAATAGCCATGATATGGTCACCATCCACAATCTCCCCTTTTTCATCACAGACAATGAGTCGGTCCCCATCACCATCAAGGGCCAGCCCAATATCAGCTCCAAGCTGTTTGACCTTTTCCGCCATAACCTCTGGGTGTAGAGCCCCACAGTCCTGATTAATATTTTTCCCGTCCGGCTCAACCCCGATGCAGGTTACCTTGGCACCCAGTTCAGCAAAAACATAAGGGGCAACCCTATAGGTGGCTCCGTGGGCACAATCCAGAACAATATGGAAATCATCCAGCGTGTATTTATCAGGAAAAGTATGTTTGAGAAAAACAATATAACGACCCCGTGCATCATCGATTCGGGCTGCCTTGCCCACCTCGTCAGCTACCGGTCTGAGGGCGGCCATTTTTTGGGAAAAAATCAGATCCTCTATATCAAGCTCTGTTTCATCAGGCAGCTTAAAACCGTCTCTGGAGAAAATCTTAATCCCATTATCCTGGAAAGGGTTATGAGAAGCAGAAATAACCACTCCTGCATCAGCTCGCATGGAGGTGGTGATGAAGGCAATTCCAGGCGTTGGCAAAGGCCCCAGAAGCTGCACATCCACACCCATGGAACAAATTCCGGCTGCCAGCGCATTTTCAATCATATAACCGGATACCCTGGTGTCTTTTCCAATAACAATATGATGACGTTTCGTATGATTTTTTACGATAAAGGCGATGGCTCTGCCCAATTGCATGGCTATTTCTGTGGTCATGGGATAGGTATTAGCTACCCCGCGTACGCCATCGGTTCCAAAGAGTTGTCGCATAGTCCTGCCTGATGGTAATTTTACTCTGTTACTTTCTTCTTTTTCTCATTCAAAGAAATCTGTACTTCCTTTGGGCTGTAAGAAATGATCCGAATGGATTCATGACCGGGCACAGCAATCCCATTCACCGTGACTGGCTCTGAACGAGGGAATTCCCCCGGCCTTGCATTCACAAAGGCACGAAAAAGCATGGATAGCACTGGTGTCTCACTGATTAGTTTTTCAGGAATCTCGGCAACAACCGTTATATCATCTGGTTTCACACGCACTTCCTGCTCACTATCACGAATATTTATGGGAATTTTCCGAACTTTTTTTTCGACAAATTTATCTGCCACTGTTAATTTTGCAACAACTGTGGTCTCACCCATGAGTTCCATAAATTCCGGAGTAAGATCAAGATGCACTGGAAGCGTTGTCGAGTGATTCAGGCCCTTGAGGTTTATAACATAGGTTTTCAAGGCCTGCTCCTGGGTGACGACACTTTCCGGGCCAGCAACAAGGATCTTATCAGGATTTAAGGACACCTCTTTCAGTACATACCCCTCAGCCACATCACCTTCGGTCATAGCTGTAATAGGAATTTGTCGTTCCATCAACTTATCAATAGACAAAGTGATACTGGCCGGTTGCATTCTGACAATGGAAATACCACTGGGCAGAGGCAAAGTAAGGGTGTCAGTATTCAGGACAATAGTATCCGGTTCAGCCTTTGACAGGTCAAGTGATAGCGAAGGGGGTCGGTTGCGAACCTCCTGGATAATCCCCCGTGGGCCGCGCAAGGTAACAGAAAGCTCTTTTTGATACTGGTTGTAAATAACTAAATTCTTCGGAAGATTAAGCACCTCTATTGGAATGCGCATGCTCACATCCATCTGGTCGGTTCCAACAGCCACAAACCACACCAGAATACCAAGAGCAAGAGAAACCAGTCTCAGCAAAAGATTTTTATAATTTATTATTCTGTTCCAACGGTGTAACTGTTTAGCCATCAGAGGACGTCTCACTTTTTTCCGTTGAATCTTCCTGTTGATCCGCAGACTCCCTTCTCCATAAAGGACTACGACGAGCATTCTTAACAAGCAATATTTCTTTTAAAAAGGACTCCAGCTTGACTTCATCCCGCATAGGGGTAATATTTCCTCCCTGAACAACGGAAATTACCTGGGTTTCCTCAGAAACAACGATAATTACAGCATCGGTTTCCTCGGAAAGGCCCAAGGCCGCCCGATGACGGGTTCCATAGCGTTTATCAATATCAGGGTTTTTCGACAGGGGAAGCAGGCAGGCAGCTGAATGAATCCTCCCTTTTTTAATCACAACAGCACCGTCATGCATGGGTGACATAGGAAAGAACAGGGCAACCAAAAGCTCTTGCAACAGCTTAGCATCCAGAACAAATCCGGTTTCAATATATTCAGCCAAACCGGATTCCTGTTCAATAATAATTAAAGCCCCTATACGGCGGCGGGCCATATACACGGCTGCGGAAATAATTTCCGTGAGATCATGGACTGCCATCTTTTGCGTCTTTAAAAAAGGAGTTCTGCCCATTTCAGTTAACATCCTTCGAATGTCATCCTGAAAAATCACCACCAGGATCAATAAAATAGAACTGAGCAGATAACGCAATAGAAGCTGCAAGGTCAGCAAATCCATGCGGATGGACACAAAATAGACAAAACTGACCACCAGGATTCCGACCAACATCTGAACGGCCCTGGTTCCACGGATCAACAGGATCGTTCGATAAATAATAAAAGAAACAATCACGATGTCAACAAGATCTTGCCAGCGGATTGAGCGGGGGAAATTAAAGGTGTGAAGAAATTCAGGCATGGAGGGAGGTTGCTATGATAGTTAGGATGGTCTCTGGAAATAATCTCGCAGGTATGGTGCATTATTTTATAAAAAATAACGCCTGCAAATTTTCATTTTTATCATTCTTTTTGATATGCAATCTAACATGTTGACCGGATTATGCACAGAATAATTTCAGAAACCTTGTGATTTTTCCTGGTTACTGTAGTAAAATTTCATGTGCTTTTTTAAAAGCATATTGAAAAAAATACCAACCTATGCCCTGTTACAAACAAGATCCGTATGCTCTCCCCACCCTATACAAAATATTCACGTCTTCATGTTTATTATCTGAACCAACGCAACCTTCCCCTGATAACTGATCCTGATCTGATCGGAACCTGGATCGAAGATGAAACAGCAATCCTTTTCTTTCACAGGGAAAAAGAAAAATTTATTGAGAGCCTCTGTCAGCAAACCGGGGCCTCCATTGTTTATCAGGCAGATCTTGATTATCAGGACTGGGAGGCAGGGGTGAAAATCACCTCTTTTTCCACCCAGACCCTACTAATTCTCCCGGTCTGGGAGCTACCGAACCAACAACCTGGTCAGCAAGATGTGGGGAAAACAGAGATCCTGCTGGATCCCAGCGTCATATTTGGCTCTGGTTTCCATGCCACTACCCGACTCTGCCTGGAAACCCTGGAGCTTCTCCTGCTGGAGTCTGGAATAAACATCAAATCGGTGCTCGACCTGGGTACAGGAACCGGCATCCTTGCTATCGCAGCAGCAAAACTGGGCGTGGAACGAGTAACAGCTCTGGACAATAATCCCCTGGCTGTGGATGTGGCCCAAGCCAATGTGGAACGAAATAACTGCGCTGATATCGTGACGGTTGATCAGTTCGACCTGATGCAGGGCTTACCAGACATGACATATGACCTGGTCATCACCAATCTCTATAAAGGTCTTTTGGTCCGCCTCTTTAACGATCAGGAATTCTGGCATGCCGGAACCTACATGGTTTCCGGTTTTATCCCTGGCATGGAGCCTGACCTGTTGGCAGCTCTGCCAGCTGATAAAGTCCAGATGCTCCATCGGGGCAATAGCGAGCAGTGGCGTTTATGGCTTCTTCAATACAGCGAGAGGAGTCATGAACAACTTGCTGCTTAATTCTCATTCGCTTGTTACCCAAACCCTGCTTACCTGGTTTCAGGAAAACCAGCGTCCCCTGCCCTGGCGCAAGGAGTATCGCCCTTATCACGTCTGGATAGCAGAAATCATGGGCCAGCAGACCCAGATGGAACGGGTTGTGACCTATTTCAAAAACTGGATTCAACATTTCCCAGACATCCCAACCCTGGCTGCTGCCTCAGAGCAAGAAGTCATAAAGGCCTGGGAGGGTCTGGGCTACTACAGCCGGGTGCGGAATATCCGCAAAACTGCTGATCTTCTGGTCCAGAAATATGCGGCTGGGCTTCCTGATAATGAATCAGATCTCCTGGCTCTGCCCGGAATTGGCACATACACAGCCGCAGCCATTCTCTCCATTGCCTTTAATCGCCCTGTCCCCCTGCTGGATGCCAATGTGGAGCGAATTCTCTGCCGCCTTGATGATATTGACCTGCCAGTCAAACAGACAGCAACACGGAAACTCCTTTTGCAACGCTGTACAGATCTTCTTCCCCATGACAAAGCCCGCAATTTTAATCAGGCCCTGATGGAATTTGGTGCTCTGGTCTGCACACCCAAAAAACCTGCCTGTTCAACCTGCCCACTTCAGGAACATTGTCGTGCCCTTGCCCTGGATATCGTTGATCTTCGCCCGGTTCCAGGTAAAAAGGAAAAACGAATTGATATAGCTATGGCCTGCGCTATTATCCAGAATAATGATCGCTTCTATATCCAGCAACGACTGGAAAAAGATGTTTGGGGCGGTCTCTGGGAATTCCCTGGTGGACGCCTGAAAGAGAGTGAAAGTGCTGCCCAGGCTGCAATCCGGGAACTTATTGAAGAAACTGAATTTCAGATAACAGGTCTCCAACCCTTTACCACAGTTGTCCATCATTATACAAAATACAGGGTCTCCTTAGAGGCTTTTTTCTGCACTCTGAAAAATCCTTGCGCAACCACACCAACCCTGCACGCAGCGAGCCAATATCAATGGGTACAGCTCAACGAATTGCCAAACTTTGCCTTTCCTGCTGGTCATCGCCAGCTTATTGAAAAAATGCTGTGAACGTTGCAGAACAGACTCCCCAGGCAAATATCTTGCGAAGGAATCAACTATTGAGTAGAAAATATTATAGACAGAAACAGGTAACAGATACAAATCTCTCTGCCATTCTATTAAATATTAACAATAATTTAACAATTACGGAGAAAACTATGAAGATAACCATTGAATACTGTACAGCGTGAAACTACAAGCCCAGAGCCTCCGGTCTGGAGGAAGAATTAAAAAAGGAATTCAATGCCGATGTTGAACTCATTCCCGGTTCTGGTGGGGTCTTCACAGTCTGCACAAATGGTAAACAAATTTTTTCAAAACACGAGACCAACCGTTTCCCAACAGAAGGGGAGATTATAGGGTTACTCAAATAAGCCACCTTGCAATACAACCTTCCAACTGCCCGGTCTATAAGACCGGGCACGCACTGAACACATTACCCGGTGAGGTGGTTGGCCGTGTTCAAGGCATCATTTCATTAGTTGTACTCAACAGAGGATTATACAGGAGTGCTTGGGGACGGGCTGCCGGGTAAGGAGGAGTGTTTAGTCTGAAAAGGATTATTCCTCGCCATCTTCATCAGCTTCCAGTTCATCCATATGCTGGAGTCCTTCCATGAGCAGCTTCATAAAATAACCGATTTCCGGGACATCAAAATCTTCAGAAGGCAAACCTGGATTGAATTTAAAACGGCCTTTTTTCTCTCGCAGTATTTTAAAAAAAGCCTGCTTCCCTTTCAGGCCAGCATAAGATGCCTTAATCAGAGAACCTTGGCGCATGGAAAAACGTGCTGTCCCTTTAGGCACTTCTGTGATTGTCAAAATACCGGTTTTGGCATTGGCATGCAGGGTTTGGAAAAGGGCTTCAGGCGGGATTTCTTCCAGTTTACCAATCATCCCTGAAGCATATTCATCGGAACGAATCTCATTTGATTGGGCAAGGCGTCTGGCAAGCAATCGATTAAAATACCGATGTAAAGATGGATACTTGTCCATGATAAACTGAAAATTCTCACGATGAATGCTCAGTATCTCAACATTAGCAGAAGCCTGGATTGTTGAACCCACCTTCTGATCACAGATAAGGCTCATTTCGCCAAAAACTTCTCCTTCACCAAGAGAGGAAATAGAAATCCCTGTCTCATTCAACACACTGACCTTCCCTGTAATCACAATATAGAGATTTTCTCCAGACTCACCTTTGCGCAGAACGATCTCATCCTTTTTATGGGTACGCAATTCAGCACTTTGAAGAATCTCAGCCAAATTTTTAGGACTGATATTGCGGAAAAAAGAAAATTTACTGATTTTATTCAAGACCGGAGCAAGATCTCTATGGTGTTCTTTGAGATTATCGTGTTCCAGGGTCAGAGGATGGACGGTTGAGTGCTCAAGGCGGATAGTCCCTACACAACCTGAACAGGAGATCAGGCAGTCAGGAATTTGGTCAGCACGCTCGTACTTAATGAGAATCTTGACCAAATCACCATAGAGTATTTCACAATTATCTCTACGTTGGTTCGAGTATACAGCTGCGGTACAGACAAAGGAACTGTCTCCGGCAGTCTCCATCATGATGGCTACCCCGGAAAGGGTAAAGGCATCTCCGTACTGAAACTTTGGACATTTATTTGTCTCGCATACCCGAAAGACTACTCTTGGAAGTCCCATTCTCGTTACGTCTTGTGTGGATCTGCTCTCTCCTTTTGAGAGAGATTCGTTATTTTTTCATTTATTATGACAACAAACAAAAAGAATGCGCAATCTATTTTGCACAATTCTTTTATTTTAATTGTATCTGCAAGCAGAGGGAACCTGCTTAGGTGGCTAAATCAACTTTCATTTTAAGTCATCCTGGCCCGGTGGAGCACGCCAGCAAGGGCAAATCCCTTTCATTTGCATCCTACTTCCTGAATCTCATCCCCGTGAATAGGATCAGGAGGTTTATTTTACCTGCCGCAAAAAAGAAAATAAAGGTATAATGAACAGAATACAAGACAAAACTTCCTGGACAGCAAAACAAAAGGGCAGCCAACAATTAGCAACCATCTTATTATATTTACAAAGATAATGGAGGAATCGTTATTAGTATTATTGGCAACAAATCAGGACTCAAAACCAAACAACTTCGCCAACTGGAGCGGTTAGGACAAAAAAAAGTCAACCCGGATGAAATTATTGGACGAGAACTGGCCCGTGCCATGACCTCGCTTTCCACTGAACTCAACCGTCAGATTGGTCTGATCATTCATCGCTCAGGCAAGGTGGAATTCGTTATCCTTGGTGATCACACTCGGATCGAAATACCTGTGCTGAACAAGATACGCTCCTCTGGCGGACGATTACGCGGAGTCCGCTGTGTGCATACGAGCTTTAGCAACTCCGGTCCCAACGAAGAGGATATCATGGATATGGTCTGTCTGCGCCTGGACATGATGTCTGTCCTGACCATGAAGGACGGCTTTCCTGACCTGCTCCACACAGCCCATCTTCTTCCTGACAAAGTGGATGAACGAGACTGGAATCTTCTTGAACCAGTCCATCCCGCTGCAGAGCAGCAATCCTGCCTGTCCCTGATTGAAAGCATTGAGCAGAAGTTTTCCAGATCGCGGCCTGTCCGTCATGTTGACAAGGGACATGATCAGGCAATTCTGATTTCCGTAAGCACAGGTTCACTGGCTGAATCCCATGAATCCATGCTGGAATTATCAGAGCTTGCCAGGGCTGCCGGAGTCCTGGTGGTTGATCAGGTTGTGCAGAGACGAAAAAAACTCCACCCCCGCTTCATTCTTGGGCGTGGCAAACTGATTGATATCGTCCTTATGAGCCTGCGTAACGGTGCCAATCTGCTTATTTTTGACCAGGAACTTTCCCCGTCCCAGGTACGCTCGGTGACCAACCATACTGACCTGCGGGTTATTGACCGAACCCAGCTGATCCTGGACATCTTTGCCTCCCGTGCCCGTTCCAGGGAAGGCAAGTTGCAAATTGAGATGGCCCAGCTCAAGTACATGTTGCCCATGCTCACCACCAAGGACGATGCCCTGTCCCGGCTCACTGGTGGTATTGGTGCTCGCGGACCAGGGGAAACCAAGCTGGAAATTGATCGCCGTCGCATCAATGACCGCCTTGCCCGTTTATCCAAGGAACTCAAGGCGGTGGGGAAACAACGCTATCATCGCCGCAATCATCGTCGCAAACACGACGTGCCTGTGGTCTCGCTGGTCGGCTATACCAATGCAGGGAAATCCACCCTGCTCAACACCCTGACTGATTCCCATATCCAGGCAGAAGACATGCTCTTTGCCACCCTTGATCCCACTTCTCGCCGCCTTCGTTTCCCAGAAGACACCGAGGTCATTATAACCGATACAGTGGGCTTTATTCGTCATCTGCCAGCAGACCTGCTCAAAGCCTTTGAATCAACCCTTGAGGAGTTATTTGAGGCTGACCTCCTTCTCCATGTTATTGATATTTCAAATCACGCCTGGAAGGAACAGGTCAAGGTGGTGGATGATCTCCTGCAGAAACTTGAGCTGAATAAGATTCCCTGCCTGCGGGTGTACAATAAGATTGATCAGGTTCGTGATGACCTGCCTGCCCGGGCAAGAAAGGGGATATGCATCTCAGCTCGTGACGCAAGCACCTTGCCCGAACTGCTGAAGACCATGGAGCAACATCTATTCACACATCCGTTCTCCTCTTCTGAACTCCGGGAGGCTGACAACACCGCATGACAAACGATGCTCATTCTGTCATCTTTTATACAAGTTTGTTCATCGCAAGCCTATTGAGACGACAAAAGAAAATTCATTTACCCTTAAACTGAATTCTCCTTGACAAGCAGACTAATTTACTCTTCATTATATGAGTCTATTTTATTATTGTATAACGTCCTCCTCCCCTTCAGGGTGGGATAAATAACAAACCATGCAGGCCATAGCCTGCCTTCAAACACAAAAGGCATCTGTTCAACAGAGCATATGCAGGAGGCGACACAGTCGTATCATGGATAGTTACATACTCATTGGAATAACGGCGTTTATTGGTTCTATTTTCGTCGGCGGAACCATTGGCCTGGCAAAACTGATTGCGTTTCGCACCCCAAATTCCGCACTCAAAGCGCAACCCTTTGAATGTTCCGAGCCACCAATCGGGGGGGCCCGTATCCGCTTTAAAGTGGCCTATTACATCTTTGCCCTGCTTTTCCTTATCTTTGATATTGAAACGTTGTTCCTCTTTCCCTGTGTAAAGATTTTCAGGGCAGTGGTGGATGGTGAAATTGCTGGTATAACACACCAGCTTGTCTTTCTGGAATTGTCAGTTTTTATCTGTGTTCTTTTCACAGGTCTGATCTATGCGTGGCGTAAGGGGGTATTGGTATGGGAGTAATACATGAAAACACATCTTCTGTGCTTGCTCACCAGGCAGGAGAGATAGCAGAAAAACTTCCTGGTGGAGCGACCTTAGCCCGTTCTGTGGAAATGCTGGTGGCCTGGGGACGGGCAAACTCACTCTGGCCTCTGTTGTACGGTACCTCCTGTTGCGCTATTGAGATGATGTGTACAGGTGCATCCCGGCATGACTGGGCCCGCTTTGGGGTTGAGGTGGCCCGGGCCAGTGCCCGACAGGCTGATCTGATCATTCTGGCAGGAACAATTGTCGAAAAAATGGGTGATAACCTGCTCACCCTGTATGAACAGATGCCTGGACCAAAATACATTATTGCGATGGGCTCCTGCACCATTACTGGTGGCCCTTTTTATTATGATTCTTACTCAGTCATTAAAGGGGCTGACCGCCTCGTCCCAGTGGATGTCTTTATCCCAGGCTGCCCACCCCGGCCTGAAGCCCTGTTTTACGGTATCATGCAGCTGCAGGAAAAGATCAAAAAAGAGGGTCGTGAAATCCCCTGGGAGATTGGTGAACTGGTCAACACTCCCTTTATTGACACCTTTACTGAAACCCAGCAGGACTGGGACGCTCTGGAGAAAAAAAAGGACGAAGAGCTGGCTGAGGCCAAGAAGCAATTCAAGAGAGACAATCCTGATTACAAGCCACCCAAGCCTGCACGGGTAAAAAAGGCAAAACTGCCTTCCCCGACCCGGAAGCGAGTAGCAAACCAAGGGATCAGTAACTGGACCCTGCTCCAGACTCTTCAGAAAAAATTCCCGGGCCTCACGGTGCATGATCATCCAGATGCCACCCCAAAAGAGGTGGCTGAGCTGGGAACAGATGTTCCCCTTGATCTGGTGGTCCCCAAAGAGCAGTACAGAGAAGTTGTTCAGTATCTCAAGGACAGTAAAGAGCTGGGGCTGGAAATGCTCATTCAGCTCACCTGTGTGGATTGGAAAGAATACTTTGATGTTGTTGTCCACCTCCTCTCAGTTGAGGACGGACATAAACTTTTCCTGCGCTGTCGGGTGGAAAAGGATGAAGACGGTGCTGAAATAGAGACTATCTCGGATCTCTATCCTGCTGCGGATTGGCATGAGCGTGAGGTGTATGACATGTTTGGCGTGCGTTTTACCAATCATCCCGATCTGCGGAGAATGTATCTCAAAGAGAACTTTCCTGGTCATCCCTTATGTAAAGATTTTAAAGATTCTTCCCGTGTGATTGTGCGACCTTATTAGTAACGCAACAAAGCCGCAACATGGAAAAGGTGAACCTGTTCATGATAGATTCACCTTTTCTCCTTTCCTGCTGACCCTTCCTACTTCTGTCTTATGCGGGAACAAGCTGTAAACAAAGGGACTTATCCTGTTTTCCCAATCGCTTCCTCAAGCGCACTTCATGGGCCAGTCAAGTTAGTTTGTTAGTATATACTCCCCATTCGCTTATTTTTTTGTAGTTTGATGAATTTCCAACTCCCTGTACTTGCCTGATTTATTTTTTTTGCGCAAAATCAATTCCAGATGGTTTTTCGCTCCACATGTTGAAGAGCGAGAAATTTGTTGCCACATAAACGAATTTCACCCTCTTCGACATCGAAATCAGGGTTTTTTAGTCAGGTTTGGTAAAATTCTCCGAACTGCGTTTTGAAATGAGCGAATGGGGAGTATATAGGGTTAGCTATGCGTATTTTCGTCTCCTTCTTCTGTTCCAGCGGAGATCATTCGTAGAATGACATTATGTGCCTAATCTGCCGTGATGTCAAGCGAGATAAGCAGAGCTTGGTCACGAGAAAAAGTGCAGAAGCTTGCCCATCAGGAGAAACCGGAAGATAGCCCTACAACGACAGCCCTATCTTCCCCGCTATCTTCTCAGCGAGCTCCTGAAAATCCTTCTTTGCTGCCTGAACCGCATGGGCATGACTCCCAATGGCCCCGTCCGCTGAAGTCAGGTTAAAAATTGGTTTGCGCTGTTCCTGGGCCATAGGAACAAGACTACGGTAATGCTTGATGCTTGCCAGGCAATACGGATCTTCTTGTGGATCATTGACATCAGAATGAACTGCTATGTTGAGTATAGCTTCACGATAAACAGTAGCTACACGATCCAACCACGTTGCTTCTGACCTTGTAACTTTCCCTAAATACATATTACTTTGCCGACAAAGGTAGCCTATAACCTCTGTTTTTCCTTGAGGGAGTTGAAGCTCTGGACAATTGGAACTTTCCAGATTCTCTTGCCAATTTCCCAATCGTTCCTGCCATTGTTTTTTCCATTTTCTCAGAGTAGCCCCTAATCCTTTCAACCCCTGTAAAGAAAACAGATCTGCACTCAGAGGAATTATCGCATAGTCGGATGCTATCAATACAGATTGATTAATAGCACCAAGATTTGGCCCAATATCTACCAAGATAATATCTGCCTGCACCTTATCAGCTGCCTTTTGCATAATCTGCCAAAACGAACTCAAAATCCGCATGGGACGGTACAGATTATTATCTCCCATACTTTTCGGCCACTGATTAGAAAGAGTATCCTCAAAACCAGATAAGCTGACATCACCAGGTATCAAATAAAGATCCTGAGTAATATGCTGCAAAATCGGATCAGCAATATCCTCAACACCGGCAATGGGCTTGACGCATTGATAAACAGTTGAGCCTGGAAGTTTGCCTTCCCAGAGTTCTTCTATTTTTTCTTCTTCCAGAAAAGCAGCAGTCAGGTTCGCCTGAGGATCCAAGTCCGCAATGACAACTCGCTTACCGAGGCTGGCAAACATCCAGGCCAAATGATAAATCAGAGAAGTCTTTCCCACTCCGCCCTTATTATTAAAAAAGGTCAGTACAGGTATTGGCACGCTCATTTTTCCCTCCGTAAAATACAGGCCACAGCACTCTGGCTTGTCTCGAATTCCAGATCAGGGTTGCCATTTTCCAGCATTGCCTTCCGTGCAACGGCAATTCCCCTGCCGAATGCCTGTATGTAACCAAAGGTTCTCAGCACATCGCTAATATCAGGATTCCGGTAATCAGTAATTCCTGGGGTTCCAAAATTATCCGCAGTCACATTACCGTATGGTCCGCCGGGGCTATTGATTTCTATCCTGTCATTGAACCAGTACACTCGCACTGGGGCATTGGTCCGTTCGTAGGTGCGATGCAACACAGCATTATACAATATCTGTTGTATTGCTGCGGGAGGATAGGACATCTTCTTTTGATGGGTCGCGGCAGAAGTAATATCAACAGCAGTCCTGTTATGTGCTTTGAGTTTTTCTTCTGTCCGGCGAAGCAGCTCAACAAGCGCACCGCCAATAACCTCTTCGTCAATAACCGGATCAGCCAGTTCTGTCCCGTCTATTCGGAGAAACTGAATATATGCACCCGGTAAAAAATCCTGGGATGACTTTCCCAAGGCCAACAGACCAAGTACAGTCGGCACCGGATCATCAGGAGAGACAATCATCTTACAAGAGGCCAAGCGTTCCTCATATGTTCGGTTATTCGCTTCTAGAATATCAGAGGCAAAAGCGACGGGCAGATATTCGCTCTCAAAAATCATCCGAGATAAATCGCTGAGTTGTGCCGTTGGTATGGGATAGATATCAAAGGGGAGATTCTTATACCGTCTTTTTTCGTTGAGAATTCGTTCTTCCTGTTCATTAGCCAGTGAGCGGCGTGGGCCAGTACGAACCCAGATTCTCCCTTCATATTTCACAGGCGGCATATCCGACGGCATAACAGTAACAACCGCCATCTCTGCGCCTTTTAAAACCCGTTTTTCAACGGTGAGTACTGGAAGCGGCAGGATATTACCATCAGACTTTATATCAGCCAGGGAAAGCAACAACTGATCAGTGATTTCTACACTCGAAGGGTCTCCATTATCCTTTGCGCCAATAAAAAGGATACCTGCCTGATTATAATTGGGTAGGTCATTAGAAAAAGCACAAATAGCTTGCCGGGCCTTTTTGGGCGTATCCCCCTTAAAAGATTCCTTTCGCTCTACTCGATCTGATTCCGTGTCATCAAGTAAAGCCTCAAGCTCTTGATCGGAAAATCTTTGCATTATCGTTTCACTTTTTCCCCAGCTCGCCGGGATATTTGCGGGTTACTGAATATTCATAAAATAGTGGATCTTACGACAAGAAGCCTCGTGTAAAGTTTTTCAGTATGAATTACTATATCTGACTTGAAAATACAAGTCTTTCTGGAATTGAACAGCCTTGGCCTATGCTCATTCCCTGGAAAGGGTTACTTTTCCATCTTCACATCTTTGTAAGATTGACAATTCTTCTCAAAAATGTTATCCTCTTTGTCATATTGTTCCATCTCTTTAAATGACTATCAAGTCAAGACTTCGTTGTTATTTCTATAAGCTCCATCACTAAAGTTATTACTGAGGACATCAAACGTATGAAAAAAATCAGCTTGTCCGTTGATGCCGTTCAGATCTCGGTCGAACAGGGTACAACCCTGCTGGACGCAGCCCAACAAGCCGGAATCACCATTCCGACTCTTTGTCACCTCCCTGAAAACAAATCTGGAGAATGCGGAAACTGCGGTGTCTGTGCCGTGGCCTGTGAAGGTCAGCCAGACCTGCTCCATGCCTGCTGTACCCCGGCGGAAGAAGGCATGGTCATCATCACGGACAGTGATGAGGTCAAGGGCCATCGTCAGGAACGGGTTGCAGCCTTGGCATCCATCCATTACGGCGATTGCAAGGCCCCGTGCAGCCTGACCTGTCCCGGTCAGATCAATGTCCAGGGCTATATTGCCCATGTGGCTAAAGGCCAGTATGCTGAGGCGGTCCGGCTGGTCATGGAAAAAAATCCCCTGCCCTTTTCTGTGGGCCGGCTCTGCCGACGTTTCTGCGAGAGTCGCTGTCGCCGGATGCTGCTGGATGCCCCCATTGCCATTAATAACCTGAAACGCTTTGTGGCTGACTGGTGCATGGAGAATCAGGTGGATCTGGGGATTACTGCCCAACCTGCAACCGGAAAAAAAATCGCTGTGGTCGGTGGTGGACCTGCGGGTCTGGCCGGTGCCTATTATCTGGCGAAAAACGGGCACGCTGTCACCATCTACGAGGCTGAAGAAAAGCTCGGCGGTCTCCTCCGCTATGCAGTGCCGGAGTTTAAAATTCCGAATACGATCCTGGACTACGAGATTGATACCATTCTCAAGCTGGGTATTGAGGTCAAATGCAGACATCGTCTTGGTCAGGAGATGACCATGAATGAACTGAACAGCCAGTTCGATGCGGTACTACTGACCATCGGGGCCGGGGTTGATCAACCCCTGGAACTACCTGGCAGCGACCTGCCCGGAGTGCAAACTGCCTTGGATTTTCTCCGCAACTATAATGCAGGTAAGGAAGTCAAGCAGGGTAAAACCGCAGCGGTACTCGGTGGCAATAATGTGGCTATGGAAGCGGCCCGCTCTCTGCGTCGTCTGGGCTATGAGGTCACCATTGTTAATCCGAAGAAGGATAGCTCAGGACTGGGTGCCAATCCGGTGGCTCTTCAAGAGGCGGAAAAAGAAGGAGCACATTTTCTCTTTCAGAAGGATCCCTGCGAGATCAAACAACAGGGTGCCGGACTGGAACTGGTCATGCATCAGCTGGAATTGAGTGAGCCGGATAAAAAAGGTAAACAAAAACTGCAACCGGTTCCTGAGAGCTTTGACACCCTGTCTGTGGATACGATCATTGCTGCCCAGGGGCAGATGGTCTGTGCCGGTGATGAGAATCCGGCAGCAGATGTGGCCCTGAACCCGAAAAATCTCATCAAGGCCAATGCCAAGACCGCTCTCACCAGCATGGACAAGGTCTATGCCGCAGGCGAGGCAGCTGGCGGTTCCCGCCCCCTGATCCAGGTGGTAAGTTCCGGACGCAAGGCCGCAGAATCTATCCATGCTGCGGTAATGGGCCTTGCACCGGCTCCGGCAGAGAGCCGCTTCAACTTTTCACGGGGCAAATCAGCTGATGATCCCAAGGTGCTGGAGCGTTTTGATAAACAGGAACGCACTCCCATGCCTGCCCGGATCCCGGAAACAGCAGTACTGGACAACGAAGAGGTTAAGCTGGGTTTTGATGAGGCTGCTGCCAAACAAGAGGCGGATCGTTGTCTGGAATGCGGTTGCATGGCCTATGATGACTGTGATTTCAAGACCCTTTGTATTGATACTGGCATCAATCTGAGCAAGACCGGCATGGGCACGGTCCCGGCGTACAGCCTGGATCAATCTCATCCCATGTTGAATGTAGATCTGAATAAATGCGTGTACTGCCGCCGCTGTACCAATGCCTGCGAATACGATGCTCTGGATCTCAGTGCCTCTGTGGATGAGCAGGGCCGGGCGACCGGCATCTCCCTGATCTTTAACGAAAACTGTGTGAACTGCGGCAACTGCGCTGATCATTGCTCCACCGGAACCATCACTAAAAAAGATACGCTTTCTCCGATCTTGACCGAGGAGACCCGTAAGGTACGCACCACCTGCCCTTATTGCGGGGCTGGCTGCCAGATGCAGCTCAAGGTCAAGGGCGACACTATTATGGAGGCCACCTCGGAAGCGGATCTGGCACCCAACTACGGTGCGCTTTGTGTTAAAGGCCGCTTTGCCTATAACTTTGCCCAGGACAAAGAACGCCTGACCACTCCTCTGGTTCGCCGTGACGGCGAGTTGGTGGAGGCCACCTGGGATGAGGCCTATGATGTTATCGCGGACAGGCTGGGGAAAGTCAAGGAGGAGTTTGGGGCAGATTCCGTTGCCGGATTCTCCTGCGCCCGAGCCACCAATGAAGAAAATTTTCTCATGCAGAAGTTCATGCGCACGGTGATCGGGACCAATAATATTGATCACTGTGCCCGGCTTTGACACGCACCTACGGTGGCCAGTCTGGCCATCACATTCGGTTCCGGCGCAATGACCAACTCCATCGCCGATGTTGTCAATAATAAGACGGATCTCTTTTTCATGATTGGCTCCAACCCGGACACCAGCCATCCCACTATCGGCCTGCGTATCCATCAGGCCCTGGATAAGGGGAATGCAAAGTTGGTGGTGGTTGATCCCCGCAAGACCAAGTTGGCTGAACGGGCTGATCTCTGGCTGCGTATCCAACCGGGCACGGACGTGGCCCTGCTTAACGGCCTGATGCATATCATCATCAAAGAAGATCTTTGGGATAAGGAATTTGTTGCTGAACGTACAGAGGATTTCGATGAACTGAAAGAACTGGTGGAGAGCTACACCCCGGAACGGGTTGCTGAGATCACCGGTCTCAGTGTTGCTGATATGGAGAAAGCAGCCCGCATGTATGCGGCTCCGGGCCGTCATGCCTTTTACCACGGTATGGGCATAACCCATTACCATACCGGTACAGATCGTGTAAAATCCATTGCCAACATGGCCATGCTCTGCGGTAAGGTCGGCGTGGAAGGCGGTGGCTGTAATCCGTTGCGCGGACAGAATAATGTCCAGGGAGCCTGTGACATGGGTGCCCTGTTTAACACCATGCCAGGTTATGGTGCGCTGGATAATGATGAGCTGTTCGACAGATATGAAAAACGCTGGGGTGTGAAGCTGCCCCGCAAGCCGGGTAAGCCTGCTACGGAGATCTGGGATAATATCCTCAACGATGAAATCCGGGCCTTATATGTGTTCGGGGAAGACCCGGCTATTGCCGATGCCAATATCGGGCATGTCCACAAGGCTCTTGATCATCTGGAATTTTTGATTGTCCAGGATCTCTTCCTGACTGACACGGCCAAGGAAGCGGATGTTGTCCTGCCTGCGGCCAGTTTTGCGGAAAAGGATGGTACCTTCAGTTCCACGGAACGACGAGTGCAGCGGGTGCGCAAGGCTGTGGAACCGCTGGGACAGGCCAAACCGGACTGGCAGATCTTCACTGAGCTGGCCGAGCGCATGGGCTATTCTATGGGCTATGAAAAGCCGGAGGATATCTTTGAAGAGATCTGCGAGCTGCTGCCTCAGTATCGCGGCATGAGCTATGCCCGACTGGAAGAGGTCGGCCTGCAATGGCCGGTGCCGGATGCCGATCATCCGGGAACTCCGGTTCTCCATACCGAGTCTTTTACCCGAGGCAAGGGTCTGTTTGTGCCGGAAGAATACATGCCGCCCAAAGAGCCGGTGGATGACGAGTATCCCATGCTCTTTACCACAGGCCGTCATTATGCCCGCTATAACTTCAGCAGCATGACCGGCAAGACACGGGAGATCGATGATATTGCACCTGAAGCCCTGGCCGAGGTCAACCCGGCGGATGCCGAGCGTCTGGGTATCAAGTCGGGCGATATGCTGAAACTTACCTCCCGACGGGGCGAGGTCACCATCAAGGCGGAGATCACCGAGCGCAGCCAGCCCGGCACGATCTTCACCACCTATAACTATGCGGAGACCCCGGTGAACCTCCTGACTCTGGATGCGCTGGATCGGCTTTCTCGGACACCGGAGTATAAGCTTTGTGCTATTCGGGTTGAGGTTTTGGGGTGATTTGTTGGTAAAAAAATGAGTGACTTTGGTTGCTCTTTGGAGTATGTGAAAGGGGTGGGCCTTTGGGTTTGCCCCTTTTTTATATTGTGATTGTGCGATAGGATTTGAACTTGTGACCCCTACCTTGTAGCCCGCATCATTGCGTACTCTGATTTTGCTCTGTTATACCGGTGTGGATATTTTTTTTCGGAAAATAAGGAGGTCTTTGTTTACTTTTTTAAGTCATTATGTTTAATGGTTATTAAAGGTTAATTTAAAAGGATAGGAATTCCCATTTTTTATTCAATAAATCCATAATGATCGTGTAAAATATAGAAAAGAGTTGAAGAGTCG
>JAABTP010000071.1 GCA_011389815.1 Desulfobulbaceae bacterium | reverse complement strand
TCTCAAATGTCCATTTTTTTCTGGTGTAAAATTAAAAGATTAACCAGCTAGCAGAAAAAGGCTGTCAGGGGCCTGTTGGAACAATCCCCCTTTTCAGAGGGATCATTTCTTGATTACAGCAAGGGATTACTCCCTTCGTACTATACCTGTCATGCGTGAGAACGTTTCATTATCGGCGTCTGTACTCATAACGATCGTCAGAGGAGCGACCGTTGCGATATTCATAGCGATCATCATCGGAGTAGCGACGGCCGTTGCCTCGATATTCATACCGATCATCATTATCGTAACGTCCACCGCGATATTCGTAGCGGCTGCCGCGCTCGTATCCACTGCCGTATCCACCGCCGTATCCATAGCCGTATCCGCTGCCGTATCCACTGCCGCGTCCACTGCTGTGGGCAGTTGCAACAAGTGCCAGTACGAGGAACGATCCAATCAGGGTCAGGGCTGTTGTTGTCTTTTTCATGATAAATCTCCGTTTGTATAATGGGGTGAAGAGAATTGCTCTTGTTTATGATTCCAGGATAACAAAAAAAAATTAACGAAAGATTAACCGGAAAAGGTTTTTTCGTTTTTTTCAGTTTGCCTTGAAATCTCCGTTTGTGATAATGGGTAAAACTTAAATTGCTCTTGTTTATGATTCCAAGATAGCAAAGGGAAAGTTAACGTGAGATGAAAGAGAAAGGTTTTTTGCGTTTTTTTTACGATACCTTGAAAAAAATATCTCTTCCCAGGGGATCGTTTACAGGTGACCTCTATGGAATTGCTCATTATTTACAGAAAGAGGCGCTACAAAAAAAGGCGGGCAACAGGAGAATTAAAAAAAGATGCGTTGAGAGCGGAATATAATTGAGCTGACTTGCGCATCAGAACAATACATGCGGCGGTTGTACGTATCTGAAACAGTACCAGGTGTGGGCATCACCTAGCTTTCTTTTATGATTCCCGTTCCTCAAGGGAAAGGCAAAGATGACCATATTTCTGCTCAATATAATCAAGCAGGGTAAACATCAACAGAACTATCCCGCTCATCTCCAGAAACTCCTCAATAGTATACAAAAGGGTATAGGTCACAGTGTAATAACCGTGCAGTTCTGCCTCCTTCCCGCCCAGCATATCAAAAAAAACTGCACCAGTAAGAAAGATAACTGCTGATACAACCAAAAGGATAAAAGTCTTCCGAGGGAGTCGAAAAAAGAAAGGGAAATAAATGATTCCTAAGATGCTTGTCAAAAAAGCATAGGGAAGAATCCAGGGGAAGTAGAGCAATCCACTGGCTTCCAGTATCCCGGTCTGGTTCATATATGCTTCCGTAAAATCACCAAGCCCCTCATGCAGGACAAAGGCCTCATCAAATGATAAAAAAAGAAAAACGCAGGCCAACCCCAGCCAGTAACCATGCTGCTGCCCTTGCTTTTTTTCCAACAAGGAGATACAAAAAAAGAGAAGGGAACAAAAGAAGATAGCAAACGCTGAGTAGAGTGAGGGAAGATTTTTTTCAATATCCAAATCGACAAATTCACTGAGTTCCACAAGATTCTCATTCATAGTGGATAAAAAAATGGCCTGAACAACACTATGGAGCACAGTCAGAGCAACAACGATTGCCAGAAAAAAGAGGGCTGTTTTTCGAGGATGAATTTTCAGCTGAAACATAGACAAGAGCGATAACGTAAAAGTATTTGAAAGGAAAAAAAGAACAGTTTATGGTATTCTATAGAATACAGGCGAGCAACGCAATATATTGCTCCCCTGAAATACACTCTCTGCCACAGATTCTTTTGTCGCACGGCAGGGCATCACCACCTACTGTATGCATACAAAACCATGGTTCACCTTAACCAAGACATTTCCATCTGGGAGGCCAAGAGCCAGCTGGCCTTTAATGAACCGCTTAAACCCGGTGATCCCCTTTATGTTAAGACTGACTCGGCCCGGGGGGATTTCAGCCTCAAACGGCTCTACCGGGAGCTGAACGTAGACAATCAGGGCATGGCACATAGCAAACCTGCTGCGCCCCGCAAACAGTACACCCTCTTTACCGGTCATCGCGGTTGCGGCAAAAGCACTGAGTTACTCCGCATTGCCGATTATCTCCACTCCCCGGATCGCTATTACGTTATCCATCTCGACTGTCTGGAAAAGCTGGACATCAACAATCTCAAGTACTCGGACGTGCTCCTGGCCCTGGCAGCGGCCCTGCTGGAACAACTGGAAAAAGAAGACGGCATTGTCATTGATCAGGTCTTTCTGACCCGGCTGGAAAACTGGTTTAAAGAACGGGTGGAAGTCCATACCGCGCTTCAGGATTTTGCCGCTGAGGTCAAGGCAGGGGCAAAGATACAGACCGGCCTTCCCTGGCTGGGCAAGCTGTTTGGCGAGCTGACCAATAAAATCAATATTGGTTCAACCTATCGGGAAGAATTGCGCCTGGTGGTGCGCAATAACTTTACCGAGTTTGCCGATGCCTTTAACCAGCTCATCCTGGCTGGTGAGGAAAAAATTCGGGCTGCCGGTAAAGGACAACGCATCCTCTTTACTGTGGACGGCACAGACCGCCTGGATCAGGAGGACGCGCCCAAGTTCTTTGTCGAAGATGTCCACCAGCTCACCCAGATCAACGGCCTGTTCATCTACTGCGCCCCTATCCATCTCCTCCATCAGGACAACTGCATCACGGCCAGCTTTAACCAACCTTTCCGCCTGCCCATGCTCAAAGTACGGGATCGGGACGGGGAAGATATCCCGGAAAACATTGCGGTGATGCGGGAGCTGGCCCTGCGCCGGGTTCCGGAGCAGCTCTTTGATGAGATCGATACGGTGGATTATCTGGTCCGCTTCAGCGGCGGTCATCCACGGGATCTGCTCCGCCTCCTCAATGTGGCGATTAATTATGCGGATGAAGAACGTATTGACCGGAGTGCTGCTGAAAAGGCGGTCAAGCAGGTGGCCAATGAGTATCGCCGCTTCATCAATACGGAAGACTATAGCCGGCTGGTCCAGATTGACATGCACCCGGATGCGCCGGACGACTTCACGGACGAGCAGAGCAGCCTGATGCTCTACAACCTGATCCTGTTGGAGTATAACGATTATTTCTGGAAGAGCCACCCGCTGATCACCACCCTGCCCGGCTACAAAAAGGCCAAGTATGCGACCGAGTAAATGACAACAACGGGGCGGAAAAACTGGCAGGTGCAGGCCGAGCATTCCGGCAGCCTGATCCGTTTGCAGAACCTGATCCAACGGGGCAGCGGCTCTTGCCTGCTTATCCTGCAACAGAACCGGCCTTCCTATCGGGACGGGCTGATCGAATTTCTCGGACAGGAACACAGCCGGGTGCTGAACCTGAAAGAGCCGGGCGGGTTTGAGGCATTTGAAGCGGAGCTGGAAAAAGGAGAACAGGGACGGATTCTCCATCTGATCAATCTGGAGAGTTTGGGGGAGGAAAAGCAGCGGGCCTTTTTCAAGGGGCTGAACTACCACCGGGAACATATCGCCCGAACCTGCGCCGGTATCCTGGCCTTCTGGCTGCCCGAACCTTTAGTACGGGAGATGGCCTTGCAGGCGGCAGACTTCTGGGCCTGGCGGGAACAGGTGCTGGATTTCACAGTGCCGGTTGAGCCGGTGGAACGAATAGCTTTTGATTGGCTCAAAAACTCGAACATGGAAGTTGCCGGGAAACAGGAACGGATCAGGGAGATTGAAGAGTTTCTTGCCCGGCCAGTGGAATTGTCATCGTTAAGCACTGCCGACCTGAAGCGGGAACTGGGTAATCTCTATAAATCAATCGGTGAATATGCCAAGGCCGAACAAATATTCACAGAGGCGATTGCGGAGTACAGGGAGTTGGACGAAATTGAAGCCCAAGCCGTTACCCAGCGTGACTTGGCCGACATCATGTCTGCTCAGGATAATCCTGATACTGCGTTATGTATTCTCAAAGAAAAAGTTCTCCCTGTCTTCCGGCAACTCCATAATGAGCGAGAAGAGGCGGAAACTAAGGATCGAATAGCAGATTTATTTCAGCAACGCAGCGAATTGGATCAAGCCCTTAACATTCGACACCAAGAGATACTTCCAATCCTTGAACGGCTGGGTGATGTACGCAACAAAGCCGTCACAATGGGCAAGATCGCCGACATACTCAAGGCCAGAGGGGAACTTGATAAGGCTCTAGATATTCGCAGAAACGAAGAACTGCCCGTCTATGAAAAGATTGGTGATGTGCGAGCAAAAGCCGTCACTATGGGGGATATCGCCGATATACTCCAGGCCAGAGGGGAACTTGATAAGGCTCTAGATATTCGCAGAAACGAAGAACTGCCCGTCTATGAACGACTCGGTGATGTACGATCAAAAGCCGTCACTATGGGCAGGATCGCCGACATCCTCCAAGCCAGAGGGGAACTCGACAAGGCTCTGGAAATCCGGCAGCAGGAAGAACTTCCGGTCTATGAACAGCTCGGTGATGTACGAGAAAAAGCCGTCACAATGGGCAAGATTGCCGACATTTTCCAGGCCAGAGGAGAACTTGACAAGGCTCTGGAAATTTATCAAAAAGAGGAGCTTCCTGTCTATGAAAAGCTCGGAGATGTATTTTCCTTATTGCTTTGCCGAACTGACATCGCCCGTTTGCTTCATGAAATAGATGCAAAGACCAACAAAGAAGAAATTGAGCACCTGCTTCGCCTCGCCTTAGCTGATGCCCAACGCCTCAAGCTACCCGGCGAGACAGAGTGGATTGAGGAGATTATAAAGAAGCTGGGGATAGCGGCAAAGAAGGACGGCGCAGAATAAGAGGATTGCTTTCCGCTGACTTGGCGGATATGCTGAAGCCGTTACAAATCGGAAAGAATTTTATAGCGCGAGGTGATATCCATGCAGGCGGCAAAACTCTCAGGCAAGGGGCGGGTCTCCCTGCCGAAAAATATCCTTTCCCGGTACAATTGGAATGCGGGGCAAAAATTGCAGATTATTGATACCGGAGACGGTGTGCTCCTGAAATCAGCACAACCCTTCAAACCGACACAGCTTGACGAAGTTGTCGGAATTCTGCAGCACACCGGTAAACCTGTATCTCTTGAGGAAATGGAGGAGGCAATCAGACAGGGAGCCTTGGAGCGGAAACATGGATACAAGCACAGCAAACAAACGTATGTTAACAGCATTTAAACATGGACAACGAGACGATCAACGTGCGTTAGCAGGATACGAACGTTCCAGACAGGGTTACGGATGTCCGTTATCTCGTTGCGGACGTACCAGATGAGAATCTGGATGTCCAGTATCTCGTTTCGGATGTACCAGATGAGATTCTGGATGTTGATTTGCTCGTCTCGGACGTTCGCAAGGAGATTATGGATGTTCGTCTGCTCACGACAGATATCCGCAAGAAGACAGACTCCTTCAACACAAACAAAGCATTCCCTGTACCGAAGAACGACAAATCGGCAACAGGCTAAAAAATAAGACGTACACCCTTTATCCCACAAAAAAGGAGGAAAACACCATGAAGAAACTACTCGTACTCTGCGCTTGCCTGCTTATGCTCAGCGCCTGCGCCCAAGGCCCCCAACAGGAAGACTTCCCCCAAACCGTAGAACTGCAACCCAAGACCAGCAAAAAAGTCAGCAACGATCTCAAGATCCGTTTTAACTCGGTGCTTGAAGATTCCCGTTGCCCCACCGGTACCCAATGCCCCTGGGAGGGTAATGCTGAAATCCTGCTGGAACTCACCGGCGGAAGCCCGGAAACCGTTCACCTGAACACTGGCGGCATGTTTCCCCGCACCGAGAACTATAACGGCTACACCATCACCTTGCAGAACTTGAAGCCCCACCCTGTTGCAGGTGCGCATATTGAAGAAAGTCGCTACACAGCAACCCTTTCCATTGATCTGGAAACGTCTGAGTCCCCTGCTTCCACCGAATAATTTTTTCTCCTTGATACCCGAGTTCGCCCTGATCCATAACATCAGGGCGGGAATCAACAAGCCAATCAACGGGATTAACCTGATATCCGCCTTCAAGACCATGATCAAACACCTGCCTCTTTTCTGTCTCCTTGCACTCTGCTGCACAGCCTCCCAGGTACCAGCCCATCAACTGTATCTCAAGAACGGTCGTATCATCAGTACCAATAATGTCTGGAGGGAAGGTGACACGGTCCATTATGAACAATACGGCGGCACCATTTCCATCCCCTACAGCAAAGTCAAAGGGGTGGCCTATGAGGCCCGGAAAAAAGAAGAACAAGCTAAGGAGGAACCAGCTGTTTCTCTGGAGAAAAACCTGGCAGCTCAACTGAACAAGGCCCTGGCCCCTCAAACTCCTGTGGAACAGGCCTCGCTCAGTACGCTTTCCATCAAAACACCTACAGGGTTTGGCTCAGGCTTTTTTATTTCTGCTGATGGCCATATCATCACTAATAAACATGTAGTGCGGGGCAGCAAAAAACAACAAAAAAAAATCGAAACAAATATTGAGCAGGGCCGTAAAAACCTCCAGCAATATAAACGTGCTCTGGATAATGCGGCACAACATTATGCAAGCTATAAGAATAATTTACAACAAGATCAGGCTCTCTTGAGAAAACTGCAACGATCAGGAAAGGTGAACAAAGCCTCTCTGGCACGGCAACAGGAAAAACTCCGTGCTGCTGAACAAGATCTCCTTAAAGAGGAAAAGCGTTTAGCCAAGGCCAGAAAGAAGTATCAGAGTGAAAAGAAATCCTTTGATAAGGATGTGGAAGAATTTCACCGCGCTCAAGAAGGACTTGCTGGTCAGAACAATTTCAAAATCATCCTGGCTGATGAAACCGAACTCTATGCCAGCCTTTTTCGCACCAGCGATAAACATGACTTAGCCTTGCTTAAGATCACGGGCTACAAGACCCCATTTCTTCAGCCTATTCTGGAAAAAGAGCTGACCCAGGGACAGCAGGTCTTTGCTGTGGGCAGTCCTGCGGATCTCAGTTTAAAAAATACGGTGACTTCGGGAATCCTCTCTGCGTTCCGGGCTAATTTTATCCAGACCAATGCCCAAATCTATCCTGGCAACAGCGGTGGCCCTTTGATTGACAACAAGGGCCGGGTCATGGGAGTTAATACCAAAAAACTCCTCACCCAAAAATTTGAAGGGCTGGGTTTTGCCATTCCTATCCGTATTGTTTTTGCTGAGTTTAAGGACTACCTCCTCTCAAACTAGCGGAAAAGGACGCAGAAGAGGCTCATCTACTCTACGACAGGCCCACCCTGCCAGTCCTTCTCAACCCGGATCTGCCTGGAATATCCTCCATCCTTCTTGTTTTTCACAGAGTGTAATACTTATTAAAATTACCGGTGTTTTGGGGCAGATCAAGAAACTGCGGAAGAACGCTCTCAAAGTGGTTTTGCAAAAATGCAGCTTTAATTATTGACAGTATCTTTTAGGCATGTTAAATGCTTCAATCATATGCATGATGCATCATGATGTACTTTACTTGACAAATGCTAGTTCTAAACATAGAATTTGTATATACAGAATTTGCATAGCGGAATGAGATTTCATTCAAAGCGTTATAGAACGCCTATGCAAGCCCCGGCAGCCCGCTTTTAGCGGGCTGTTTGTTTTTGGAGAACTTTTTCATGGCAACTTGCGTTCTTTACGTAGATGAAAGCGGTGATATAAGAAAGCATAATGTCCCTCTAAAAAATGGACAAACTCCTATCTTTACTCTAACGGGTTTAGCACTGCCGCTAGAAGAATGGAGGAATATTGACAGAGAACTCCTATATTTAAAAAGAAATTTCTTTGAGGCTGAGATCTCAAAGTCAAATAAGCGTGCAGAGTCATACGAAGTAAAAGGGAATACTCTCTGTTCCCCAAGGAATAAAAGTTCCAGGAGAAATCACATTTATATCATAAAGCTGTGTGAGATGGTTGGAAGGTACGATGGAAAACTATTTTGTGTGAGTGTTGTAAAAGATCCCGAAAAACCAACGCCTCCAACCTCAATTTACACGTTTTCCCTGCAATACATGTCAGAACGTTTCAACACATTTATTTCAGAACATCGTTCCTTTGACAAAGGAATTATAATTGCTGATTCTACAAAGCGCTTTGACAATGATGTTGCTAAGTCTCATATGTCATTTATCTTTGGAGCAGAAAACGGCAAACAACTTCAACATATATATGAGGCACCTTTGTTTGCTGATTCACAGCTTACAGCAGGATTACAGATTGTAGACAATCTTAGCTCGCTAGTTTTTACCAATCATTATCAATATTACTGCTCCAATGTAGAGGGAGCATGTTCTTACGAGCACATGAAGCAACATTGGGATAGAACCAAGTGGTTAGAATTTAAAAGTAAGAAAAAGTACGATGGGTATCTTAAGTATGGATTTAAAACTTTACGGCACGACAACTAACTATCTTTACAAAATAAAACACAAACAGGAGCCGCAGAGTTTACCGGTAAAACTATTAACGCAAGAACAACCTGCCAAGGTCATGACTCAAACTTGAGACACCAACCTCCTCAGCAAAGACAAGCAGATCCTCGGTCGTGCAGTTGACTGAACTGTCTCTCTGCCCTTCCTGTACATCTTCCATTTCCTGCTGAATAAAACTGACCAAGGTCTGAGCGACCTCGGCTCGGAACCGGTCATCAATCCGCCTTCCGGTTCTACGACAGAATTTGCAATACCTTTGCCAGTTATAGATACTGCGGCGCGGCCCGCGATACAGGCTGAGGTCTCGATTATCCGGGGTTAGATCACGCAGGACAATTTCCTGACAACGTTCCAGAGCAGCCTCCTGCAAGAGTTGCTTTTCATCTTCAGTAAGCACCAAACCAGGGCCATCCTCATCCCGGGTCAGATAGTAGAGGGAGGAATGGTAGGCAATTTCAGGCAATTCCCCGGAATCCCTGAGAAGAAAAAGTTCATCTTCCAAAATATCAGCTCGATGCTGTTCACTCATCCTGCAACTCCCTCTCAAGCAACCGTAACGCAACCTGACTTACTCTTCGGACTGTTCATACTGTTCATTAAGCTGAAACAAATTCCGAACCTGCATGATCCGCTCGGTCTGGTCAATACAGGCATGCTCGGCTTTGAGGTAGCGCATGGGATGATGGAGCATCTTCCCCACAATGGATGCGGCCATCCGTTCAATGGATTTTCGCTCTTTACTGCTGATACCGTTAAGCCTTGGCAGGGTTTTGGCCAGTTCAGCCTGACAAATGGACTCTGCAACTGCTCTGAGATCCACAATGGTCGGGGTAACCTCCATACCAGCAAGCCAACGCTGAAACTTCAGGCTTTCCTCCTCAACAATGCGGCGGGCCTTGAGTGCTTCTTTATCCCGTTGCTCACGGTTCATCTCAACCACATTATTCAGATCATCAATATCATAGAGGTAAATATTCTCCAAGGTATTGATTTCCGGGTCCAGGTCCCGTGGCACGGCAATATCAATAAAAAACAGGGGTCGGTTCCGACGCCGGGGCATGAGCGGTGCAATATCCTTTTTGAATAACACCAGACCTTGAGCCCCGGTGGAACTGATCAGAATATCCACATCAAGAAGCTGGTCAACCACTTCATCCAGCCCAATGGCTCTGCCCTTAAAACGAGCTGCCAGTTTCATGGCCCGTTCCAGGGTACGGTTGGCAACCACAACATCGTCAATACCCTGCCCCATCAAATGCTCAGCAGCAAGCTCGGCCATCTCCCCTGCCCCAACCAACATAACCCGCTTGCCCCGGAGATCGCCAAAAATCTTACGCCCTAATTCCACCGCAGCATAGGAGATAGAAACGGCATTGGCTCCGATCCGGGTTTCTGTTCGCACCCGTTTGGCTACAGAAAAGGCTTTATGAAGCAGCCGATTCAAAATCATCCCTGCTGTTTTCTGTTCCGATGCATGACGAAAGGCCTCTTTCAGCTGCCCCAGGATCTGGGATTCACCAACAATCATGGAATCAAGACTGGAAGCAACCATAAAGAGATGATGAACTGCTTCCTGATTCTCATACACATAGATACAGCCTGCTACCTCTTCCCGGCTCACCTTGCCAGCAAAAAGCAGATCAAGCACTTCACGCCGCATCTGTTCCGGGTTCTGGCTGATAAACAACACCTCAACCCGGTTACAGGTGGAAAGAAGGTAATATTCCTTCAGTCCTTCCAAGCCCCGCAATTGCTCCAGAGGCTCTTGATAGCCTCCGGTAAGAGCCATTTTCTCCCGTATTTCCAAAGGAGTTTTCTTATGGTTTACTCCAAGGAGAACTATGGAATCCTGTCCCATACCTTACAGTCCCTCCTGTAACATAGACCCAATGATGAGCAACACAGCAAAGAAGGCAATAATGGTTATCCCGGCGGCTCGACGGCCCCGCCATCCCAGGGTAAAACGCTGGTGCATAAGTCCGGCATAGAGCAACCAGGTTATCACAGACATGACAATCTTCGGATTCCACTGCCAGGGACGGCCACCCCATATCTGACGAGCCCAGATATATCCGGCAAGCATCCCCACTGTCATCAAGGGAAAACCAATACTGATACAGTGTTGGTTCAACTTATCCAATGTATCCAAAGAAGGAAGTCGGGAAAAAAAGAAACCAAAGCGTTTCTGCTTCAACTCCCTTTCCTGGAGCAGGTACATAACTCCACCAATGGCGGCCAGTGTCAAAAAGGCCGCAGCAATAATAGAAACTGAGGCATGAACAGGCAACCACCAAGATTGCATTTCAGGCGGTAAAGGGAGTATCTTCCGGGAGGCGAATGATGCTATCAGCATCAGGAGAAGAACAATGACAGCAGTAAAGGTACCAGAGTTTTTCACGGTATAGCGCCAACGAAAAGAAAGATGACAACAGGCGACTGACCAGGCAAAAAAAGAAATTACCTCGTGAATACTGGTAATAGGAGTATGCCCTGCCTCAATATAGCGAAGAAGTATATTCACAGCATGCAAAAAAGCAGCTGCTATAAAAACCATTCGTGCAGCCTTTCGTATTTGCTTCTTCTGGTTTAAAAAGAAGATAATATAAAGAGCTGTAGCGATACAATAGACGGTAAAACTCGCTTGAAAAAGAGGATAGCTCATGTTTCTTTTATCTCTTGCGCTGTGAGTTCAGTGAGATCAAAATCAATATCTGGGTCAAGAACCGTATCAAGATGCTGAGCAAGCCGTTCCCATTGCTCTGCCCGTATCCAGTGGATTATATCCTCATGCAAGATATTTTGGAACACCCTTTTCCGGTCAGCACAGCGTGAGGAAGGGTCGCTGCAAATTTTTCTCCTTAAAAGCGACATCAGGCGCAATACAATGGCGTACTCATTGCCGTATCTCTTGTCCAGCTCCTGACGGATTTTTGCTGCCAGAGCCGGACTTGCTCCATTGGTGGAAACCGCTATATTCAAATCACCTTTTCGAACAAGGGCTGGCACCTGAAAATCGCAGCGTTCCGGAGCATCAACCACATTCACTAAAATAGCAGCCTGCTGAGCATCCTGAACAACAGCATCCTGTACCAGTCGGTTATCAGTGGCTGCAAATACCAGCAAGGCTTCATTGAGGTCACCGTGCTGGTAGCCTCGCTCACACCACTGGACAGCTCCTTTGGCAGCCTGTTCTGCCAACATCATAGTCAGCTGTGGACTGATAATCCGGACAGCAGCATGGGCATCAAGTAAAGAGAGGACTTTACGTTCAGCAACCTTGCCACCTCCCACAACAACACAGAGTTTACCTGAAATATTTAAGCTGATGGGGTACACAGCAAAAAATAACTCAGCGGGGCGTTAAACGCGTCAGGAGGATTTCCTTGTCTTGCTCCAGGCTTCGTAGCACCCTTTTGGAGGCAGAGATAGCATATTCTTTTTCTGCCAACTGAAGAAAGGGGCTGACCGATTTTCTTTGCATATCATGGGCAAGGTAAATCACGCCATCTGGCTTTACAGCCCGACGAAGCACGTTCAGCAGAGGCTGAAAGAACTCATCCCGAAACAAGACCTCTGCTCCGAGAATAATATCATATTGTTCCATCTCTGGTGGATTCAACCAATCCAGCAAAGAAAACCGGACCTGATCCAGTTTTGAGGCTGCTGCACTGACCCGACCAAAGTCGAGAATGATATCCTCATAATCTGTCACGGTCACAGAGCACCCCAGAGCTGCTGCGGTCAGACCAGGAGCAGCAAGACCAGCACCAAGCTCAAGTACTTTTGTGCCAGGAGCTGGCCGTAACTTCACCATAAAACGGGAAAGAACAAGAGCAGCCTCCCACAGGCGCACCCAAAAAGGAAATTCTGAAGGATTTTTTAACGGATCCTTACCAGCCAGCATCTCTTCAATATCTGTAATCTTCAAGAGATGCAAGTGAAGATCATCTTCAAGTTTTAATGATTCAAAGCCAACACGGTATTGCTTTTTAATTGTACGGTAAAGCTCCTGAGTTTCAGCCGGAAGTGTCTGCGGATCCATATTTTTCTCTTCAGTGCTTGTCTGTATTCTCTATAATTTCAAGCCATAAAAATTGATCAGGAGATTCAAAGGAAGCACCCGATACTTTCATATACACAAAAAACAAAAAAGCCGGCAGCGCAGGTACGCTGTCGGCTCTTGTCATAAAAACGTCAAAAATTTCCTCCACTTGTAAGGATCAAGCAAGAAAATTTTTTAGAGTGGATTTAGCAACCCTCAACTACTTTCTTTTTTACTTTTTTCATTTTTATATCATCACCGGCTTTATAATGTTCAGCTACTTTTTCCATATCCTTACACGTCATGGTCACCTTTTCTTTCTCTACAGTTTCAATGGTACATTTAACTGTTCTTGCAAAAGCAGTACCAACACAGAATGCAAAAGCGGTTACTATTAAAGCTGCGAGTATTTTTTTCATGATAATCTCCTAATATATATCAATTATAGTAGTTAAAAACAAAAATAATCCATACTGTAAACTGTTCTCCGACGCTTGTCAACAACGAAAAGCTACTTCACTGATCCCTTTATTTTTGTGACTTTCTTGACCTCTTTCACCTCTTTCACTTTTTTTATCTCTTTCGTCTCTGGAGGAATTATTTCTTCGATATCCTGTTTCAGCAACTCGTGCGGAACATAACCTGCGTAGGTTCGTATCATTTTCCCTTCATGGGTCACTAAAAAAGAAGTGGGAATTCCAGTGACTCCACCAAATCCACTCACAACATCACTGTCTGCCATTAGTACCGGATAGTTGATATTATCATTTTCTACAAGCTCGTTCACGACTTCAGCACCTCCTTCATCAAGGGAAAGCCCAAGCACGGAAAAACCCTTAGCAGACAGGTCCTTCTGAAGACGGATCAACGAAGGGATCTCCTGACGACAGGGAGGACACCAAGTGGTAAAAAACGTCACCAATAACACCTTGCCTTTAAAATCATCACTACTGATATCTTTCCCATCAACAACAGAGGGGAGCGTAAAATCGGGCATAGGTGTAGCCTGAGCATGCCCACTCAAGGCCAGCAACAAAATGGTACAGACAACCAACGTCTTTTTCACGATTATTGAATTCATGCACATCTCCTGCAAAATATATTTTGATGCGTAATTAGATAAATTAGCACAAAGATAATCAGCTCGTCTTTTTTATGTATATCAATATTTATAGCTCTCCACACAAATTTGTCAACAAAGAACCCTCTCCGAATTATCACTCTCTTACAAAGAAAAAGAATAACCGCATGAACTCATATACAAAGTTAATCTCAGTCCTGCCTCTTTCCTTCCCTCTTTCTCTTTCGGTCCTCCTTTTAAAAAGCATTGCGTCTTTACAAGCTTTTGTGTAATGGTTACATAGTTAATTCCTTGACGACGTATAAGACCTCTGGGCATCTGTTGACGATGGGGTCCACTTTACTTGTTGCGCTTTTTTAAACTTATTATCTTCACCAGAAGTACACTTTTATATATCATGAAAATCAACTGGTTATACATATTATTACCCTTTTTCTTTACCATTCACGCTCCACTGGTCGAATCAGAAATCATTGATTCCAGCGTTGCAGTGGTTAATCAGGATGTCATCACCCGTTCTGATATCAACAGAGTTGGGGAAGTAATTTTTCGCCAAATCAGAGAAAAAACGCCACCAGAACAACAGGCACAGGCATTGCTAGAGGCGCAAAAAAAAATTATAACCCAACTTATTGAAAATAAACTCCTCAGTCAACAGGCTACAGCACGCAATATTTCTGTGAGTGAATCAGAGCTTGATCACGCCCAGGCCCAGGTTATCCAACGCAACAACTTTACAAACAAAGATTTCAGGAAGGAATTACAAAAAATGGGCCTGAGCCAAGAGCAATATCGCGAAACACTGCGTGAACAGATCCTGCGGAGTAAATTGATCAATTACGAAGTCCGCTCCAAGGTGGTGATTCCAGACAAGGAAATAGAAAAATATTTTGAGGAGCAATACAGTGAGCATGCAAGAGCTGAAGGCTATTATATACTACAGCTTGGTGTCTCCTGGGCTGACACCCTCCAAACCTCTGAGCTTTCCACAGCCAAAAAAAATGCGCGGAACCAGATTGAGACCGCACATTCACTGGCCCAGGAAGGAGAGGACTTTAAGGAACTTGCCCGAAAATACTCTAACCTGCCCTCTGCCGCTGATGGCGGCGACCTGGGATTTTTCAGAAAAGATGAGATGGCTGCCTATATACGGGACGCTGTAACCACACTGCAACCCGAAGAAATCAGTCCTATTATTGAACGCCCAGATAGTTATATGTTCTTCAAACTCCTGGAGCATAAGCAAGATATGAACAGCAACACCCAAGTGCTTGATGAAAAAACTCAAGAGGAAATTCGCAATATACTGTATAAGCAGGAAGCGGAAAAGCGCTATAAAGAATGGCTGGAAAAAATACGCGACCAGGCATACATCAAAATCCTCTGATCGCCTTAATAGTCCATAATTTCACACAAAAACATTTAATGACCAAACAAAAAAACAGCGATTCACAACACGCCAAGGAAACACAGGAAGAGCAAGTTCCTGACAAGAAAAACGAAAACCTGCCTATTGGCAAGTTACTTCGTCAGCTTCGTGAAAAAAAGACCTTAACAGTCCATGACATTTCACGAGAAACAAAGATTTCTTCTTCCAACCTGACCTCTATAGAGCTGGGCAACTATAACGAGCTGCCAGCAGACACCTTTATCCGAGGCCAGATCAACATTTATGCTGATTTTCTCGGTCTTGACGGGACCGAGGCAGCCCGCCTGTTTTTTGAAGAACGAACCCACTGCTTAACAGAAGGAGAAAGAAAAAGCAAGTCGTTCAGCCAACAAGGGTTAGGCCTGTCAACCAAGGAACTCGCTGAGCCAGCCCTTATCTCATCAGCTGTCTGGGCTATCAGTCTTCTTGTACTGATTATAACCTTCCTTGCTCTCTTTAGCTGGTATACGGGCTGGAACCCCTTTGCCTATTTTCCTGAACAGCAACCAACCCAGGTCAGCACAACAGATATGGCTCAACCGGCTCAACCTGACCAAGAAGCAGAAGAGGAACGCTCTTTCTTGCCTGGAACAACACCTGAACAGAGTGAAGGGCCTGTAAGCATTGCGCCGCCACTGGAACCTACACAACCAGTTGAAGAAACTGATGAGGTTGCTGACAAACCTGTTGAACAAAACACAACGCCAGAATAGCCCTTGTGTCGTCTCAAAACTGCCGCACCCGGTGTATTGTTCTTAAAAACACCGACTTTGGTGAATCAGACAGGATAGTCACCCTGTACAGCCCGGACCATGGTCGATTTACTGCCATAGCCAAGGGGGCCAAACGCTCGCAAAAACGCTTTGTCAATAAACTGGAAGAGTTCTCTCTGCTTGATGTCATCTATCGTCCGGCAAAATATAACCGCCTCCATTTTCTCAGCGAGGCGGAGTTACAAGAGGCCTTTCTTTCTCTCAGGACCCATTGGCAACGATATTGTCCGGCAATACTGGCCTGTGAGCTGGTTCTCCGCTTTACCCGGGAGCACGACCCGGACAGCAGGATCTTTACCTTACTCCATTGGCTCCTGCATTCCCTGCATAATGGAACAGCTCACCTACCAGCCCTTGTCTTTTTCCTGCTTCACCTGCTTGACGCCTGTGGCTATCAACCCAGGCTGAAGCATTGTGCAGCCTGCTCCTGCTTACCAGGGCAGAACAAACAGCTCAGCTTCATGTTTCAGCCCGGTAATGGCTCGCTTCTTTGCCCTCGTTGCAGTGGTACCACAGACCTCTCTCGTTATTCCCTTTCCCTGCAAAGCCTTAAGTTTCTCCAAACAGCGCAAAAAATGACTATCAACCAGATGCAGCGCCTGCAAATGCCGGAACAGGTTGCTTCTGAATGTCTCTTTGTTTTATACAGCTACTCCAGATATCTTCTCCAATGCGATATCCACTCCTGGAGTTTTCTGGTTCAAGGTATCAAAAAACCGATATCAAAAAAACGGTAATGATCATTGAGGACGTGCAAAAAGATGAGAGGTTCGCTTACACACAGCAACCAGCATAAGCATCAGCGGAACCTCTATCAGCACTCCGACAACCGTGGCCAGGGCCGCACCAGAGGATAATCCGAACAGAATAACCGCTGTTGCAATAGCCACTTCAAAATGATTGGAAGCCCCAATCAGGGCGGCAGGTGCCGCATCACGGTAGGGCAGTTTCAGTGCCCGTGCCAGGAAAAAATAACCAAGAGCAAAGATGACCAGGGTCTGCACCAAGAGCGGGATAGCAATCCAGAAAATAGTGAGGGGATTATTGATGATCACCTCACCCTTAAAGGAAAAGAGCAGCACCAGGGTAAAAAGCAGGGCCGTTATACTGATCGGAGTTAACCAATGGAGAAACTTTGCAGTAAACCAGTCCAACCCCTTGCTTTTGATGATCCACTTCCTGGTCAGATAGCCTGCCAGCAAAGGAAAGGCAACATAGATTGCCACGGAGAAGAGCATGGTCTGCCAGGGAACAGGCATGGCATTGACATTGAGCAGCAGGCCGCCCAGGGGACCGTAGAGCAAGAGCATCATCAACGAATTGATCGCCACCATTACCAGGGTCAGACCGTCATTGCCCTTGGCAAGGTAGCCCCACATCAGCACCATGGCGGTACACGGGGCAATACCCAGAAGAATGGCCCCGGCAATATAACTCCGCCACAGTTCCACCTCTTCACCGTTAGCCAGCACTTCAGTGCCAGGCAGAAAGTCCCTGAACAGATACCCGAGAAAGAAATAGGCTATGGCAAACATGGTAAAGGGCTTAATGGCCCAGTTGATGAAGAGCGTCAGCAGCACCGGCTTTGGTGTCCTGGCAGAGCGCATGACCTGAGCAAAGTCGATCTTCACCATGATGGGATACATCATAAAAAACAGACAGACAGCAATGGGGATGGAGACCTGATACATGGAAAAGCCATTCAATGCTGCTGCCGCACCAGGGGCTGTCTTACCCAACATGATACCGACTGCAATACAGAGCAGCACCCAGACACTCAGATACCGCTCAAAAAAGGACAGTCTCTTTACTCTCTTCTCCGTCATAACCTTGCCTCATTCGTTACAATTCAGCTCTTCAAGAAGGGCTAACACTTCTTGCTCAATCATATCCCTGACCTCATTAAAATGCTGCATATCCATATCCTTGGGATCAGGAATGTTCCAATCATGCCTTTCAGTGGCATGAACAAAGGGACAGGTATCACCGCAGCCCATGGTCACAACAAGGTCATAGCGCATCTCCGGAAGATTGTCCAGGGCCTTTGAAGCATGCCGGCGTAAATCATAGCCCACAGCCTTCATCGAACGAATCGCTTGTTCATTAACCTTGCCGGATGGTCTGGAGCCTGCACTATGGGCTTGCAGACAATCCTGCCCGTGGAGACGGGCAAAGGCCTCAGCCATCTGACTTCGGCAGGCATTTTCAACACAGACAAACAATACTTTTTTCAACATAGCAACAAGACAATTTTTTCTTTTTTTTCAAGCAGGAGCAGGTTCATTCTTCATAGAATCCTGCTTAAAGCCTGCTACTACTCTCAGTTGAGATCCCTCTTCTTCTTTCACCTGCTGATAGAATGCACAGTCCAGACAGGCAACACTTCTCAAAAATAACATCCTTCTGTTAGTCTCTTGTTAGGAAACCGTTGTTTTTGGCAGGGGAAATTTTTCCAACAAACTAGCCATTTTTTATTAACAATAGAGGTTTTTCAATGGATCCAAATAATAATCGGCTTCCGAACAACATGATATGTACGTTACTGTTACTTCGGGATAACAACTTAATATAAAAAAAGGTCGTCAGCTTCAAACAGCCAACGACCTTTTCCTTTTTCTACGTGGCGTGTTCAAGCCGTTTAGTCATATTATTTCTCCTGAAACTGTTATTGTAAAGCTTGATAATAGGGTTGGTTTTCTCATTATTCGCTCAGGAGAATATTTGTATGCAGGCATGGCAAGGATATGGCGGATATAAAAGAAACACCCTGAATCATGCTCGACTCAGGGCGTTGTTTGTGGGGATGAGGAGAGACTATTTCTCCGGTGGCTCATGCTTGATATCAGCGGTGACGGAGGTTAATCTGCATCAACCACCCATTTTCGACTGCAACAGTTGCGGCTTGCGATGCACCACCTTACGCCCGGAAGTTTTTTCAAATTCTCGTAACGAGTTGCAAATACGTTTGAGATCGTGACCATATTTTTCAGCGTGCTCGTTACGAAAACGACGAATCTCAGCGACAATGGGATCTTCAATCATATCTCTTTCCCTAACCGTGCTATGTCGAAGAGTTACGATGTTTCGGCTTGCGTGACGGAAGCGTTGTAAGCCTCTCCTTATGCGCCTGCTGTCGACGCAGGATATCCTGATACATTGCTTTCATATCTCCCTTGAACCGGGAAGTATAATTGTCACGTAATTTTCTCGTTTCTTTAACAATAGGATCTTCCCACTCTCGCATTGCTCACTCCTCACTCATAAGTTCTTCCGGCGTGCAGATGATCGGAGGGGCATAACCTTCAATCATGCAAACAGCTTCGATTTTTTACTCAATTCCTGCCCTATCAAGTTCCTCCGTTTTCTCTCTTTTTCCACAAGAGAATATTACCTGATGTAAGCAGACAGGGCAAGGATATGGCGAATATAAAAGAAACGCCCTGATTCATGCTCGACTGAGGTCATTGTTCGTGGAGATGGGGAGAGCCTGTTTTTCCGGCGGCATGGACGGGTAGGGCGATGCACGAGATGCACCCAACTATCCGGCTGGTGTGACCGGTTGTTCCGGTCGGCTCTGTTCGTGCCTCTTCGACTTGTGTCTCATTCCGTCTTTCCCTTGCAGATAGGAACCGAGTCTCTTCACATCATATGAATGTTCTTTACCTATTTCATCTTTGATTTTTCTGAGTTCCCTGATAATCTCATCTTCCATTTTTAATCTCCCATCATCTCGGCAGGTGTTGCTATTTCGGGACAAATGAACCCGTTGTCTTTGCAGATTTCTCTTATCAGCGGTTTCTTCTCTGCGTTATCAATGTGTTTACAGTTCCAGGTTAATAAGAAATCCACCCGATGAACACAGGCAATAGAAATGTGTAAAGCGTCATCCGTCGCCTTTTCAGGAAGAGCACTATGACGTATCAGCATTTCTGACAGAGCAACAGCCTCTGAAGTTACAGGCAATGTCTCAATATCTGCAATCACATCCAATCTCTTTGCAGCCGCTTCCTTGTCACCACGCCCGGCCTCTTCTATGACGAGATTGGAAACGTAAAGAGAAAAACGTTTTTTATGGTGCTCCCACCAATGAACAGTTTCATTTTTTCTGGCGGCTGCAATCAGGTTGTTCGTGCTTCGGGATGTAAGATAGGATATTATCGAAGTTTCTATGTAAACTTTTCGGGTCATTTTACATTGCATCCATTAATTGATTCTGAGCGAGGGGTCTCCGTTCTCTTTAACATTACCAAACAAGGTTGAAAGAGAAAAGCCCCCTGTGAACCGTCATTGGTTGTACAGAGGGCTTCTTGGTCAGTCACGTCCCCTGTCTATGTTCTATCACCTGCCCGTGCTGCATATCCTCGGAGCAAACGACTGCACCGCCATATCGTGCCGGGCTTCGTCATTTTTCAGGAACGAGTAAATCAGAATATTCGTATCAATGAAAACTCTCTCGTTCATGGAGTTCGTCTCTGCTGAACATTGTAAAATTTTCCGCTGTGACAGGATGCAACGTCGCCTGCGGTAATCGGGTCATCTTTCGTACCCCGCCTCTAGGCTCGTCTTCAATCCTGACGAACTGAATCTCACGCAGGAAATTGATAAGGAGATGGAATTTCGCTTCATCTGTGACTGTCAATACAACTCGTTTCATCTTGCGTCCCCTTGTTTCGGCAGGTTAACGGAACATAGCTCCCTCGTCATTCTCAAAAGAATATTACCTGATGTATGCAGACAGGGCAAGGATATGGTGGGATATATAAGAAAGGCCCTGAATCATGTTCGACTCAGGACCTTGTTTGACTATGGAGATGAAGAAAGGCTATTTAAGGGTGTTGAAAAGAATATCTCAACGCCACACAAAAACAGTTGCTTAGATAATAAAAAGCCTGTATAATGAGGAA
>JAABTP010000070.1:20484-20824 GCA_011389815.1 Desulfobulbaceae bacterium | reverse complement strand
CTGCAAGAGCGGCAGACTCATCGCCGAGGCGGACAGCGACGGCAATGTCCTGAAAGAGTACATTTACCTGGAAGGCGATATCTTTGCCCATTTTCAGTATGAGGTGCCGGTTGCTCCGCTTGAAGCCACTGTCGCGGTCAGCGAACCGCCAGCGGAGGAAGCCCCGGAGCCGGTGCTTGCGGATAATCCTCCTGCGGTGGCGGCAACATCAACGCCCTCGGATACCGCCTTTCTTCAGCCGATATATTTTCTTTTACTGCTGAAGAACAAAGCAGCCGAGGGAGCGTATTATTACATCAATGACCATCTCGGTGCTCCGCAGATTATTACCGATGATTCG
>JAABTP010000070.1:0-20386 GCA_011389815.1 Desulfobulbaceae bacterium | reverse complement strand
CCTCCGTTTTCCGGGGCAGTATTTTGATGCGGAGACGGGGCTGCATTACAACTGGAACCGGTATTATGATCCTGAAACTGGGCGGTATATTGCTGCTGATCCGATTGGGTTGGGTGGTGGGATGAATCTGTATGTGTATGCTGGTGTTGATCCTGTAAATTGGTATGATTCTGATGGGCTGAATGCTTTAGTCATGTATGAAGCAGGAACAGGGGCAGTGGCCGGGGGGCAAAGCAATGCGGATAGAAATAAGAATATTGCTCGTGGATTAAAGAGTTATATAAAAAGATGTCTAACTGATGCTCAGATTGCTTGGCTTGTTGCAAAAGGTGCATGGCATGTCATTCTTAATGAATCTTGTGAGGGTGAGGATTGTGATCAAGATCGCCTGCCACCAGGGGCAAAACCAATCGACAAAACTCCTTGGTCTGGGGATCATGGAGAAATTAAAGACGGTATTGGCAATGGACCTGCTGATGATACTTGGATTAGCCCAGATGATCATGTATGGAGTCAAAATCCAGATGGTACTTATCAGGATCATGGGCCAGCTGGTGATTATACAGGATCAGGAAAGCCCTCAGGTCGACGGGGAAAAGATCGACGTAAACGATGGAGATAATACGATATGACAGCTGGAAATATTTCATTACGATTTTGGCACCCAACAGAAGATTTGACTTTTTTATCTTCGATGCTTGGGTTGCCTTGTCATAGACGTTGGCTGTCAGGAGACCGTCGGCAAACACCTAAGGGGCTACTATTAAAAGGGACTTACAAAGACAGTTATTGGGCTTCTCGTATAGAATTTCTTGCAGGAAAGGGTTTTGAAGAAAAGTTTTTATTGGCTATTAATTGCCTTGTAAAAGCAGAGAACGACATTTTAAAACTAGTGCAATCAGGGGGGAAAGCAGAGGTTTATTTGCAGCTACCAGGAGATATTAATCACGGCATGACTATTGATAAAAATAGTATTTTTATATTGGGCGGCATGGGGGTTGACTTGTCGTTTGAAGTTTTTCCATAAACAAAGCGGAGCTAATAAAGCGGCAAGCTCATTGCTGAGTCCGACAGTGACGGCAATATCCTGAAAGAGTACGTCTACCTGGAAGGCGATATCTTTGCCCATTTTCAGTATGAGGTTCCGGTTGCTGCACCGGAGGAGGCAATCGCGGTCAGCGAACCGCCAGCAGAGGAAGCCCCGGAGCCGGTGGTTGCGGATAATCCTCCTGCGGTCGCGGCAACATCAACACCCTCGGATACCGCCTTTCTTCAGCCGATATATTTTCTTTTACTGCTGAAGAACAAAGCAGCCGAGGGAGCGTATTATTACATCAATGACCATCTCGGTGCTCCGCAGATTATTACCGATGATTCGGGTAGTATTGTCTGGCAGGCCGAATACCTGCCCTTCGGGAAGGTGAATATTTCTGTTGCGCAGATTGAGAATAACCTCCGTTTTCCGGGGCAGTATTTTGATGCGGAGACGGGGCTGCATTACAACTGGAACCGGTATTATGATCCTGAAACCGGGCGGTATATCGCTGCTGATCCTATTGGATTGGACGGTGGGATTAATCTGTATGCTTATGTGGGGAGTGATCCGGTGAATGGGGTTGATTCGATGGGTTTGTATCCGGGTGATGAGTTTGATGCTATAATGGATACTTTTGGTGAAGGTGGAAAAGGACAAGCAGATACATATTATGGAGGTGAAGGACACTTCATTTTAGGAGGAGGGGCTGTTGCTTTAAATTGCACGGATGAGTGTGGTAACAATAAAACTATAAGATTTTGGAAAGTCTGTTTTGGCGGCGCGATGGGGGTTGCTGGAGGAGCCGGAGTGGTAAAAGGTACCAACGGAGAAAGTTGTAGAGCGGAAAGTTACAAAGGCTGGTTTTATGAAGCCGGAGCCTCGTATGGATATGGTTCGGCCGGAGTTGACGTCGGCTACAATAACGATGGTCCATTCGGTTTACCAGGATCTCTTTCAGGAGTCGTTGAAGGAGGAATTGGGGGCGGTTTAGGTGCAAAAATAAAAAGTAGCTGGTGCTATTATATTCCAATGGAATAGTTCGCGCAAAAGAGGTGTCAATATGCCGATTCAAATTAAGATTTTTTTTACCATAGCAACGCTTGTTGTTGGATTGCTAATTGTTATCGCTAATCCTAACACAAATAATGCAGCACCTGACTGGATATGGAGATTTGAAAAAAACGACTTGTTTCGAAACTGGTTTTTTGATACTTCTGGCTCTTTAAAAACTTCAATGAAAATTGTATTGTTATTCATCTGCTTTACTTTTCTGTTTATTATTTGGATGTTAGTACCGACTGAATTCAGTTAACTTTTTATTACGAAATGAGTGTGAACTCGTTACTTGGCTTGTGATAACCAATAACCAGCCTACTATATACACATCGCCAATCGCCACGTAGAAAGACAGTGAGAGGTGCGGGATGGCTTTAATTGCTGGAACCCTCGGACAAGGCAGGAAAACGTCAACTTATGAGCATACACCCCAAAACCTCAAACCAAGGAGAGCACAATGACCGAAGCGGAAAAACGTGATTTCGTCGCGCAGATCATCACACTTGTTGAAGAAGCACAGGACACCCTGACGGACAAAGGCTATGACCCCGCCGAGCGATTGGACGGCCTCAAGGTGAAAAAGCAGGACGCGGACAGTGCGGAAATCGCCCAGCAGGAGGCGGCTGCCAAGGCGCAGGAGGCCACGGCACAGGCCAACCAGACCCTTTCGGATGCCTACAAAGATGCTTCCGACTTCGCCGACCTGATTTCCGGTCTGCTGGGCAAGGATAACGAGCTGGTCAGGAAGATGCGCAAGTTCCGCAGCTAGTGTTCCCTTCTCCGTCCCTTTCCGCCCCGCCTCCGAGGCATTCTCCCCGAGGGGACAACCTTGCGTCACAGGGGGATAATGTCTCGTCAGCAGGGGATCATCCTGCGTCACAGGGGGCGAAGGGTTATCCCCAAGGGGATTATGTCCCGTCACAAGGGGATTGTCTTGCGTCACAGGGGGATCATGACTATCCCCTTATGAATGATGATGGATTTGTGTCGAATCATGACGAAATAGCACCGAATGATGACAAAAATATTGTGCATTGTCATTATTTCCTGCCTCTGAATGATGCTGCGAGAGGTACGGATCATTCTGCAACGTCGAAGAATGACTCTGCGATACATCAGAATGATCCAGCAACACCGCAGGATGATCCGGCGATGGGTTCGTATGATTCAGCACTGCCGCAGAATGATGCTGCGACAGATCAGAACGACGCAGCAGTACCGATGAGTGATTCTGCGATAGCTCGGAGCGATCCTGCTCCGTCGAATATACAGTCACATAATGACGGACATCCCGTCCATCTCAAAATACTTTTTCCTCACGAGGTAAACCATGAAAAAAGAACTCCATGCAGTGACAGGTGCCTTTGGCTATTCCGGCAAAAGCATTGCCCGGAAACTACTTGCTGAAGGCCATGAGGTTATAACCATCACCAACTCCTGGAAGCGAAAAAATCCCTTCGGGGATCAGATCAGGGCGTATCCCTTTCACTTTGATGAACCGGAAAAGTTGACCGAGAGCCTGCGCGGGGTGTCCGTACTCTATAATACTTACTGGGTACGGTTCAACCACAAGCACTTTACCTTTGCCGAGGCTGTCCGCAACACGGAAACTATGTTCAGGGCTGCAAAAGAGGCAGGTGTACAACGAATTGTCCATGTCAGCATCACCAATCCATCCATAGATTCTCCGTTGGAATACTTCAAGGGCAAGGCCCGGCTGGAACAAGTTCTTATGGAGAGCGGTCTGTCCTATACCATCCTCCGACCGGGAGTTCTTTTTGGAAAAAAGGATATTTTGATCAATAATATTTCCTGGGCAGTGCGTCATATCCCGTTCTTAATGATTTTCGGAGACGGAGCGTATAAACTGCAACCCATCTATGTGGATGATCTTGCCGATCTTGCTGTTCAACAGGGAAAGGAAATCGGTAATTCCATTATCAATGCCATAGGCCCTGAGACCTTTACCTACCGCGAGCTGCTTGAGACCATTGCCAAGATTATTGGTAAACGCCGCCCGGTTATCTCTGTTTCGCCAATGATTGGTCATTGGACCGGCTGGATTGCCGGGAAATTCCTCAACGATGTCCTGATCACCCGCGATGAAATAGAAGGGCTGATGACTAACTTACTCTATGTTGATGCTCCACCGACCGGAAAGACCCGATTGACAGATTGGGCCAAGCAAAACGCCAACAATCTAGGCAGGAAATACTCGAACGAGCTTACCAGAAGACTGGACAGAGAGGTGGAATACAGCTCCTGAAGCTCATTAGGCGTCCTTGTATTGGATGAGCTGGATCAAGCGCATTGTAAAATAACAAAAAGGATCCATAAGGCATATACCTGGTTCCGTGACGGATATGAAGTAAAATACTCCAGAGCAAGCCCTCTCGCTTTGGCAGCTTTTTTCAATTGCCTGATACTTAAAAATATTTCGTTTTTTGTCCGAGAATGTGCCAGATCTCGTTGACATTAGTCATCGTGTATCGTAATATATAAAATTTGCATTTTTATAAATAATTAATAAGCAGATGGGACATGCCATCATCAAAAAGGATGTGATTTTTCATGATTGAAGTAGAAGTCAAAGGCGACTTGGAGTACGCGATCCGCCAGCTGAAGAAGAAATTACAGATTGACGGGGTGAAACGCGAACTGAAGCGACGTGAGTGCTACGAAAAACCAAGTATTAAGAAACGTCGTAAGTCTGCCGAAGCATTACGCAAACTTCGCAAGTATAACCGAATGAAAAATCGGTACTAGTCTGCTCAACCCTGTCACGCTGACTGCGTTTCAGGGTTTTTTTATGTGATCAGCTTTTATGTTAACCTTTTCTCCTTATTGCCGCCCTGAAAACTGCTCCGCTTGTTCATCATCTTGATAGCTTTCTCCAATACCTTGTTGTTCATCGCAGGTTGTCAAAAAACACTGTTGATAGCTATGCCTCTGATCTGCATTTCTTTTTTGAATTTCTTCAGCAACAGGAAGTGAGTACAGTGGATGCTATCACGCCGGAATTGGCCCGATCTTTTCTGGCAGCATGCTATCAAAAAAATATTAACTCGCGCAGTAATGCCCGTCGACTTTCCGCCTTACGGGCTTTTTTTGATTATCTTGTTGTTCACCAGATCAGGTTAGACAATCCTGTTGCTGATATTGATTCACCTAAGATAGTCAGTGGGCTTCCTGGTATCTTGACAGTTACCGAGGTGGACCAGATGCTGGTACTCCCTAAAAAACAGAGCCCGCTTATTCTTCGTAACTGGGCCATGCTGCACCTGCTCTATGCCACCGGTATTCGGGTTTCAGAATTGGTTACCCTGCCTGTTCGTGATTGTAGTGTTACCAGTGGTCATGTTCGTGTCCTGGGAAAAGGGGATAAAGAGCGAATGATTCCTTTTAACGAGACAGCAGGAAAGCGGATTGATGATTATCTTTCCACGGCTCGCCCATCTCTTTTAGGGAAGCGAACCAGTCCGTATCTTTTTGTGACAGGCAGAGGCGGCAAGATGACACGTCATCGTTTCTGGCAGATTTTGAAAGAAATAGTTGCAGCACAGGGGATTGCCAAGCCTGTAAGTCCCAAGACAATGCGCCATTCCTTTGCTACCCATTTGCTTGCTGGTGGCGCGGATTTACGCGCTGTCCAGATGATGTTAGGTCATACTGATATTGCAACGACTCAGATTTATACCCATGTGGATAAGGGCCGAGCCAAGGAACTGCACCAACGTTTTCATCCTCGTGGATGAGGTAATAAGCATTGCTATCAGGATAAAAACCCTGCTTGCTTTTTTTTGCAAGCCTATGGTAGTATTTATTATGTTGTCCCTTATGACATTTTCCCCGCTCCAGCGGGTCCGGGTACATTGGACAAAGTTGGACAAAGCGGTAATTGTACCGTTACCAGCAGCCGGATCAGATGGCATTTTTTTACAGGTGCTTCCTTGAAGAAAAAACGACTGGAAAAGATAGCAGATACTGTTACTCGCAGTGCCAAACGCAATTCGGCGATGAATCGTCTCAACGGTTTTTACGAGCTTTTTGAGAAGGACGACGAGGTTCTTATTGTTATAACAGCGGACCCTGATTCCTTGGCCAGTGCTATGGCCGTGAAACGGCTGCTCAGTTATCGGGTTGGGAGCGTGACTATTGGTTATCCCAATGAGATTCGCCGGCTTAATAATCTCACCATGGTGGAGCGGCTGAAAATTCCCATTGAGCGCCTCCATACCCTGCCTGTTAATGATTACTCTAAACTGATCATGCTGGATTCCCAGCCAACCCATCAACCCTGTTTTGAAAAACTCCAGTTTGATGCTGTCATTGATCATCATCCTGTGACCGAGGGATGGGATGCCAGATTTATTGATATTCGTCCTGAATACGGCGCAGTTGCCTCAATGATGGTGGAATATCTTCGGGCCGCCAATATCACCCCCTCGGTTGCCCTTGCCACTGCCCTGTATTATGGGATCAAGGTTGATACCCAGAATTTTGAGAAAAAAAATATGCAATTGGCTGATGGAATCTCCTTCCGTTATGTCTTTAATATTGCTAACCGTAATCTTGTTCGTAAGTTTGACCTGACTGAACTTCGTCGCTCTGAACTGAAATATTTTAAAATTGCCCTGAATAGGGTGAAATCTAGTAAGGGGCGGGCCTATGTCCATATCGGGCGGGTCGGTACCCCGGATATTCTGGTCATTATCGCTGATTTTTTGAATCATGTTGACAAATTCGACTGGGTTTTGGTATCAGGTATCAGCGGTGATAAACTGGTGGTCATTCTTCGCTGTGACGGGTACCGGAAAAACGCTGGAAATTTTGCCCGCAAGACCTTTGCTCAATACGGTTCAGCTGGCGGGCACCGGGAAGCGGCCCGGGCAGAATTGCCAATGAAGAATCTCCCTTTGCGTGAAGGGAAGGAGTTTACCACCAGCACCCTGATGCGTCTTGCCACCAGGCATATGTAGACGTGGTGTTCCATCTCCTGCCTCTTCGGAGTAACAATAAGACATGAACGTTGTCGGCAACTTAAGCGATCCTTTTGGTGCTTTCATATAAGCTTTCATCCCTCTTCTTGGAGAGGGACAATAAACCATGAAAGTTGGTTGAGCGCTTCCAGGGAAGCACTTGATACTTTCATATAAAAAAGAAAATGCATAGAATAATTAGGGAGTCCCTATGGTTATGCCTTCTACACTGGCTATGATTTTGGCTGGTGGCCGTGTTGACGAACTGGGCGTGCTGACCCATTATCGCCCTAAATCTGCTGTCCCTTTTGGTGGGTTTGCCCGGGTGATTGATTTTCCCCTGACCAACCTGATGCGTTCAGGTATTGAGCGGATTGCTATACTTAGTCAGTATCGTTCCTATTCTTTGATTAACCATATTGGAACCGGTGCTGCCTGGGATATGATCGGACGATATAGAGGGATTTCCATTTTACCGCCCTTTAAAGATTATGAAAACCCCCATTGGTATCGAGGGTCAGCAGATGCTGTGCATCAGAATCTGGATTTTGTTCGCTACCATAGGCCCAGTGAAATTTTGATCCTTTCTGGCGACCATATTTACGAGATGGATTATCGCGATATGCTCCGTTTTCATCATGAGCATGATGCAGACCTGACAGCTGCTTTTGTTACAGTAAAAAAAGAAGAAGCTGCTAACCGCTTCGGAGTGGCGGAAATTGGGGATGAGTACAGTGAAGGCGGAACCGTGCTCTCTTATGAAGAAAAACCCGCAGAGCCAAAAGGGGAGTGGGCTTCGTTGACAGTTTTCTGCTTTAAACCAGAAGTGCTCTATAAGGTTTTGCAAAAAAATCAGGCAGACGGATCCTATGAATTTGGTCGGGATATTATACCGATGATGGTTCAGGAGGGAATGAAGGTGCTTGGTTATAAATTTCAGGGCTACTGGGGCTATACCCGCACGGTGAAGGAGTACTGGCAGACCTCAATGGACCTTCTTGGCCCCGACCCTTTGATTGATTTGGAAAAATGGGGGATACGCACCAATCTTGAACATCGTGATATTCGGGATTGCCAACCCCTGAAAGTAGGATCGCACGGTGTCCTTGATAATTCCCTGGCTTATAATGGATGTATTATTGATGGCACTGTAAAGAATTCTATCCTCTTTCCAGGCGTTCGGGTAGAGCAGGGCGCAGTGGTTGAAGATTCTGTGCTCTTTTTTAATACCTTGGTCAAAAAAGGCGGACAGCTTCGGCAGGTGGTCTGCGATGTCAACACCACTTTTGGTGCTCATACACAGGTTGGTTTTTCCAGTACCGGCATCAATGATCAAGTCAATGATCGGGTCACTGTTGTGGGATGGAATAATAATGTCCCGGATAATATGAAGATAGGTCGTGGATGCCTGGTTGCTCCGGGGATTAAAGAGGACAAATGGCCGCAAAAAGGGCTTGAGGATATGGAGGAACTGCAATGAGAGAAGCAAAAGATGCCTTAGTGCTTTTGCTGGCTGGTGGTATTGGCAGTCGTCTCAATATTCTGGTGGGACATCGGGCAAAACCGGCAGTACCCTTTGGTGGTTTGTACCGGATTATTGATTTTTCTCTGTCCAATGTGATGAATTCCGGCCTGAACCGGGTCGGTGTCTTGACCCAGTATAAGCCCCTTTCCTTAATGCGCCATATCCAAACCGGTGAAGCCTGGGATTTTACTGGAAGAACGCGGGGCGTCAAGGTTCTGCCCCCCCGGACAGGTGAAAAGGACTCAGACTGGTACAAGGGAACAGCTGATGCTATCCGGCAAAATATTGACTTTATCAGAGCTAACCATTCTGAACAGGTGGTTATCCTGTCAGGTGACCATATCTATCAGATGGATTTTGATGATATGATTACTTATCATTGCGAAAAAAAAGCCGGAGTAACCACTGGGATGATGGTGGTACCCAAGAGCGAGATCCATCAGTTTGGCGCTGGCATTGTTGATGACGAAAATCGCATTGTTGACTGGGAAGAAAAACCCAAAGAGCCGCGAACCAATTTGGCATCAATGGGGATTTATGTCTTTGATACCGAATATCTGCTTAAAGCACTTTCCTATGATCGGGAAGAAATTGATTTTGGTATGCATATTATCCCCAGAGCCATTGAGGAGAAACAGGTTTATGCCTACCCCTTTTATGGCTATTGGCGGGATGTGGGGACCATTCAAGCCTATTGGGATGCCAATATGGACATTCTTCGTGCTGATTCAGGTATTTCTCCGGAAGAATGGGGGATACGGCCTAACACAGAAGCCGATGGACGTCCCATGGACAGGGCCCCGGCCCGTTTTGCTCAGGGCTGTACAGTTCAGTCTTCTATGGTTTCTGCTGGCAGTGTGATTGAGGGTACTGTGGTGAATTCGGTCTTGTCTCCTGGTGTGATTGTCCGGAAGGGTGCTGTTGTCCGGGATTCAGTTATTTTCGAAGATGCAATCATTGAAGCCGGTGCTGAGGTTGATTTGGCGGTTTGTGATAAACGGGTACGTATCGGGAAAGGAGCCCGGGTCGGGTACGGTGATGATGAGGCAAAGAAAATTTCTAATAAGAAATACCCCACCCATTTATACAGCGGCATTACCTTAATCGGTAAGGAAGCACTTGTTCCAGCAGCAATGAAGGTGGGAAGAAATTGCATTATATGTCCTGGCTGGAAAGGGCAGGAACAAAGAACCTTTCCTGATGAGCTTGCACACGGTTGCACTTTTTAACTGTGTCGTGTAAAAATCCATTGCTTTTAAAGCGGTTTCAGGTAAAATTATAAGCTTTGTTTTTTTAGTATCCCCCTTGCGCCCGTAGCTCAGCAGGATAGAGCGCCAGATTCCTAATCTGGGTGCCGCAGGTTCGAATCCTGCCGGGCGCACCACAGTATCAGCCGGGAAAGTGATTGTTGCTTTTGTCCGGTCCCATCCTATGAACGATTATTGTCCTTGTGTACCAATCAACATTCTTACTGGCAAAAGAAGGCCGGGGAAAATTGATTGTGCATGAGCTATTTTGAAAATATTTTACAAGGAATCGACGTCTGGTCGGCAAGATATATGAAAACAGCTTTTATTACCGGGGTGACAGGGCAAGATGGTGCCTATCTAGCTGAATTTCTCCTTGAAAAAGGGTACAAGGTTCACGGGCTCAAGCGAAGAACCTCTTTGTTTAACACTGATCGGGTAGATCATCTCTACCAAGATCCCCATGATAAAGATGTACGTTTTCGGCTCCATCATGGTGATCTGACCGATTCTACCAATTTGATCAGGATCATCCAGGAAGTTCAGCCGGATGAAATATATAATCTGGCTGCACAAAGTCATGTTGCGGTTTCTTTTGAAACCCCGGAGTATACAGCCAATAGTGATGCGCTGGGCACTTTACGAGTCCTTGAGGCTATTCGAATCCTTGGTTTAGAGAAGAAAAGCCGTTTTTATCAGGCCTCAACCTCTGAGCTTTTTGGAAAGGTTCAGGAGGTTCCACAAACTGAAAAGACACCATTTTATCCGCGTTCCCCTTATGCTGCGGCAAAAATGTATTCGTACTGGATCACAGTCAATTACCGGGAAGCCTATAATATGTATTGTTGCAATGGGATTCTCTTTAACCATGAGTCACCCATTCGAGGTGAGACCTTTGTTACCCGCAAGATTACCAGGGCCTTGGCCCGTATCAAGCTTGGGTTGCAGGATGCGCTCTATCTTGGCAACTTAGATGCTAAACGGGATTGGGGGCATGCAAAGGATTATGTGCAGATGCAGTGGTTGATGCTGCAACAGGAAAAGCCAGAGGATTATGTGATAGCCACTGGAGAGCAGCATTCTGTGCGGGAATTTGTTGCCATTGCAGCAGCAGAGCTTGGTATGGCAGTGGACTGGCAAGGGCAGGGCCTGGACGAGGTTGGTATTGAAACAAAAAGCGGGAAAACCATCGTGAGGATTGACCCACGCTATTTTCGACCTACTGAGGTGGAAACCCTTTTAGGCGATCCATCAAAAGCAAAGGAAAAACTGGGCTGGGAACCCAAGATCACCTTTGCCGAGATGGTGCAGGAGATGGTTATTGAGGATTTGAAGACCGCTGAGCGGGACCAGTTGATTCGACAGCAAGGGTACAAAGCCTATGATTATTTTGAGTAGGCTCTGAGGCTGAGGAGGTGGAAGCTTACTGTTTATATGCAAGTATCTTGAAAGCGTCGTTCCCCTTGGCCTGTGGCCAGGGGCAAACCTCGTTTCTCTTTTTCTTCTATTTTTTCCAAAGGTATTTTTGTTCCATCTGCTTGTTCTCCTTTGAATCGTCTTGGCAAAATTCCCGCACACCCTTAAAAGTTTTCCTGTGAATAGGAGAAGGTCCAAACTCTGCGATAGCAGTCCGATGTGCCTTGGTTGGATACCCTTTGTGCTGCTGGAAATTATATTGCGGATATTTGAGATGGTATTCTGCCATTAAACGGTCGCGAGTGACCTTGGCAATGATTGAGGCAGCTGCTATGGAAGCACTTTTTGACTCGCCCTTGGTAAGGGGCTGTTGAGGTAGTTCTATAGGTACAGGAAAGGTACCATCAACCAGGAGAAAATCAGGGGAAACCCCACTGCTTTCAGCGCAGCTTTGCACGGCCCGTTGCATAGCCCGTAAAGATGCCTGAAGAATATTAATCCGTTCAATCTCAGCAGGTTCAGCAATGCCGACCCCGATAGCTGCCTTGGACGAATGGAGTGCTTCGAACAGCTTGTCCCGTTGACGAAGAGTTGTTTTCTTGGAGTCCTTATACGGTTGAATGTCGCAGCTGGAAGAAAAAATGACACAACCGGCAACAACTGGCCCAGCTAAAGGACCACGTCCGGCCTCATCAACACCGGCAATAGCAACAAGGCCTTGTTGCTGCAGGCTTCGCTCATAGGCCCAAGTATCTCCATCTGGAGCTGACGGAAAAAGAAAAGAAGAGGAAGAGGGGGGAGCTTTTTTACGCATATTATATACAACCGCACCTCTTCACAAGAAAGATCCTGTTCTGTTGTGCGTTATATTTAGCGCTCGCGAATACGGGCGGCTTTACCCCGACGATCACGCAGGTAGTACAGACGCGAACGACGTACCCGACCTTCAGAAACAACTTCAATGGTTTCCAGACGAGGAGAGTGCAGGGCAAAGGTCTTTTCAACGCCAATGGCACCATGAGAGATCTTGCGTACTGTAAAGGTCGCATTCATCATGCCACGTTTTCTTTTCAGAACAACGCCCTGGAAAATCTGAATACGCTCTTTGCTCCCTTCAATAATGCGAATGTGCACTTTTACAGTATCTCCCGGACGAAAATCCGGCAGGTCAACACGCATCTGTTCCTGATCAATCTTATCAATAATATTCATAGTCTTCTGTTTTTTGCGGATATTGTTTGTGCAACATCCAATGGATGCCTCCGTTCCACCCCAGATTATATCTCTTTGCTACGTATGATTCTTTCTTCTTTACTCTTGGCTGTGCAGTTTAAACCATATTTTCCCGGTGTCCGCAGAGCCGATCTAAACAAATTGAGGCTGCTGAACGTACCGAGAGGTGGTTATATGTTCCCGACCCTGTGATCGGTGGTAAGGCTACATCAGCCAGCTCTATGACCTCTTGTGTCAATCCCCATGCAGTACCAAAGAGCAACAGGACGGTTCTGCCTTTTTGTAACTCGCTTTGCAATGCTGAATAGCTGATTGTTGCAACCAACTGACTGGCACTTGTTGCAACGACCAATGGTTCTTTTCCATCCTGTTTATGCATATCTGTAAGAACCTGCTCAATGCACGCACGAATTTGGATAATGGACAGGGCATTGGCCCGATCAGGGTTGACAGTGCCGCCATAGCCATTCGTCCAGTGACCAGCAATACTGGCTGTGAGCTCCTGTTGCTGCTTATATGGGGTTACGACCCAATAGGTACCTACTCCAAAGGTTCTGCCTGCCCGGGCAATATCATGCAGATCCAGATTAGTGACCGCAGAGCCAATGGTTTCCTGTTTTTTGTTCACAACCGGATAGTGGATCAGGGCTATATCAAGACGAAAAGCAGTATCCATATATTACTCGTGCTGTGATTGCCTGATTCCGACTACGGCCTGCTGCACCTGATGAAAAAGCCCGGCCCGCTGTAGTTGTTTTTTTTCTGCCCTGGTGAAGCTCACTTTGTGTAAGAGCTCAGGTCGCCGCTGGAGAGTTTCACGGACAGAGTCAAGAAAACGATATTCCTCAATCCGGGCATGATCCCCATTCAAGAGCACTTCCGGGACGGTAAGCCCTGAAAACTCACGGGGCCGGGTATACTGCCCATGTTTCAGGAGTCCGCAGCTAAAGGTATCTTTCCGGGCAGAATCTGAGCAACCCAGTACTCCTGGCAACAGCCGGGTCACTGAGTCAATCACCACCATAGCAGCCAGTTCGCCACCTGTAAGGATGTAATCACCAATGGATATTTCTTCGTCAACATAGAGACGACGAAAGCGTTCGTCCACCCCTTCATACCGCCCGCAGACTAACACTATCTTTTCAAGGTCAGCTAACCGTTCAGCAGTCTCCTGATTATAAACAGCACCGCGTGGTGACAGAAGTACCACAGTTCCCTTTTTCTCCGCCTGAACATTATGTAAGCACGCAGCTAAGGGCTCGGGTTTCATCACCATACCTTCACCGCCACCAAAGGGGCGATCATCAGTCATAGCGTGTTTATCGCTGGCCCAGTCCCGTATATTATGAAGATTCACCTGAATCTGGTCAGCCTGGATGGCCCGTTTCAGGATACCTTCCTGCAAGGGCGTGGTCAACAGATCAGGAAAAATCGTCAGAACTTCAAAACGCATTAATTCATCAGACCATCAGTTCATCTACTGTTGATCTCAAGCAGCCCCGGAGGCAGCGATACCGTGACTTCGTCTTCAGTAACTTCCTGAAGAAATTCAGGTATCAAGGGGATTAAATATTCCTCTCCGTTTTCTTTGACACGGAGAATATCCTGCATGCTGTTTGTCAAAAAGCTGTGAACACGTCCAATTGTCTGACCGTCCTGGGTCTTTAACAGTTTGCCTTCCAGTTCTCTCAGGTAAAATTCGTCTGGTTCTGGTTCTGGTAAGGCATCCTCATGCACATAGACCTCTGCCTGAACCAGTTGTTCAGCTGCATTACGATCCGTACATCCTTTCAACTGAAGCAGCACAGCGTTTTTCTGTATTCTGGCCCGTTTAACCTGATAAAGAACAGGTGTGGTACCATCTTTGGAAAGAAGAAACAGCTCTGAATATTGCATCAACATTTCCGGGGAACCTGAAAAAGGATGAACCTTAATCTCTCCCCGAATAGAGTGGGCCTTGGTGACCTTCCCGACAAGGACAATATCTTTCTTGCAGGCATCAGGCATGGTTATTCCACGATCTCAAGTCGGGAACGTTTTTCATCCCTTGCTGCCATTGCAGCAAGGACAGTTCGCATTGCCCGAGCCGTTCGGCCCTGCCTTCCGATCACCTTTCCCAGGTCATCCTTGGCAACGCGAAGTTCAACAGTGACTGTGCCGTCATCTTCATGTTGTTCTGTATGCACCTCTGCTGGTTCATCAACAAGCCGGGCTGCAATAAAAGAGATAAGCTCTTTCATTTGGCCACTCCTTACACTGTCTCAGCAGCAGGAGCTTCGTACTTATTGATTAACGTCGCAACAGTGCCGCTGGGAATAGCTCCTTTGCCCATCCATTCCTGGAGTTTTTCCGTGTCCAGTTTGATAGCAGCAGGATCCTGCATCGGGTCATAGGTGCCAACAATATCCAGAAATTTCCCATCACGCGGTGCCTGGGAATCAGCAACGATTATGCGGTAAAATGGCTGTTTTTTGCGTCCCTTTCTGGTTAAACGAATTCGTACTGGCATTGTTCTTGTTTCTCCTGTGGTGTATTTCTCTATCTTAAGATTATTTTAATTATCATAAGGTTAGCGTCGCAACCCTTTAGGTCTTTTTCGGCGTTTGCCACCCTTGGTGACAACACTCTTGCCTTGCATTTTTTTCATCATCTTCATCATCGTGGTATAGCTTTTCAGCACCCGGTTGACCTCCTGAACTGAGGTACCAGAGCCTTTAGCAATACGTTGCCTGCGGCTGGCATTGATGATCTTATAATTTGACCGTTCCTTTTTGGTCATAGACTGGATAATCGCCTCAGTCTTAGCCATTTCCACTTCAGTGGGTATCGGCGCACCTTGCAATTGCTTGAGCTTATTAATACCAGGAACCATGCCCATGAGCTGTTCAATGTTCCCCATTTTCTTGATGTTTTGCAATTGTTCAAGAAAATCCTGCAGGGTAAAAACATTTTTTTGGATTTTTTTGGCAAGGTTTTTCGCCTCTTTTTCATCAACAACCTGCTCTGCCTTTTCAATGAGTGATAAAACATCACCCATGCCCAGAATACGGGAGGCAGTACGATCAGGATGGAAAACTTCAAGGGCATCAATGGATTCGCCTACACCGACAAACTTGATGGGCTTGCCTGTGATTTTTTTGACAGAAAGGGCAGCACCACCTCGGGCATCACCTTCCATCTTGGTCAGGACAACGCCGGTGATTTCAAGATCAGTATTGAATTTATCCGCCACAGTAACCGCATCCTGGCCTGTCATGGCGTCAGCCACAAACAAGACCTCAGAGAGGCGGACTGCTGAAGAAATTTCCTGCAACTCACCCATGAGTTGCTCATCAACATGAAGGCGGCCTGCGGTATCAATGATTATCGTATCATGGCCGTTTTGCTCAGCCTCGGCAACGGCCTGACGGGCGATATCAACAGGTCTTTGCTCAGGAGAAGAACTAAAAACCGGTACCTCAACCTGCTCACCCAGCACATGCAACTGTTCAATAGCTGCCGGGCGATAAACATCCGCCGGGACCAGAAAAGGTTTGCGACCTTTTTCTTTGAGCTGTCGGGCAATTTTTGCTGATGTTGTTGTTTTACCAGAACCTTGCAGGCCAGCCATCATAATAACAACAGGCTGGGCCCCGTCAAGTCGTAAGGGTTCTGCCTCACTTCCCAGTAAGGCGACCAGCTCTTCGTGGACAACCTTGATGACCTGTTGTCCGGGAGCCAGACTTGCCAGCACCTCTTTTCCGACAGCTTTTTCCGTCACCGAAGCGATAAACTCCTTAACAACCTGAAGGTTGACATCGGCTTCAAGAAGGGCGGTACGCACTTCGCGCATGGCCTCTTCAATATTCTCTTCTGTCAGTCTGCCGTGCCCGCGCAGTTTTTTAAACACGCCCTCAAGGCGATCTGTTAAATTTTCAAACATGATCCACTGAAATTAGAGTAATCGCTTCATTAACGCACAGTTGTTTTTCTAAAGGTGCGGATAACTTGTTCGCAGTTTGGCCGCAGTATAAGAAATACCACAGACAAAGCAGAATTATTTACCCCATACAAGCAATTATGTCAAGCAGGAAGCCGAAACAATCGACTTCAAGCAAGAATATTGGAAATAAAGAGGCTTACAGAAGTTGTTTTTTTGCCTGGTTGTGATGTAGGGGCGAATCCCTGTGTTCGCCCTTTTATGTCGGGCAGACAAAGGGGTCTGCCCTTACAAGTTCACATCTGAAAACAGGGGAATTTCTTGTCGATTTTTTATCCCTCCCCAAGGGCAGGGATGGAAGCTATACAGAGTAAAAAGGGTTATCCTGTAATAACTTTTGCTGCTTTTTCGATAAGCTCAGGGGTGTCTGCCTGAATACAGGTCACAGGGCTTTTCCGGGGAAGAATCTTGCGCATCATTCCGGTGAGCACTGTTTTGGGGCCCAGTTCAACAAAAACTTCTATTCCGCCCTCAATCATACGGTTCATGGATTCATACCAGCGTACCCGTGAAACAATCTGGCGGCCCATGATCTCCTGAATAGTTTCCGGCTGGGCTTCCTGGGATGCGGTTACATTAAAAAGGACAGGAATCTGGGGAACATTAAAGTCAACAGCTCTTATACAGGCAGAAAAATCTTCCACTGCACCGGCAACAAGCGGGCTATGGTTGGCCACAGAGACTTTCAGAGGGACGACTTTTTTGGCTCCGTTTTCTTTGCAGACCGCACTGAAACCATCCAGTCCTTCATGATTCCCAGATATGATGATTTGCTGCTCTGCATTATGATTGGCCACCACAACGATTCCAGGCCCGGTGTAGGCGTTGAGCAGATTATCAATTGTTTCAATGGTCAGGTCAAGGACTGCAAGCATGCCACCTGGGTTGGCTGCGCCTTCGCGCTCCATAAACTCACCACGTTTGGTTACCAGGGTCATGGTGTCCTGGGCAGATAATACGCCTGCTGCCTGCAGAGCTGAGTATTCACCCAGGGAGTGACCACCAGCATAAGCTGGAACCAAGTCAGGCAGGGCCTTTTTGAGTTGCTGCCAGCACATGAGGTTAATAGCAGTCAAGGCGGGCTGGAGGTGCAGGACTCTGGTCAGATCCTCCATGGGGCCTTCAAGGCAGAGCTTTTTTAAGGGGAAGCCGGAAACTTCTTCGGCCATTTCCAGTAATGCGGCTGCTTCCTGATCTGCTTCGATAAGGGCCTGCCCCATACCTATATATTGTGATCCCTGACCGGGAAAGAGAATTGCTGTTTTTTTCATGGATTGTTTCTATGAGGTGTTACGTGGTTGAGTTATCTTTTTTTTGGGGATGTTAGTAAATAGTTAACGTAAGCTCATTGGTATATTTCATTGGGAGCCTGTCGTCTATGGCCGATTATACTTGTAATGGCTTTTTCTGCAAAAGGATATTTCCTTTCTCGGCAAGAGTGGGGGAGGGGATGCTGTGGGAGGAGTAGGCGGGTTGGAGAGGGACACCGCTTACAACGCTGTATAAATAAAATAAAGAAATGATTTATCAGGGTTTTTCTTTGTGGCTCCAAGACGTTTGCTTTGCTTTTAAAGCTTCATCAATTTTTTTATCAAGTCGTTCTTTGCCAAAGATTTTTCCCATGAGCCAAAATAACCAGGTTTGGCGTATTGAAATTTTTGTAGACTGGGTAATAGGGTGTTCTGCATCCACGATTTTCATGGAGTTATAACAAACTATTGCTGCCTTTTTCTCTCCGGTTTTATAATAATATATGGCCCAGATATTCATGAAGGCGAGAAACTCTGTGTAATGAAAGACTTTTCTCTCGGGGTAAAGTGACTGAAGGTCTGATTTATGTTCAAATATTTCTTTGATTTTATCAAGTTCTCCTTTACGCAGACAAATGTGGGCGTAATTTGTTTTTGCAAAGAGATATCCTGGAAATGACCTGTACGTTTTAACGGTGATTTTATCAGCATGCTCTGTGTCGCCTATTTCTTGATAACTTAACGTCAAGTAGTTATTGAGAATTGGCAGCTCTTGATGCCGCAGATATATTTTTGATATTTCTTGTATTGCTCTTTTGGGGTCAGTCTGCGTGTATTCATAAATTTGTGTAACTTTTTTTCTTAATGACTTTGGTGTCATTTTTGTCCATTTTGTCTCAATACCTTCATATGTGATATTGAGTGTCTTTACTTCAAGTTTGCCCTGATGTGAATCTGGTTTCATAGTTTTTGAGAGAGAAAATGTTGGGTTGCAGGCGATTAGCCGATACTGGATGCAATATCAAGGCGAAGGGTTGAACCTGCTCCTGAAAATTGATAATCAATGACAGTCCTTTTGATGTCTGGAAACTTTTTTCTCTTACGAGTGATAAGCAAATTTATAAAATATCTTGTCTGGGTGATTTCATCAATCTTGCCGGAAGGAGACAAAGCCTTGACCAGCTCCTCAATTTTATTGTCTTGCTTATTTTCAGGAAGCAAAGTCAGGTTCCAAACTATAATTGCGAATTTTATGGCTTTTTTTATTTCGTTATCGCTTCTGCAATCTCTTAAAAGAGGTTCTGCGAAGGTTTCTATTACATCTGACATTCTTTCTAAACCCTTTGGGTTTACAGTAACTTTTTTGCCACAAGTCCGCATTTTTTTTACAAGTCCAGCTTGAGCAGGTTTCCAGGCTTGAGTAGTTTTTTTCTTTGTCAATTTTTTCTTTTTTCTTTTCATGATTTTTTAACGGGGTACGTCCCCTATTTATATTTATGATGCAGAAAGTTTTGAATAGGTAATAAACTTGCAGCCTACTTTACAAGTTCCACTTCGTGCGAGTCTAATGCTAGGTAAATACCAGTAAATTTATTGAAAGCCTGAAATACCAATGGCTTTCCGTATTCTATATCTGTTACTTCAAATTCGTTATTGATCATATCTTTCATTATTTTTTGCTCCTCATTAGAAAACGTTGCAATATACTTAGGATCAATAGATAATACCTTGACTTTTGAACCTATTTTCACTTCGTTTTGGTTTTTGTCTACAATCATTGCTATTTTCCTTTCTAAGTTCTCAAATGCACATGAGATTCATTGAAATTTATTCCTTTTGACAGGAAACGTCCCTCTATTTATTTTATTTTCTCACTCAGGAGAAATCCCTAACACTCTAAAAAACTATAATGGACCCACATTTTAGGACAGTTATTTAAGGTAGATTTTTTCGTTGGTCGCCCTGTTGAGTGTTGTTGTAGGTAAAGAAGGTAATAACAGCAAGTTGCATAGGTGCCCTTCCGCGTCAAAAAATGAGCAGTTTCATTGCACTACGATTGACTGTTAGCTTGAACAACACTCCAAAGGGGCACCATCATTTTTTCTAAAAATGCTAAATGTATTTTGGTCGCTTGGCACGAGTCCGAAATTCATACAGCCACTACCGGAGAATATACGCATGTCACGTAAAAGAAGAGTCCATTCAGCTACTTTTAAAGGAAAAGTTGCCCTTGAAGCACTGAAAGAGTTAAAGCCGATCAATATGTTGGCATCCCAGTATGAGGTTCAACCAAACCAGATAAGCACCTGGAAAAAGCAGTTAAAAGAAGGAGTACCCGAAATATTCAGCAAAAAACGCAGTAGAACGAAAGAGGACTCCTGTAAAACTGAAAAGCGCTTATATGAAGAAATCGGTCGCCTGAAAATAGAGCTGGACTGGCTGAAAAAAAAAGTCTGATCTCTGTTCGGATCCCCTTGATTTAATTGACTCTCATCACAGGTCGATTAGCATCCAGAGGCAATGTGAGCTGCTTGGAATCAGTCGATCCCGCTATTACTATAAGCCAGCGGTTGAGAGTGAGCTGAATCTCAAATTGATGAGAATTATCGATGAGATTTACACAGACTGCCCTTTTTATGGAAGTAGGCGAATGGTCATCGAACTG
>JAABTP010000069.1 GCA_011389815.1 Desulfobulbaceae bacterium | reverse complement strand
TAGCTGGAAAAAAAAATTTCGGTAATTAAGTTATCCCGCTTGAATGTTTAGGTGTTTTTTTACGAGCTGAATTGCTGGAAATCAAGGATATCATTGATCAGCGAAAGAAGTATCTCAGAAGAGTTCATGGAAATTTCCGCATATTTACGCTGATCACTATTCAAACGAGTGTCCAGCAACAAACGAGTCAGGTTAATAATCGCATTCATAGGCGTTCGGATCTCATGACTCATGGTAGCGAGAAATTCTGACTTGGCTCTTGCTGCTGATTCCGCTGCATCCCTGGCCTGACGTAATTCTCTCTCGTTGTTCCGCAAGGCTTCTTCGGTTTGCCGCCGCAGTCTCACCTCTTTCAGTATACGCCAAGTCCAACAACTGAACAGGAAGAAAATAATTCCTGCTGCTACCACTATCGTAAAAAGAAGACGGTAATCAACACGATGTGTATATTGAACAGAAATCCAGCGATGATAGATGGCATCATGTTCACGCTTGGTAATCACATTCATTCCTTTTGCGAGAATACTGCGCAAAACAGGCTCTGTGTTGGTAACAGCCATACGCAGATTATAGGAATAGGATGTTTCACCTGCTACCCGGATTTGGGTGAGCCCGGTTTGACCGATATAATAGCTGGTCGGCAGGAGAGCACCAACAAAGGCAAAGGCTTTGCCTTGCGCCACCAATTGCAATGCCTCGGTAATGGTCTTCGCCGGAACCAGCTCGAATTGGGGGTAATCCCGTCGCAGCCATTCCTGAACCGCATATCCGTCCACTACAGCCACTTTTCCCCCCTCCAGAGCATCCAAATCCCCCAGATACGCTACCTTGGCGGCTGAAAAAATAGCCACCGGCAAAGAGAGATAGGAGGATTCGGTGAACAAAAAATGCTTTTTTCGTTCTTCAGTCTCAGCCATTGCGGGCAGCAGCAGGGCATCACCATCCTTTATCCGCTGCAAAGACTGCTGCCAGGATTCAACAGAAATCGGCTTAAATCGGACACGCAAAATTTCTTCCAGACGATGCAGGTAGTCGTAGGAAATACCCTGAGCATGACCTTGCTCATCAGTAAACTCAACCGGTGCCCAGGCAGGATCAAAAGAAAAAGGGATTATTGGGTGTGCAGCCAGCCATTGCTTTTCCTCAAGCGTGAAAAGAGGCTGACGGATATCCGCAGACCTACTGCCCAACCATTTTTTCCAAATCTTCTGTTTATCTTCTTCACTGAGAGAAAGATAGGCTTTATCCAGGATAGATTGCAGCAAAGGCAGATCCTGACGTACAAGGTAGGAATGTCCCTGAAGTTCTTCAATTCCACGGAACTGAGCATACCCTTTCACCTCAAGATTATTGAGATAGTAATTTCGCTGCATGTATTGCCCGCTGTGCAGTTCCTGAATAGCCGCATCAGCCTGTCCCCGAACTACCAATTGCAGCATATCCACGGCAGTATCAGTCATAACCAGGGTCGCATCCGGCAATTGCTCCTGGAGCACACGGTTCATGGCATAATCATGATACGAGGCAATACGTTTTTCCCGTAACGAAGCAAGATCACTGATGCTCTGATCATCAACACGGGCGAAAATTGCCATGTTCAACGGCATGGTTTTCGCAGAAAAGGTGAAGAGTCGGGCCCGTTCCTCAGTTTGTATCATGGCCATTGCAACCTCAATTCTTCCCTGTTCAGCCTGGTCCAGCACTTCAGAAACCTGGTCGGACAGAATAAAATCCGGAGTCAATCCGACCTGAGCACTGATTGCGCGTAGCAACTCTGGCATATAACCGGTAATCTTTCCTGAGCTATTATGAATAATATAGGGAGGAAGAGAAAATGAGCCGACCCGAAATACAGGATGTTGTGCAATCCAATCCCGTTCCTCTGAGGTCAAATTAAGAAAATCTGTTTGAATGCCTTGAACCGCAACCTGTTCTCCGAGCCAGCGGTTGAGAATCTGTTGTTTTTCCTGAGCAGAGATGGCCGATAAGCCCTTATTCAGGATGGACACCAGCTCTGGCCAGTCTTTTCGGATAGAAAAAACCACTGGCAGACGACTCTCAGGAATGATAGCGGCTATCCCAAAACCGGGCTGCACATTCTGCTTTCGCCAATATTCCAAAGTAATATTAGCATAAACAGCATCAACCTCTCTGTTCAGCAGGGCTGCTGCCAGGGCTTCATTATTTTTTAGTGCTATAGGAACAATTTCCTTATACCGATCCAATAACTCTTTTTCAACAGCAATACTTTCCGTATATCCGACACGCAGTCCCTTGAGATCAGAGAGCTGTTTAAAACGCCCTGTTTCATCTGAACGGACATAGAGACAATGGTAATGAGAAAAAAGAGGTTGGGTGAAACGAAAATATTTCCTGCGGGATTCTAAAGGAAAGCTCGGGCCAAGCCCGTCAATTTCATGTTTTCTGGCTCGGCGGATGACTTTGGGCCAGGGATCAACAGCCAGTTGGATATCAATACCCAGTTTTTTGTTAAGCAGAGAAAGATACTCCGGCAGGATACCGGCAAGTTGCTTTTCTCCCTGCGTTACCAGTACCGGGGGAAGATCCAGCGTATATCCCAAGGTTATCTGAGGATGCTGCTCCAGCCAGTGACGTTCTTCCGGAGAAAGTTCAACAGCATCTCCGTTTTTTGCCCAACCTGTGCTGATAAAAGAATTATTGAATAATGACAGGGTTAGTATAACAGCAAGATAAAAAAAATTATTTTTTAGTCTGCGGCTCAAGATAGTATACTTCCTCATTTTTTTTCAGGAGCCCATATTTTTCCCGAGCTACCTTTTCCAGGTAGTTCTTATCATGTAAGAGTTGATCTATTTCTTTTTCCAATGCTGCTTTTTCCAGGCGTAGCCTCTTATTCTCCTCAGCCAGTCTGTTTGACTTTTTTTCTATCTTGTAATATGAATACAGGCTGCATTGAGGGGCAAATAAGAGGAAAAAAAATCCTAAGAAAAAAACAGTCATCAGAATACGACGAAATGCTCTTTTTTCTCGTAAGCTGAGCCCGTTACTCTGCCTTCTTTTGGGCCGGTCTCGTATTTTTCTCTGCAATGTCTTTTGCGAATGTCATGTTTTAGTGTTCTGCCCCATCGTACTCCCGTTCTCCAGAAGGGAGAGGAGATTTTTATGAAAAAATGCCTTATCAGCAGTTGTCTGGTCGGTCTGTGTACCCGTTATGACGGACAGAGTAAACCCAGTGCGCACTGCCTGAGATATCTTGATAATTTTATATACATTCCTGTATGCCCTGAACAACTTGGTGGACTCCCCACGCCTCGTCCGGCTGCGGATCTGGTTGGGGGAGATGGAATGGATGTCCTGACTGGATTTGCCTCTGTTATCACACAGAACAAAGAGGATGTCACCAATGAATTTATTGCTGGTGCTGAAGCTGTCCTGAAAATTGCCAGGGACCAGGATATCCGCCTTGCCCTTCTTAAGGCCCGAAGCCCTTCCTGTGGAGTAAAAAAACTTGGTGTAACAGCAGCGTTGTTGGAATCACATGGCATTAAGCTCGTTGAATTTTAATACCTTGTACAAAAAATAGTCGTTGTAGCCCCCTTTTTATGTTCAATCATGTTCAGATCGTTCCTGTTCACTCTGTCCACTCTCTTTGCTTTCGTGTAAAGCAGTTCGTTTCTCGTCAATACGTAAAAGACGAATGACCAGGATACCCGCTTCATAGAGCAGATACAGTGGGCCACCCATCAAGGCCATATTCACTACATCAGGAGTGGGAGTGAGCAGGGCTGCCAAAATAGCAATGCCAAGCACAGCAAAACGACGGTTCTTTGTAAAGGTCTGATGGGAAAATATTCCTACCTGGGCTGAAAAGACCATAAAGACCGGCAGTTCAAAAATAGCGCCAAAGGCCAGGATAAAAACAGTCACAAAGCTAATAAAACGGCCAACAGAAATAACCGGTTTCATACTTTCAGACTGAAACCCGAGAAGAAATTCAACCCCATAGGGTAAGGTGATAAAATAGCAGAACAGGGTACCGCTGTAAAAAAGAAAGCAGGTGGCACAAACAAAGCCGAATAGTTTCTTTCCTGTTACTGCAAAGGGTTTTCCCATTGCCTTCCAAAACACAAACATCAGCAAGGGCATAAGGGTATACACAGCCCCGAAAAAAGCCACTTTGACATGGGCCAGAAAAGGCCCTGCCACAGAAAAAAAATAGAGCTTTTCCCGTAAATGTTCCTGAAATACGATAATGAGACCGCTGGAAAGAATAAAAATCGCAATGGTCAACAGGATAAGGCTGATACCCAGCATGCGAAGTGATTTCCGCAACTCTTCTAAAAAAATAACAAGATTAGTGTAATGTTGCACAAGGACCTTTGCTGATTAATTTACCGTTGAACGACCCGATCTATCAGTACTATTAAAGGCTGAAGAATACCTGAACGCGGATAATGAATAGACACAAAATTTGACCCCCAAAATACCAAGAAACGCCACTTACTATGTAGCAAACCTCACCGGTAAAAGCAATTGAATAGCGCCTGATTGACATAACCGTTGCTGAATATTGTCGGTCATGCTAAGACAATGAGCTTGCTGTATGCCTTCTTGTTCCAGCCTGCTGGAACAAGTGGAGCGTCCTTAATTATATAATTTATTTATCACCCAATAAATACCCAATAGATACTATACCCATGCTTGAATTACGTTTTATCCGGGAAAACATCGACCTTGTTCGAGAGAAATGCCTTTATCGGGGAATGAATACTGACCTGATTGAAAAATTTACAGCAATTGATGGTCAACGACTGTCCCTGCTGGCCGAAGTTGAGCAGCTCAAAAATCGGCGCAATACAGTTTCAAAAGAGATTGCTTCGCTCAAGAAGGCGGGTGAGCATGAGCAGGCTGAACCACTGATCACGGAAATGCGGGAGGTCTCTGAACGCATTAAAGAAATGGACAAGGAGCTGGCCGGAGTTCAGGAAAAACTTGAGCAGGTAGTCATGGCAATCCCTAATCTCTGTGATGATTCCGTGCCCCAAGGCACTGATGACAGTAACAATGTGGAGATTCGGACCTGGGGCAAAATCCCTGAATTTTCTTTTACACCCAAGCCCCATTGGGAGATTGGTGAGGACCAAGGCATCCTGGATTTTGAAACAGCTGCCAAATTATCAGGAGCACGTTTTTCTCTGCTCAAGGGTTTTGCCTCCAGGCTTTCCCGAACCCTGACCAATTTTTTTCTGGATCTCCACACCCAGAAGCACGGGTACACAGAAATGCTGCCTCCGTTTATGGTCAATTCCAAGGCCATGACCGGCACTGGCCAGTTACCCAAGTTTAAGGAAGACCTTTTCAAGATAGAGGACTGGGATCTCTGGCTGATCCCCACAGCCGAGGTTCCGCTGACCAATATTCACAGCGATGAAACCCTGACAGAAGCTGATCTCCCCCTGAAATATACAGCCTACACCCCTTGCTTCCGCTCTGAAGCTGGTTCTTATGGCAAAGATACCCGTGGCCTGATCCGTCAACATCAGTTTGACAAGGTGGAGCTGGTCAAATTTGCCACCCCAGAGACCTCTGCAGATGAGCTGGAATCCCTGCTGGCTGATGCTGAAGAAGTGTTGCAGTTGTTGGAGATACCGTATCGGGTGGTCTGCCTCTGTTCTGGTGATCTGGGTTTTTCTGCGACCAAGACCTATGATATTGAGGTTTGGTTGCCTGGCCAGAACACCTATCGGGAAATTTCCTCCTGCTCTAATTTTCTGGACTTTCAGGCCCGTCGGGCAGGTATCCGTTATCGTCCTGAGGGTGAGAAAAAGAGCCGCTTGGTCCACACCCTGAACGGTTCTGGCCTGGCTGTTGGCCGCGCTTTGCTGGCTATTCTGGAAAATTACCAGCAGGAAGACGGAACTGTCCAGGTGCCTACGGTGCTTGAACCCTATTTTACAGATCGGTTTTCGGAAGATTAGACAGAGGAGTCGAGTACAGCTTATGACATAGATTCCCCTCCCGGTCTGCGGGCAAGGTTGGGACCCGTTGATGTGCTGCAATATGTTTTGCCCTTGACAACAGATAAACAAATACAGTAGAAATTGGTCTATGTTTCACTGGGGGTGCTTTGGACAAAGCTGAGAGAGGTTCGTGCCTCAACCCTTGGAACCTGATGCGGTTCGTACCGTCGTAGGGATAGTGATGAAAGCCTCGCAGAAGTTCCTTTTTTGCCCTTCTTTCTTCCTCTCCCTGCATTTCTTGTGATTTTGTAATATTTCGAGTGGCGTAGAGGCGCCCCGGCGCTCGCCCTGTTATTAAAATGCTATTAAGATACAAGGGGAAACCTGTGTGTTTACTCTTATCACCACTTGAGAAATAAAGGGCAGACACGCAAATCTTCCCTTTATCTTGTTTATATTTTTATGCATATTATTCTAAACGGCGAAGAGACAGCAATCAGTGGCCCGACCCTGCTTGCAATGGTGAAGGAAAAGGGTTTTGCCCCGGACAGCGTGATTGCAGAAGTCAATTTACAGCTGATAAAAAAAGAGGACTGGGAGCAGACCGTCCTTGCTGAAGGCGATACAGTGGAATTGCTCAGTTTTGTAGGAGGAGGATGATGTCCACAATAAAAGCAGAAGATGATACCCTGTATTTTGGCGATGTGGCTTTTTCCAGCCGCCTGCTCACCGGGACCGGTAAATTTTCCTCGCGTGATATCATCGAACCCATGCTGGAGGCCAGCGGCTCCGAGTTGATCACTGTTGCCCTGCGCAGGGTTGATCCTAAGGCCAAGGAAAAGGACATTCTCCAGTACATTCCCAAGTCAGTGCGGATTCTGCCCAATACCTCGGGTGCCCGGACAGCTGATGAGGCTGTCCGCATCGCCCGGATTGCCCGTGAAGCAGGGTGCGGTGATTTTATCAAGATTGAGGTAATCACAGACATGAAGTATCTGCTGCCGGATAACGCAGGTACGCTCAAGGCCACCGAAATCCTGGCTCAGGAAGGCTTTATTGTCCTGCCCTATATGATGCCGGACATCACCGTGACCAAACAGCTCCACGATGCCGGGGCCGCTGCCATTATGCCGTTGGGCGCACCCATCGGAACCAATCGGGGGCTGGAGATGAAGCCAATGATCAAGCGGATTATTGAGATCAGCAAGGTGCCCGTGGTGGTGGATGCCGGAATCGGCAGACCTTCCCAGGCAGCTGAGGCCATGGAAATGGGTGCAGATGCGGTTCTGGTGAATACCGCTATTGCCACCAGTCATGATCCTATCGCTGCAGGCAAGGCCTTTGCCTTGGCTGTCCAGGCGGGTCGGATGGCTTATTTGGCGCAGATGGCTGGTAAAAGGACCTATGCGGAAGCCTCCTCACCTCTTACCGGATTCTTGAGGCCATAATATGTCCTTTCATGATGAAATCATTCGTCTGGATTCCTTTGATTTTGTGGAATATTTTCGTTCGGTGCGGCCCGAGGATGTGCGTAATTCCTTAGATCGGGATGAGCAGGACCAGTGCGACCTGCTCAACCTGCTCTCTCTGACAGCACAGGATTTTCTGGAGGAAATGGCGCAAAAGGCCCGCCAGATGACCCGTCAGTACTTTGGAAATATTATCAGCCTGTACGCACCCCTGTATATTTCGGATCATTGCTCCAACCTCTGTACCTATTGCGGTTTTAATGCGGGTGTGGATTTCCCTCGAACCAAGCTCTCTTTGGAAGAGATTGAGCGCGAGGCCGATGCCATTGCTGCCACTGGTATACGTCATATCCTCCTTCTTACAGGTGAAGCCCCGTCCCAGACCCCTCTGTCTTATCTCGAAGAGGCGGTTAAAATCATGAAAAAGTATTTTTCCTCTATTGCCCTGGAAATTTTCCCTATGGATGAGGAAGAGTACCAGGTGCTGTGCAAGGCCGGAGCAGATTCCCTGACAGTGTATCAGGAGGTTTATGATCGGGATATCTATAAAGAGGTTCATCCCAAGGGACGAAAGGCAGATTATAAGTACCGTTTGTTGACCCCGGAGCGGGGCGCAAAGACGGGCTTCAGGGCCTTGAATATCGGGGCACTGTATGGTTTGGGAGAACCCCGTAAAGAGGCCTGCATTGCAGCCTTGCATGCTCGATGGCTGGAGCAGGAGTTCCCGGATGTGGAGATTTCGCTGTCCCTGCCCCGGATGACCAGAGCCAAGGGGATTATTGAACCGAAGAATATTTTGTCCGATATTGATTTTGTCCAATTCATGCTGGCCTGGCGGCTTTTTATGCCCCGACTGGGTATCACTATTTCCACCCGTGAATCTGCAGAATTCCGGGATCGTTTGATCCATCTCGGTGCTACCCGTTTTTCCTCCGGTTCCAAGACCGGGGTTGGTGAGTATTCCCTGAAGGATCATGACGATGCCACGGTCCAATTTGAGGTGACCGATGATCGGAGCGTGGACGAGGTGGCGGAGATGATCCGGGAGAGTGGGTATCAACCGGTGTTTAAGGATTGGGAGTTGGTGTGATTCCGTATGATGAATTTGTCGTGATAGATATAATGACGCTGCCATGATACGTATGACGGCAGTGCCGTTATACTCGATACGGCAAAGTCGTTATACATATAACGGCGTAGGCATGATACCTATGATGACGCTGCCGTGATAGGTATCTTTTTGCAGTGGTATAGAGAGATGCGACGGCGATGGGCCAGAGCAGGCTGACATCTGTGCAATAACTGAACTTTATGTAAAATTAATTCCGGGAGACTGACATGAAAGCAGAATATTGTGTAGAGCCAACGGTAGGAGTGCATATTGATCCTGCTTCGGCAATGCCTGACAAGATGCCTCTTGATAACGCTGATGTTTGCATTGAGGTCGGCTCAGATAATCTGCTCAAGAAGGTTACGGTGATATATACAGGACTGCCGATAAAGCTTATTGAAAAAAAAGAGTCGAAAGGTAAAAGAACCGTAATAAACCCAAGTTATCCAGATGTTAATAACAGAGCCTTCAACGTAATGCGCTTTATCTATAATTATATTCAAGTGCAAACGGGAAGAACTGCTCTTGATATTGACAAGCTAACACAGATTGAGCCGACTATATCGCCTGAAACACGAGAGGAAGAAGAACATTGGAATAATTGCAATAAGATATACGAAACTATTTACTGTTCGGGGATCGAAAGCGTAGGTGTGGTCAGTTTCGACCAGTTAACAAAACAATTTAACCATGCGAATGCATACGCAAACTTTACAGATGCAAAGAACACTGATGACCCCATCAGTAAATATGAAAGGTTGTACAAGGTGGTCGAAAGTTTCTTTAACGGGAGAGGGGATCAATTCGATCAAAATGTAGCCGATTTCATGGTCGATTTTGATACCAATTTCGTGCCTGATCATTTTGGAGTCCTTAGAAAACTCAGAAACAGATGTATTCATTCAAAGGACAATAGGCACGTTACTTCGGGTGACCTTGATTTGCTGGGAGAGGTGACCGCCGCAACAGCAAAATTGGAACGAATAGCTGATCTGCTGCTTAAACACAAATAAATGACAGTAGACGAAATCATCACCTACCTCGGCCTTGCCCCCCACCCCACAGAAGGCGGCTATTATGCTCTCCCTCAGCATCTTGCACGTCAGACGAAAAAAGGATATTCTCAGCAGATAATTGGAGCATTTTAATGGATATTGCATATTCCGTAAAGGGAGTCCCGATCAGGCTTACTTACGAAAGATGGTATCATATCACAGAGAACCATGACGAACTGGCGAGTTATTTTCACGAGACTCTGAATGTTGTTGAAAAACCGGATATTATCATTCATGGAAATAACGGTAGCCTTAAAGCCGCAAAGAACTTCGGGAAGAAAAAGTGGTTGGTTGTGGTGTACCGAGAAGTTTCAAAAAATGATGGGTTTATTATAACAGCATATTTCCTGTCTACAAAACCCAAAGGAGAAATTATATGGCGACAAAGTTAATTCAGGATACCGACAAGTTCGTTGCACATTGTTTAGTCATGGCCCACGATATAATGAGACTTCAAGCTCGTAACACTTGGATTGATTATGACGAAGAAGCGGATGTTTTATATATGAGCTTCCGTAAACCGCAGCGAGCAAACAATACTGTTGAGATCAGTGAGGACGTGTTGCTCAGGAAAGATGATAATGAGATTGTTGGGATAACTATCATGAACGCAAGCACTCAAAAAAACGGTATAGCATTATAGCCCGTGCAGGGCGCATTCCCGCACCGACCGGCATGATCATCAGCTTCGACTGGGCCATGAATTAACCTCCGCGCGTTCACCATGATTTATTTCAACAACACCTATTCAAAACTTCCAGAAAGGTTTTTCAAGCGCAATAAGCCCGCCAATTTCCCTGACCCAACACTGTTGGCCTTTAATTCCGAGCTTGCCGCTGAGTTGGAAATTGCCGCTCCAGTTCCTGGAATGGAAACCGGAGCTGAAGAAAGTGTATACTCAGATGATGATCTCGCTCAAGTTTTTTCAGGCCAGAAAATTCTTCCCGGTTCAGAACCCTTATCCCAGGCTTATGCTGGCTTTCAATTTGGTCAACCAGTCCCGGAATTAGGAGACGGACGAGCCCATTATCTTGGAGAAACCAACGGGGTTGAATTGCAGCTCAAAGGTTCCGGGCGGACACCATTCGCCAGAAATGGAGACGGTCGTTCCTCACTTGGTCCGGTCATCAGAGAATACCTGGTGAGTGAAGCAATGGCGGCACTGGGAGTGCCGACCACTCGTGCCCTGGCAGCAGTGCGAACAGGGGAGGAAGTAATTCGCCAATTCGGTCCGGAACCGGGAGGAGTCTTTACCCGTGTTGCCCCCACGCATGTGAGGGTCGGCACGTTTCAATATTTTGCTTTTAAAAATGATTTAGAAGCCATAGAAATATTGCTTAAGTATGTTGTTGAGCGCTTCTATCCAGAACTTCAGAATTTACCAGTGGCCGATCAATGTATAGGGATGTTACAAATGCTTACGTGCAGGCAGGCGGAACTCATCGCACACTGGAAGTCACTGGGCTTCATTCATGGAGTGATGAACACTGATAACTTTTCAGTTATCGGGATTACAATCGACTATGGCCCTTGTGCCTTCATGGATCAATTTTCATACGATAAGGTATTCAGCTCCATTGATCGAGACGGCAGGTACAGCTACGCAAACCAAACAGCTATTGCCAAGTGGAACCTTTTCCGGCTGGCAGAATGTTTTGTTCCATTGATTCGAGATGATGAAGCGCAATCTATACAGCTCCTCACAACGGCTTTGGAAGGAAAAATGGAAATGCTCGATAAGGCTGAACACAAAGTGATGACTGCAAAATTGGGATTGCCACCAGGGGTTGAGCAGACGGAATTGGTTTACCTTTTTTTAGCGTATTGTGAAAATGAACAATTGGACTTCACCTTAGCTTTCAGAAATCTGCCAGAACTCTATTGCAATCAAACAGATTTTTTCCCGCAGACAACAGAGCTTTCTGCCTTCACTGAAAAATGGAAAGCGCATGAGCCGGATGTTGAACCATTGAATACTGTAAATCCGCTGATCATTCCCCGCAATCATCAGGTGGAACGGGTTATTCAGTCATGCTATCAGGGAAATGACGAGCCGTTTTTCCAGATGCTCGAAGCTGGGAAAAAACCATTTGAGAAAAATGAGGCACTTGCTGAGTTCGCCATACCACCTAAGAAAAATGAAATTGTGAGACAGACATACTGTGGGACCTAAGACTGTTATGCACTGGCGAAGAAACTGAGCGGGATTTACTGCTTGAGAATGGTAAAATGAGAAGTTCATATATTAGTATGGCACGAAAACTCATCAGCTTCGGCTGGGCCATGAAAAAGCTCCTGCGGAGCAATGCCAATTTTGACATTCTCAGGAAGGTTTTCTGAGCGAACTCCAGAATGTCCAGAGGTGTACACCTGACCTTTTTTTAAGAATTATTTCATGCTCAATCATATAACAATCCTCAGATCAGTTGCGGTACTGCTCGTCCTTATATTCCACTTCAATAGTAACATCCTGAAATCTGGCTATATTGGAGTTGATATTTTCTTTGTTATATCAGGGTATCTCATCTCTTTAATATCTTTAAAAAGGATTAAAGATGTAAAAAGTTTAAAGCAATTCTATATAAAGAGAATAATGCGGATATATCCGGCAGTTCTCTTTGTTTCTCTTACAGTGATGTTTTTTCTTTCCCTGATTGAATATCTTGAGCTGGAAACATTACAGATGTTTAGAGATACGATGGTCTTTACGTCAAACTTTAAGGCAGAATCAATCAACTTAGATTATTTTGGAGACAATAAAAATAATTACTTGCTGCATTTATGGAGCATTTCTATAGAGCTGCAGTTCTATCTGATTTTTCCATTATTAATGTTAAGCAAGAAAACAAAGGAAAATATCTTTCCTATTGCAATAGGGTTGGTAATTCTCTCCATGTTCATTCTTTCATCAGACTTAAGTTATTATAATTCATTGGGAAGAATGTTAGCATTTAGCTCTGGAATAGTAGCTTATCTGGTAAATAATAAGGTCAAGAAAAATAACTCCATATTTTTTATAGCATTATTTTCTCTGGTAGTATTGAGCTTTATTGATATGGAGGTAACAACATATCCAAACCGATACAATGTTTTCGTGGTATTATTCACGATGATAGCACTTCTTTTTGGTAAAATCGGAGACGAGAAAATATACAAGCCATTCATATTAACTGGCTTGATATCGTATTCTTTGTATTTATGGCATTATCCTTTGTTTTTGTTTTTTTCGCATTGGCATATTCAAAACAATGTTTTCAACATAAGCATACTGATAGTTATTTTATTTATATTGTCATCATTTTCATACGCTGCGATAGAGAAGAAATTTACATCAAAGAACTATGGGAATTATACATTTCTATCAATTATACTTCCTTTGGTGTTTTCTATAGCAATAGTGTATTATAAGAAAAACCAGACAATTAATATCCCAATTGTTAACTCTCTTTATAAAAAAATTACCCTGAATCCTTTATTGTATCGTTCAGAACTAGCAAATTTAATAATAGGAAATCAATATCAACGTTGTTTGAACAGTAAAGGAAAACTATTAACAAACTGTTCCAGTACAAAAATAAATGATAAGACTAAAACCGCTTTGGTATTGGGCAATTCTTTTGTTCGTAGTGGAGGGCTTGTTTTTATTGATAAAATTACAGCGCACTATAATATAAAATCTGATTTTTATTATGTATTCGGAGACAATATAAAGACTGAAAAGCTGTATCAAACTATTATGGAAGAGAAATATGACTATTTGATACTCTATTATCCGTGGCTGGGTGTAAATAAAGACAATCTGGTTGAAGAATATAAAGAACTCTCCAAACATACCCAAATTGTATTTATAAAAGGAGCGAAGTATAATAAAGCAATAGATAAAAAACAATTATTCAGATTTAATAATCTTTTTGTAAATGATACTAATAGTGCATTTCAATGTATAGCGCAAAAACCGTTTACTACAGATCAAGGATATGAAGCTATTGACAGTGTTCTTAAAGAATTAAACGCGAAAAGTATAAATATTTATGACCTTCAAAGAAATAAAGAAGGTGAATATATATGCTCTCATGACGGCATTGCTTTATTCCTTGATACTTTTCATATAAATAACTATGCAGGCGACTTTTTTGCAAAACGATTTATTAAGGCTGATTCAGGACGAGATATTTTTAACTAATTAAATCTGTTTAAGGAAATTACAAGATTCCTGGAAACTTCACGCTACAGAATAATTCCCATGACTCCGAACGATATTATCAACCTCCTCGGCCTTGAACCACATCCCACAGAAGGCGGCTATTTCCGTAGAACTTACGAATCTAACCTGTCTTGCAACACGGAAAACGGTAGCAGAATGCTGCTGACCTCCATTTATTATATGCTGACACAGGATAATCCGGGCGGATTTCTACATAGAAACAAATCTGACATCCTTCATTATCACCACCTCGGCGCATCCATCAAGTACACCCTTACTTCCCCGGAGGGTGTGCTTTCTGAGAAGATTCTCGGCCCCGATATCGCCAACGGAGAAAATTTGCAATTGTTAGTGCCAGGCGGTTGGTGGAAGGCATCCCGGATTTGCGACGGAGATTACGCCTTAATCAGCGAGGCTGTCTCGCCGGGTTTTGAATATGCGGATAATGAAATTGCCACAGAACAGCAAATTCAGCAATTTTTCCCAGATATAAAGCCGCTACTGGATGCATTTATCAAACAGGGGGAAAGACTGGAGGTAGAGCATGGCACTCAAAAATGATCATTATACATATCGGGTTACGTGGTCAGAGGACGATAATGAATATGTAGGCTTATGTTCAGAATTTCCGAGCCTGAGCTGGCTAGCGGAAACACAGGAATCCGCTTTACAAGGTATCAGAAATGTCGTTGCAGAGGTTGTTCAGGATATGCAGGCCAACAACGAATCGGTCCCCGAACCAATAGCTGTTAAACGTTTCAGCGGAAAATTTATGGTTCGTGTTCCCCCGGACGTGCATAGAAATCTTGCCCTTAAAGCAGCGGAAGCCGGTGTGAGTCTGAATCGATTGGCGAGTTCGAAATTAAGCCGATGAGGTGCTAAGGTGCTGAGTATTTCGGCACAGATAATCTCTACCTATCAGCCGGATACAGAACAATATCAGAAAAGTAATTGATCCTGATGTCAGGCCCGATCAGGTACTTTGTAAGAAAGAACGTCCTGAATGGGATGCGGATAAAACTTCACGCAGGGCATTCATTGCAGAAAAATTTCGTATTCTGCTACTGATTGGTGATGACTATAACGGCTTTACTTTCTTGAGAAAAGTCAGTCCTATAGAGCGAAAAAAACGACAGTATTGGGGCAGACAGTGGATTCTGATCAGCAATCCTGTGCATGTCAGCTGGAAGACAGCATTGTACGGGCATGATTACAGCCTGACGGATGAAGAAGAAATATCAATTACTCCGAACAACAACACAATAATCCTGACAAATTCATACAGATGACCAAACAGAACCTAACCCTTGACCTTCTTCGGCAAGAAGCCGGGCAATTCGCTGCAACTGAATCCGCACACAGTGAGCCTATTTTGTACGGGGTAACTGACGGCAAGGCGGTCGGCACATATTTAGAGCATAAATTTCAGTGTCATCTTGCTGAAAAATATAAATATGTTTGCGGTTCCTCTGCCAGGGGAATTGATTTTCCCGAACTGGCTGTTGATATTAAGGTAACGAGCATAAAACAGCCCCAGTCCTCCTGTCCTTTTCGGTATGCACTACAAAAGATCTACGGTCTTGGATATGCCCTGCTTGTTTTCGTGTATGAAAAATTTGATGACAACAAGCTGAAAACCGGCAGGTTGTATATACATCATGCTGTGTTTGTTGATCAATCCAGAACCGCTGATTTCCAGACCACATCAGGATTACGGAAGATCATTGAGAATAACGGAAATACAGACGATATTATTGCATTCTTTGCAGAACGTCTGCTCCCGGTTGATAACATTCAGGCTTTGGAGCTAGCTGAAAAAGTCATAAGAAATCCACCTGAACTCGGCTATCTAACCATTTCAAACGCTTTACAATGGCGGCTGCAATATAGCCGGGTGATTCAGGAAGCAGGTGTTGTTCCGGGAATAGCCAAGGTGTACTGATGGCGGGACAACGGAAAACAGAATTCGGAGACTTTCAGACGCCCGATGTATTAGCTGATCAAGTGGCAAAACTTATTCAGACAGTGTTTCCGGCACCGGATATGATTGTCGAACCGACATGCGGATTGGGCAGTTTTGTGCAGTCCTGCATTGCTGTATGGAAGACAGGAGCTTCATATCACGGGTTTGACATCAACCCTGGCTATATTGATACATGTAGGAGGAATATTGTGCCTGAAGCGGACTGTCATTTTGAAACGGCTGACTTTTTTCTACAAAATTGGCGGCATTTTTTTTCTACGGAAAAAAAAAGAATATTGGTCATCGGGAATCCGCCGTGGGTAACCAATTCGGCCTTGGGAGTAATAAAAGGTGGCAATCTGCCAAAAAAAAACAATTTCCAAGAGTTAAAAGGGTTTGCCGCAAAAACAGGCAAGGCGAACTTTGATATTGCAGAATGGATGTTGATCAATCTGCTTGAAAGTCTGCAGCAGCATCGTTCAGCCTGTGTTGCTATGCTGTGCAAGACTGCGACCGCCCGAAAAGCCCTGAAACATGCCTGGGCATCGCAATGGAATCTTTCCGACTCCTCCCTGCATCGTATTGATGCCAAAAAATATTTTAATGTTGCTGTAGACGCCTGCCTGTTTGTAACGTTTATTTCTCTGGAAAAAAGGACAGATCATGCTGCTGTGTATCAGGACGTATCTTATGAAAAGAAGCTGTCCCGTTTCGGTTTGCACGGCAGGGAGCTTATTGCGAACATAGACGATTATAAAAAATACTCTCGTATTGAGGGGAGCAGCAGCTATACCTGGCGGTCAGGTATTAAGCATGATGCGGCAAAGGTAATGGAATTGACCATAAAAGAAGGAAAGCTGATCAACGGGTTTCATGAGACCGTTGCAATAGAGGATAACTATCTTTATCCTTTGCTGAAGTCATCCGATCTCGGAAACAATCGTGCAGAACCTCGAAAATTTCTTCTCGTAACCCAGCAAGCACCATCTGACAGTACCGGAAAAATACGGGAGAATGCTCCTGAGACATGGGCATATCTGGAAAAATATTCATCAATTCTTGATGGTCGTAAAAGCAGTATTTATAAGAAACGGGACCGATTTTCAATTTTTGGTATAGGAAAATACAGCTTTACCCCTTGGAAAGTGGCTATTTCTGCTTTGTATAAAAAGCTCGTCTTTGTTCCGGTAGGCAATATTGAAGGGAAACCAATTATGGTTGACGATACCTGCTATTTTATTCCCTGCGGTTCTGAACAGGAAGCAGTTCTTCTTGCAGAATTGCTGAACAGTGAAGAGTCCCGACGTTTTTTACACGCATTGATTTTTTTCGATGCCAAACGACCGGTCAACGTGGATATTCTGAAAAGAATAGATATCGGAAAGCTGGCTGATTTTACGGGAATGAAAGAAAAATTTACGGAATATTGCTCATCTTGCGTACAGGCATCATCACCGCAGCAACTGACAATATTTTAATGGCAGCACGACTCCCTAAGACTGAAGGTGGAGCATGACACTCCACAGCGTTTGGGCTTATAACCCGGAAAATTCATGGGCTGTACTGATCACGGTCTATCGGCCTGATCCTGAACGGTGGATTGACTGGAAAACAAGGGTGAAAAAATGATGCCATTTAAAGAATGTCCCGTATGCGGCGGCGAGCTGGAGAAGAAACAGGTAAAAAAACTGCTTCAAGGAGGCGGCAATACGGTTTCCATGAAAGTATCTGCCGAAGTCTGTCTTCGTTGCGGTGAACGGTTATATACTGAAGAAGCGGTGCAAACCTTCGAGTTGATCAGAAATAAATTGCGAGAGCAGGAGTTCAGTTGTTTTAAAGCTGTTGGAACTTCCTTTACGGTCGGTTCCAACTGGCCTGATAAATCTGTTCAGCCAACTGCTTAACTTGGCTGAAGTCGCTAACAAATCAATAAAACATTATGAATCACACCAGACTACTTGACGCAAACATTAATCGTTCCGCCGAAGGACTGCGGGTTCTGGAAGACATTGCCCGTTTCAGTCTTGATGACCAAAAACTTTCTGCAGCTATTCGCAGCCTGCGGCATAGGGTACGAGACCTCTTTAAAGGACGTGAGCACTCTCTGTTGGCGGCAAGGGATTCCGGTGGTGACGTGGGCCAGACCACCTCGCAGCTGGATACAAGCTCGGATCAGCGAAGCGGAATAAAGGAAACAGTGCTGTCCAATTTCAAGCGGGTTCAGGAGGCAGCCAGAAGCATTGAGGAAATCCTTAAAACGCAGGGAGAATATACACAGGGAAAGCAGATTGAAGAACTGCGTTTTTCCGTGTATGCACTTGAGGCGGAATTGATGTCCTCTTTCAGCCGTCAGCTGCCTGCTGGAATTTACGGTATTTTGGGTGAAAAATTTTCCCAGGGGCGCAGTAATGTGCAGGTGGCGCAAGAGATGGTGGATGCCGGAGTCTCTGTGCTACAGTACCGGGAGAAACTCAAGGACAAGAGCATTAAGGCTGTTTATGAGGAATGCGTAACTATTCGCCAGATTACCCGCGATGCAGGTGTGCCCTTTATCATCAACGATTATGCCGATATCGCGCTGATGGTGGAGGCGGATGGTGTCCACCAGGGGCAGGATGATATCCCGATCAAGGCCCTGCGCAAGATTGCCCCGGACATGCTCCTGGGTTGCTCGACCCATTCTTCGGAACAGGCTCAACAGGCCATTGCAGATGGGGCTGATTATATCGGAGTAGGACCGATTTTCACAACTCAGACCAAGGAAGATGTCTGTGATGCTGTGGGGCTGGAATATCTGGAATATGTTGCAAAGAATCACGTTATCCCCTTTGTGGCTATTGGCGGCATTAAGCGTCATAATTTGCCGCAGGTGCTGGAACGCGGAGCCAAAACGGTTTGCCTGGTCACCGAGATTATCGGAGCCAGGGATATCAAAAAACGAATCAGAGAAATACAGGAAATTTTTACATCAGGAGAAGAGATATGAGAGAATATACCACCCAAATGGATGCGGCTGGCAAGGGGATACTTACCCCGCAGATGGCCGATGTGTTAGAGAACGAGTCTATTTCTCAAGACCTGCTTATGGAGCGGGTTGCCAAGGGCCATATTGCTATCCCGGCCAACCGTAATCATACCAATTTACGTGGTGGTGGCGTTGGTGAAGGATTGACAACCAAGATCAATGTCAACCTGGGCGTGTCCAAGGATGTCTGCTCTTTTGATGGCGAGATGAATAAAGCCGAGCTGGCTTTGAAATTCAAAGCTGATGCAATCATGGATCTCAGTGTTTCCGGTGATACAGAGGGCTTTAGAAAGCGTCTGGTCAAGGATGTTCCCGTGATGATTGGCACTGTGCCCATCTATGATACCCTGACCCGAACCGGCAAGGCCACAGAAGATCTCACCATAGAAGATTGGTTCAAGACCGTAGAGATTCATGCAGAAAACGGCATTGATTTTATCACCATCCATGCCGGTCTGACCAGTAAATGCGTGCAGAGTATTACTACCAACCCCCGCCTTTGTGGCATTGTCAGCCGGGGCGGCTCTATCCTGTTTGAGTGGATCAAGAAGACCGGGACAGAAAATCCTTTTTATGAGCATTTTGACCGTTTACTGGACATCTGTGAAAAACACGATGTCTGCATCAGCTTAGGCGATGGTCTGCGACCTGGTGCTATCAAGGATTCCACTGACGCCCCGCAGATTGAGGAGCTGATCACCCTGGGTGAGCTGACCAAGCGGGCCTGGGAACGCAAGGTTCAGGTAATGATTGAAGGACCTGGTCATGTTCCCCTGCATGAGGTGGAAATGAACATGAAGCTCCAGAAAAAACTCTGCCATAATGCACCGTTTTATGTGCTTGGCCCCTTGGTCACTGATATCGCACCTGGCTATGACCATATCACCTCAGCCATTGGCGGGGCCCTGGCAGCCATGCACGGGGCAGACTTTCTTTGCTATGTTACGCCAGCAGAGCATCTGCGCCTGCCTTCAGCTGATGATGTCAAAGAAGGAATCATTGCTTCCAAGATTGCGGCCCATGCTGGCGATCTGGCCAAAGGTATTCCTGGTGCTATTGACCGTGACAATGCCATGAGCAAGGCTCGGGGTACGTTGGATTGGGATGGTCAGTTTGCCCAGGCCCTTGATCCGGAAAAGGCTCAGGCCTATCGTGATTCTTCCAAGCCCAAAGACGGTGATGTCTGCACTATGTGTGGGGATTTCTGTGCAATGAAGCGCGTGGAAGGGTTACTGTAGTTTTTTGAGACGGAAGGGCCAGCTACAACCCAATAACAGATCCATTCCTCCCTGTTACTCCTTGCCCTTCCTGCCTTTTCATTGCCCGGCGATAAGAAAAAAAGTCCTGATGACACATAGTGCAGATTCCTGTTGCCGTAATATGGCTGCTGAGCAGTCCGGCTTCTTCTAACTGCCAGCGACTGATTTCCCAAAAATCAAAATGATTCTTTGCATCCCCCCATTGCTGGAAAGATGCTGGAAGCTCTTGCTGATAATTATTAAATTCCGCACAACACGGTCCCAAAGAAGGACTGATAACGGCCTGTAGATTTTCCGGGGAAATATTGAATTTCTTCTGCATTACCACAATGGTTTTCGCGATAATATTAGCCACACTTCCCCGCCAGCCGTTATGGATTGCAGCAATAGCCCTTTGTTTGGGATCATGGAGCAGCACGGCCTGACAATCAGCCTGCTGGATAAGCAAGCCCACCCCGCTTTGCCCAGTGATCAGGGCATCGGCTCCTTGATACTCATGATCAGTGCTTAGACCTTCCACAAGGACAATCTGATCTCCATGTACCTGCACAGCCGAGGCCAGATATTGTACATTCAGCTGTTGTTTCACCTTTTCTCTGTTTTCCCGGACAGCTTCGGGATCGTCACCAACGCCGAAGCTGAGGTTCAGGCCCGTATACGGTGGTTGACTGACACCTCCTTGGCGGGTGAACATGGCGTGCGGTGCGGTGATATGAGGGGTGGTATAAAAGAGCAGATCAGTGTCCATTTGTTGTTTTGCCGCGTTCAAGCTCTTGTTGAATATTTTTGATCTGATAATTTCCTATCTGACATATCCCTCTGGTACCACTTAAATAGCTGGAACACCTGGATGAAAATGCTCTTCTAT
>JAABTP010000006.1 GCA_011389815.1 Desulfobulbaceae bacterium | reverse complement strand
GGCTCGGCGCCAGGGGCTGGATGTGCCTCCTCTGCCTCTTGCTGCGTAAAAAAAATGAGAGGGGTCTGAACGGTTACAGCTCAAAGCCGTTGCTACCCGTTGCGGTATTGCTGTTGAAGACCGATCAATCACTAATATTGCCCAGGAGCTCGCAGACAAGGCCCTGGCAGAATTCAGCGATACAGGAGAGCCCCTGACCTGGGCCGCAACCACGGTCACCGCAGGTCGGATTGAAGCCTGCAACAAACTGGGCATTGTTCCTACCAGCATTGACAGCACCATTGCCGAGGTTATGCATCGGACCACCTATGGCGTGGATGCTGACCCGGTCAACATCCTCTTGGGTGCCCTGAAATGTGCAGTGGCTGATTACACGGCCTGTCATCTGGCAACTGATCTTTCTGACATCCTCTTTGGTACCCCGCAGCCAGTGATCAGCAAGGCCAATCTGGGTGTTATTAAAGAAGATGCTGTTAATATTGCCCTGCATGGTCATAATCCCCTGCTCAGTGATATTATTGCCCAGGTTGCGTCTGAACCTGAATTGATTGCTGCGGCAAAAGAAGCAGGTGCTCCCCAGGGCCTTAATGTGGTCGGTATTTGCTGCACTGGCAATGAAGTCCTGATGCGACACGGTATTCCTTTGGCAACCAGTTCGGTTTCCCAGGAAGTGGTCATCATGACCGGTGCATTGGATGCTCTGGTGGTGGATTACCAATGCATCATGCCGGCTGTGGCCAGCGTTGCAGAGTGTTTTCATACCAAGGTCATCACCACCATGCCCATTGCCAAGATGCCTGGTGCCGAACACATGGCCTTTAGCGATGAAAATGCGGTGGAATGCGCCAAGGCCATTGTTCAGCAGGCTATTGAACGCTTCAAGTCCCGCAACCCGGACAAGGTCTGTATCCCCCAGGAATCTTCCACTGCCATAGCAGGTTTTTCAGCAGAAGCGATTATTGGTGCCTTATCCAAGGTTAATGCCGAGGATCCGCTCAAGCCGCTGATTGACAATATCGTTGCTGGCAATATTCGGGGCATCTGTCTCTTTGCCGGCTGCAATACAGTCAAAGTACCCCAGGACCATAACTACGTGGAAATGATCAAAAGGCTGCTGGCGGAAAACGTCCTGATTCTGTCCACAGGCTGCGCTTCCTCCACCTATGCCCGCCACGGCTTCATGACCTCAGAAGCAACAACCAAATATGCCGGGGAAGGTCTGGCTGCTGTACTGACGGCTATTGGTGAGGCTGCCGGGTTAGAGGCTCCGCTGCCTCCGGTCCTTCACATGGGTTCCTGTGTGGATAATCCCAGGGCTGTGGATGTTGCAACAGCTGTGGCCAATAAACTGGGTGTGGATACAAGCCAATTGCCAGTGGTTGCCTCTGCACCGGAACCTGTCACAGAAAAGGCCGTGGCCATTGGCACCTGGGCCGTGGTTGGCGGACTCCCCACCCATCTTGGAATAGCTCCCCCGGTTTTGGGCAGTACGCTGGTAACAGAGACCCTGACCGCTACAATAAAAGACCTGCTCGGCGGTTATTTCCTTGTTGAACCGGACCCGGACAAGGCTGCTACAGCCCTGTTAGCAGTGATTGATGAACGTCGGGCCGATCTGGGCCTGTCATAAGGAGGCGGTCATGGAAGTTATTTATGTACAAGCTGATAAATGTCTGGGCTGCAAGACCTGTGAGATAGAATGCAGAATCGCCCATGCTGAGGAAAACCATGCTGAGAAAAAAACATTGCTTGCCGCAATAAGCCAGGTACGACCTCCAAAAAGGAGGCTGTTTGTGGAGCAGGGAGAAATAGGCAAGACCCCGGTGATCTGTCGTCATTGCGAAGAGGCTCCCTGCATTGTTGACTGCATCAGCGGCAGTATCTATCGGGATGAACAAGGTTTTGTCCGCCGCAAAAAAGAACGCTGCATGGGCTGCTGGTCCTGTATCATGGCCTGCCCCTTTGGCGTGGTTGTCCGGGATGCTGAAGCCCATATCGCGGTAAAATGCGATCATTGTCCAGACCTGGAGACTCCGGCCTGTGTGGCTGGTTGCCCGACCAGGGCCTTGCAGCTGGTTGATGTGGACAGCCTGCCTTTGGAACGACGCAAAGAACTTCTGCTCAAAAAAGGGGGCTGAGTATGCGGTACGTTATTGTTGGTGGCTCTATTGCCGCCACCACAGCTCTCAACGTGATCCGGGCCAACAGACCTGATGCTGAAATACAGGTGGTTGCTGATGAAGCAATGCCTTTTTATTACCGGGCCCTGATTCCCTTTCTCCTGGATAACAGCCGCATTGTGGATGACATCCTGTTTACAGAGCAGCCCACAAATGATGAACGAGTGCATTTTCATCATGATCAATGTATTGGTGTGGATCCTGGAAAAAAAATGATTGGCCTGGCATCAGGCACGACCTGTTCCTATGACAAGCTCTTGCTGGCAGCAGGCAGCTCCTCCCGGATCCCTGATATCCCTGGGGTTGCCAGCCAAGGGGTTTTTACCCTGCGTAATATGGATGAGGCCCTCAAGGTACGGGAGGCCCTGCAAGGATGCAGGAATGCCGTGGTCATTGGTGGGGCCTTGGCAGGTGTCAAAATGGCTGAGGCCCTCAAACGCACAGGTGTACATCTCACTGTGGTGGAGCAACGCTCCCATATCCTGCCCTTTATAGCAGACACCGAAACAGCCCGCCGTATGAGTAATAAGCTCTGTGAGCAAGGGATGGAAATTCACAGCAATGATTCAGCCAAGGAAATCCTTGCTACAGATGGTCAAGCCACAGGGGTTCGGCTTGCTTCTGGAAAGACCATTTCAGCAGACCTGATCCTGTTAATGGCAGGGGTGCGGCCCAATGTGGAATTTCTTGCAGACTCCGGCATTGATATTGATCAGGCTGTGCTGACTGACCGGGAAATGCAGACATCCGTCGTGGATGTTTATGCTGCCGGTGATATGGTCCAAATCCATGATGCGGTTATTGGCAAGGATGTGGTCAGTGCCCTGTGGGGAAATGCTGTCCATATGGGGCGAACAGCAGGCTTTAACATGAGCGGGATTAAGGCACTTGTACCGCCACTCCTTTCCTCGTTCAACAGCACTGAAATTGGCGGCTTGCCCATTATCTCTGCTGGCCTGCTCCATACTGATTCTTCCCACTATGCTGTGTATACAGAGGCCCAGGGAGAGAATTACCGCAAACTGATCTTTGATCAGGATCGTCTTGTGGGTATGATTTTTCTTGGTGATGTAAGCAGGGCTGGTGTGTACACCAACCTGATTCGCAACCGCATTTCCCTGGGAGAGCGGAAGGATGCATTGGTTCGGGAGATTATGTCTGCTCTTTATTACTAACCAAAAAATAAGGGCGATCATACAGATCGCCCCTCAAGCATGCATGGTATCTACTCTACCATAGATAAAAAAATTCTTTCCACCTGACCTCTCAGTTATTCTTTACAATCACTTCATTGTTGATATCATAATAAATATCAACTTTCATTGTACTGGTTCCATCATAATTCGGAATAACTTGTGTTGACTGGTAGAAAATCTTTGCTGTAGGACAGGCCTGAGCGCCGCCAGAGGCAAGGATGGGCCGACAATGTCTTGGACCAGATTGTCCGTTCACTTCAAAAATTACCGGATGTTTGACCCCAGAGTCAACACCGTATTTTTCTCTCGCCTCATCCAGGGTTAATCCTTCAACATTAACAATATGTTCTGTATACACCGCTGTAAAAGAATTTGTTGCCCACCCCAGACTTGCTGCCAGCAATACCATCAATATAAGATTCTTTTTTTTCATTTACTCCTCCTTTGTACTGATAATAATTATCTTATAAGATATTTTTTATCACTCACCAAAAACGAAGTCAAAAAAAAAATGACGCTTACATCAAAAAATTATATTTTAATAATAATATCTCCAATACAATAGTATTTCCACCTCAGCCAGAATCATCTCAATATCTCGTTATTACAACAAATAAATACAAATTTGTTTGCTTACTGCGAATCATCCTCCAACTCTATACTTTCAAAAACCAACTCCTCTCCAGATAAACAATTTTTCGAGAAAAGAAATAAATCCTTTAAACCAGAAGGATTAAACAAATTATTTATATATTCAAATTTTATCATTGACCAACTATATATATTTTGATTACTTAATTATTAAATGATAATTATTACTGTAAAGAGACAGAGATAATACGTAGGGTACTGTCGTAATTAGAAGGAGGGGGAATATGGATACTTATAAATGCTCAATTTGTGGGTACAGCTATACAACAGATGTTGGTGATAAAGAAAATGGTATTCCTGAGGGGACACAATGGAATGAACTTCCTGAAAATTGGTCATGCCCTGTTTGTAACTTGGGGAAGAGAGAGTTTTACAGGGAAATGAAATGTGAAAGGTGTGTTTAAGCTTTTCTTTTCAGCTTGTATCCTAGACCACATCCAACAATGATAACAGTTCTGCTGGGGCAGGTCCCCGTGCCTGCCCTGGTTTGTTTTCGCTGCCATGCTTGGCATTGCCGGTGATGACAATACTTTCACACAAAAAATACCTCTGCCCCTTGACTTTTCCACCATTGTTTTTATTGTTTTACTCTGTTGTTTTCCTTGCTGGAAACTCTGTAAAAGCAGAGAGATGTCCCGGCATCGGTTGAGCGAGCGCAGGCGGTCTTCTTGTACCGCCCACTCCCTCCCCGACCTTCACGAGCCATATTCCCCTGTTTTCTCATTTATTCCGGCAAAAAACGTTCTTGTTCGTTGAGTACTTTTTTTCAATCAAGTACATGGAGTTGTACACATGATCAAAGTTGAACATCTCACCAGAAAGTATAGAGACTTTACAGCGGTCGATAATGTCTCGTTCGAGATCGGCCAAGGCGAAATCGTTGGGCTACTCGGTCATAATGGTGCAGGCAAGACCACCATCATGAAGATGATGACCGGGTATCTTGAACCGACAGCGGGAAATATCCTTATTGATGAGCTGGATATTGGCAAGCAACGTCGGAAGATCCAGAATAAAATAGGCTATCTCCCGGAAAACTGTCCAGTTTACCCGGAAATGACCGTACTTGATTATCTGGAGTACAGCGCAGCCTTGCACGGGATTAGCCAGCAGGATCGGCCAGCCCTGATCCGAGAGGCTGTGGCCCGAACAGCTCTGGAGGCAAAGGCGACTAAGCAGCTCTCCACCCTTTCCCGAGGGTATCGACAGCGTACCGGTGTGGCCCAGGCTATTTTGCATAAGCCGGATATCCTGATTCTGGATGAGCCAACCAATGGACTTGATCCAACTCAGATCCAGCATATGCGTACCTTGATAGCAGAGCTGGCCAAGACAGCTACTGTCATCATATCCACCCATATCCTCCAGGAAGTACAGGCTATTTGTGATCGGGTGCTTATTATCAAAGATGGTGCTCTGGCACTGGATGCTCAGGTGGATGGTTTGCAACACAGTTCAAAATTACTTATCAGCACGGATGGAGCAAGAGATGCTGCTCTGGAACTCTTTCAATCCTTTGAACAGGTTACCTCTGTAACAGCTGGCAGGGATCAACATTTTGAGCTGGAATTGCATGCAGATACTGATGGACAGGCAACAGCAGCAGCCCTTGCCAAAGGGATTCATGAACAGGATTGGCAGCTTTTTGCCCTGCATTTTGAATCCCGCAATCTGGAAACCGTGTTTGCCGAGATCAGCGAACGAGGAGGTGCAGCATGAGCACATTATTACGCATAGCCCGCAAGGAATTTAGTGCCTTTTTCAGCTCGCCTGTGGCCTTTATTTTTCTTGGCACCTTTCTTGCGATAAGCCTGTTTATTTTCTTTTGGGTGGAAACCTTTTTCTCCCGCAACATCACAGAAATCAGGGCCTTGTTCGAGTGGATGCCCATTCTGCTCATCTTTCTGGTGGCAGCTATTACCATGCGGATGTGGGCAGAAGAGCATCGGGCCGGAACCCTGGAGTTTCTCCTGACTTCACCAGTGCGCCCCATCACTTTAGTCCTGGGAAAATTCCTGGCCTGCCTGGCCCTAATCGGTCTGGCCTTGCTCATGACCCTGCCTCTTGCTGTGACGGTGAGTTTTCTTGGCCCGCTGGACTGGGGACCAGTGCTGGGCGGCTATCTGGCCTCGCTCTTTCTGGCAGCAGCCTATATTTCCATTGGTCTTTTTGTCAGCGTCAAGTCAGAAAACCAGATTGTCAGCCTGATCACCACCTCTTTGATCTGCGGTCTGCTCTATCTGATCGGTTCTGATACCTTGTCTGCTTTTCTTGGCAACCAAGGAGCTGAAATTCTCCAGCTGCTGGGAACAGGCTCTAGGTTTGATTCCATTACCAGAGGGGTGATAGACCTCCGCGATCTTTATTATTACGTTGGCATTATGGGGGTTTTTCTCTGCCTGAATATCTACGGGTTAGAGAAGATCCGCTGGGCAGGTAATCCGGTGAACAGCAACCATCGGGCCTGGCAGATCGCCTGTGGACTGCTGATCGCTAATTTCCTGGTTGCCAACTTCTGGCTTGCCCCCATGGGCGAACTGCGTTCCGACATGACTGAGGGGGATATTTATTCCATTTCCGATGCAACCAAAAGCTATCTGGGACAGATTCAGGAACCTCTGCTGATTCGCGGCTATTTTTCCGCTCAGACTCATCCTCTGCTGGCTCCGCTGGTGCCCCGGCTCCGCGATCTGCTGGAAGAATACGCCATTGCTGGTAAGGATAAGGTGCGGGTGGAGTTTATTGACCCGGCAGATAATCCTGAACTGGAACAGGAGGCTGGCCAGAAATACGGCATCCGGCCTGTTCCCTTTCAGACCTCCAGTAAATATCAGGCATCGGTCACCAATTCCTATTTTGATATCCTGATCCGTTATGGTGATCAATATGAAACCCTGGGTTTCCGGGATCTCATTGAAATCAAGAGCCAAAACGAACAAGACCTGGATGTGGAACTGCGTAACCCGGAATATGATATTACCCGTGCTATCAAGAAAGTCCTGTACAGTTACCAGGCAGGTGGTGACCTGTTCAGCTCTATCCAAAAACCTGTGGAGCTGACCGCTTATTTTTCTGCGGATGAACGCTTACCTGAAGAATTGGTTCAGCTCAAGGCTGCATTACTGGAGTTAACCCAGGAGCTGGAAACAGAGAGTAATGATCGTTTTACAGCACACATTGTTGATCCGGAGGCAGACGGTGGTGCTGTTGCTGACCAGATCAGCCAGGAATATGGTTTTCGCCCTATGGCAGCCAGCCTGTTTGATCAAAATACCTTTTGGTTCTACATGATGTTGCACAGTGGCGACCAGCATATTGAGGTGCCTCTGCCAGAGGATTTTGAAAAGGAAAGCCTGAAGCGATCCATCAATGCAGGTTTAAAACGTTTTGCCACTGGCTTTACCAAAAATATCGCCCTGAGTGTTCCTGAATCCACCCCGCCCATGCCCCAGTACGGGATTCCTGGAGGTGGCGGTCCCAAGTTCACTGCCCTGCGTGAGCTGCTTTCCCAGGAGCATACGGTCATAGATGCAGACCTGTCCAAGGGCCAGGTCTCAGGCGAGGCTGATATCCTGATGGTCGCTGCTCCTCAAGAGCTTGATGAGAAGGAACTCTTTGCTGTGGACCAATTTTTGATGCAAGGAGGAACCGTGATTCTGGCCGCCTCTCCGTATGCCATTGATATGCAACGGCAGTTGTCCATGAGCGAGAAAAAAACCGGCCTGAAAGATTGGCTTGAACATAATGGTGTGGTCATTGAACAACAGACGGTTCTTGATCCGCAAAACACGCCCTTCCCTGTCCCTGTTCAGCGCAATCTGGGTGGTTTCACTATCCAGGAAACCCAGCTGGTCAATTATCCCTATTTTGTTGATATCCGGGCAGATGGCATGAATGAGGACAGTGGTATCACCTCTGGTCTGCAACAGATCACCATGAACTGGCCTTCACCGATCACCATTGATCCAGAGAAGAACAAAGACCGCAAGGTGATTCGTCTGCTGGAAAGCTCTGAGGAAAGCTGGCTCTCTTCTTCCACCAATATTCAGCCCGATTTTCAGACCTATGAAGAACTTGGTTTTGCCGTTGAAGGTGAACAGGAGCAGCATCTCCTGGCAGCAGTGATTGAGGGTGGTTTCACCTCCTATTTCACGGGTAAGCCTTCTCCTCTGCTGCAAAAAGAAGAACAAACCGAGGAGGAAACTCCACCAATGCCTGGACAGCCAGAAGAAGAAGAAAAAGAGGAGCAGGTCATTGCCCGTCAACTGGATAAATCTCCGGACACAGCCCGGATCATCCTGTTTGCCTCAAACAGCTTTCTCAGCGATACCGTACTGAGTATCAGCTCCAGCGTGAATCGGACCAGTTATCTTGGCCCGATCCAGCTCATCGCCAATACAGTGGACTGGTCTCTGGAGGACAGAGGACTGCTCTCTATTCGGGGCAGAAGCCATTTTTCCCGGCCTTTTGACCCGATCAGCAAGAACGAGCAGCTTTTCTGGGAGTATCTCAATTACGCTTTTGTCCTGCTCGGCCTGGCAATTATCTGGCTGATCAGGCTTCGTATTCGCAAACAGGCAGAGGAACAACAACTGGCCTTGCTCCAGCCTGAAACCGGGAGGGTATCATCATGATAAGAGCAATAATATTTGCAGCCGCAGCCCTGCTCCTGCTCCAGATCGGGCTGACTGTGGCTGTGCATCAACAAGAGGCAAGCAATCTGGAATCCACATCACCGGACTCGGCGTTTCTTTCTTTTGCACCTGACAGCATCACCTCAGTTGTGATCAAGGGAGCAGAGCAGAAAGAATTGGTTCTGCAAAAGAACGACAAGGGTTGGATCATGCCTAATGCTTTTTCTGCGCCAGCAAGTCAACATCAGGTGGAAAACCTGCTCCAAAAGCTTGCTGATGCCCGCCAGGGGTTAGCAGTGGCAACCAGCAAAGGAGCTGCCAAACGCTTTAAAACTGCTGAGGATAATTTTGAGCGGCATGTAATCCTGAAAAAGGGCGATGCTGTTGCTGGAGATTTTTATCTTGGTACCTCAGCTGGCATGCGCAATAGCCATGCCCGTAAGACAGACCAGAAGGCTGTGGTCAGTATCCCGGTGGGCAGCCATGAGGTTGATGTAGATGCAGACAGCTGGCTGGATCGCACCTTGGCTGATCTGGATAAGGATGAACTCAAGTCCGTTGTTCTGGACGATATTTTCCTGACCAGGAAAGCCAAAAAAGATGAAGACAAGGAAGAAGATAAGAAAGAAATCTGGGTACTGGAAGGCGCGAGCACAGAGGACATCAATCAGGATGCCGTGGATTCCCTGTTGAATAAGATCACTGCCATCTCTGTCCAGTCTGTGCTTGATCCTGTGAAATCAGCTGAACTTCTCAAAAAGGAACCAGCTATACAATTCACAGTGACCCGCCAGGATGACAGTACTGTGAGCTATGCCTTTGCCAAGAACGATGAAGATGATTATTTTGTCCTCAAGATGTCGGATAATGACCTGTATTTCAAGGTTGGTAAATGGCTGGTGGAAGACCTGACCCAGGCCAAGCAGAAAAAGCTGCTGAATGGGTATGAGGAAGAGAAGGAACCTGCCACACCGCCTGTAGTGCAGGAAGCTCCGCAGGTAGAGATGCCAGAGCAGGAGGCTGTGGAACAAGCTGTTCTTCCTGAACTGCCGCCTGAAGATGAGGAAGAAGCTGAAGAAGCAACTTTACCTGTTGTGCAGGAGGAGGTGGAAGTGAATGAATCTTCAGAAGCTGTTCAGAATACAGAGGATACTACTGTCCAGGAATCGCCTGAAGCCTTGGATTCGGATGATTCAGCAGCGCAACGATCTTCTTCTGTTATGAATGATGCTGTGGAGCAAGAGGAGCCTGAAGAGGCTCCTGCTGAATAGCTTGCTTTTTGGCTTATAAGCTGTTTTAAGGCATCTCTCGATTATCGGGAGGTGCCTTTTTTATAGGACAGGCCGATGTTGCCTCATACATCTTAACCTTGTATAGTCAAGGTGACTATAATATAATCAGTCATTGCTTTATCCATATCATTGTATTCAAATTCAAATCTTCAACTATACCGACAGGTAGCACAACGTACTCACAATATTCTTCTATAGGTTCAAAATGCATAAAAGAAGAGGTCAAGACATGATGAAGAAAAAACAACTTTCTTTAATGATTGTAATGTTCATATGCAGTTTAAGTGCAAGAGCTGAAGCGGGCGTTGAATCCTTATCATCAGAGCTTCGAGTATTGCTTGTCAAAGAAATGGTAGCGTTGCAAAATGGTATGCAGTCTATTTTTCCTTCTTACGTTTCAGGCGATTTTGAGCAAGTTTCTGTAACTGCCAAGAAGATTAAAAATAGCTTTATCCTTAAGCAGCAAATCACGGATGCACAGAAAAAAGAGCTTGGTTCTAAACTGCCTAACTCTTTCATGAGCATGGACAAAAAGTTTCACAAATATGCCGGAAAGCTTGAGCACGCTGCTGAAATACAATCTGCAGAACTCATTGGCTTTTATTATTCAAAACTCACTGAATCATGTGTAGCATGCCATATGAAATATGCAAAACATAGATTCCCGAATTTTAATACAAAATCGCAATCTGATGAATAACATCACTGAAAAAAAGGACAGTTCAAAAACAGATAACAGCAGTGCTGGCCGGTAAACGGTGTTCGAAACGCCAAAGGATTTATTCAAGGGGGAACATTGCGTTTTTTACTCTATAATATCCGTTATGGAACCGGAAGCGGAACCCGATTTCATTTTCCGGTTCCCTATGCGGGATATTTAAAACGCTCAATAGAGAACTATCGTCAAATCACCGAATTCATCACCAGGCTGTCTCCTGATATCGTCGGGCTGGTGGAGGTGGATTCTGGTTCTTTTCGGACGGGAAATTGTTGCCAGGCCGATTCCTTGGCCCGTAGCCTGGGATATGATCATATTATTGAATCTAAATACCATTCCGGCTCCCTTCCCCGACGATTCCCTCTTCTTGCCAAGCAGGGAAATGCCCTCCTGAGTAAGGAAAAAATCCTTACTCATCAGTTTCATTTTTTCAGAAAGGGTGTCAAACGACTTGTCATTGAGGCCAGGACAGCAAATCTGACCATTTTTCTTATCCACCTTTCTCTGACCTATTACAACAGACAAAGTCAGCTTCATCAGCTCTACAAGCTGGTAAAAAAAACGCAAGGCCCTATCATCGTTGCCGGAGATTTCAATATCTTCTGGGGTGCTCAGGAGCTTGATCTCTTTCTTGCTGCGACCGGTCTCCAGAATGCCAATGACCAAGGTTTCCCCTCTCACCCCAGTCACTCCCCAAAACGTCAGCTGGATTTTATCCTGTACAGCAACGAGTTGACAGTAAAAAAATTCTTTATCCCTGATATCATCCTGTCCGATCATGCTCCTTTGGTTTGTGATTTCAACTCCATATAATGTCGGGCTTATCCGACAAACAGTTCAGATCATGGCTCGCTTAGCTTCGCCTGGTAGGTTGGGGTGAGACACGAACCCCAACGTTTACTGTGACGTTACTGATCTTACCAGATCACTTTAATGCCGTGATATTGAGGAATCATCCGATCTGGGGTAATGATCGGCATCCTGTGTTCCAATGCAGTGGCAATGATAATCCTGTCACAGGGATCTTTATAAATAAAAGGCAGGGATGCTGATCTCATGGCGACAGCCGAATTAACCGGTATTTCTTCTATTGCATAGCCTTCAATCGCCTTGCAATACCATTCCTCGGCAGTCAAGGGCAGGACAAGCTTTCCGAGTCGGTGTTTCAGAACAATCTCAAAGGAAGATATCGTTGAGATAAAGAGTTCGTCAGCCTGCGCTGTAAGTTTTTTTATAACCCTGTCAGGAATATCTTCCCGGCGACCTGCAAGCATCAGTAAGGCGCATGTGTCCAAAAGGAGCATTTATTCATCTCCTCAAAGCGTGTAATCTGGAAAAAATTCCTCTGGAAGCGGGGCCTCGACAGGCTCTTTGAAGACAACCCCTGTAAGCTCGGGGATGACCGGGAGCTTTCCCGGCGATGCCTTTCCCGATTTTGGCTTGACAAGTTCCGCCATCACTTTGCCATTTCTGCATATTTTTATAATCTCGTGCTTTTCAGCAACAAGGGTCAGCAGCTTTGACAGGTTTGTCTTAGCTTCATGTGTGTTGACAATGATCATATCAGACTCCTTATTTAAACTAAGTTTAGTTCAGTCCTTTTTTGTAACGGTACTACAGCCTGAGATATGTGTCAAGCGAAAGGAGAGGATAAAAAATGGGAAAATAGCGGACATAGCCCGACTACGGAAGGAGTGGAGAAAAACCTGGCTCACCGGGATAATAACCCGATGGAACAGGACAAAAAGCCCCTGCATCGGGCAGAAATGGTCTTGGAGCAGGCGAAAGCCATCCTGAAGCGGTATAAAACGACGCTGCAGGCGGAGAAAGTGGTTCTGCAGTATATTTTTGAGATTTTTATCCGACCCAGAACTGGTTTTGCCTGTTCGCAACTGGAAAGCACCGCTCCCGTCCGCTACAGATACCCCGATCAAGAACAGCGAAGAGCTTCTGCCGGGCTTCCGAATCAATCATTTATTCTTCATCAATTTCTTAGGCCGAAGAAACTCCGTCAACTCAGCAGAACCTTCAGCAAGCTTCCGCCAACGGCATTTCTTCTTAAGAGTAAGCTGAGCATACCCGCAGGTGGGGATATTTTTAAGATTGCCATTAGTGAGCACATTACAAAAATCCGTTAAGGCCGGGTTATGCCCGACAATCACCAACTCGGAAACAGATTCATCAACGGTCCTGCACCAAGCAAAAACAGGATCGCTGTCAAAGGTGTAAAGCCGCTCCTCGGTATGCCAGGTAATATCCAACCCCTCCAGGCAACTGTTAATAAGCTCAATGGTTAACTGGGCCCTGACAGCCGGACTACAGAACACATTATCAAAGCTGCAACCAGCATCAAGGATATGCTGGGCCATAAAACGACAGGCCTTAATACCGCGCTTATTCAGCGGCCTGGCAATATCTGCCAGTGCGTCTTCCTTCCAGCTGGACTTGGCATGGCGTATAAGATGTATTTTTTTCATGAAAAGTATTCAGCCTCATAAAGTTATCCAGCTCCCAATCAATGCAAATCATCACCAGTGCTTGACATGGTCAGATTACCATTCTTCACCCCACGTAAAACTATCATTTTTTCAGCCAATTCCTGGACAGTAAACGCGTTTCCCTTGACAATAGTCACCTCCAGGCAATTGTGATGATCCATATGCACATGGGTTGTTGAGGTGATAAGCTGGTAATAATGGTGCTGCAACTCAGTGATCCGTTCCTGCAACTGGGCCTGGTGATGATCATAGACCAGGGTGACAACTCCCACCACCTCGCTGTCCTGCTGCCATTGCTTGTTGATCAGCTTTTCACGAATCAGATCACGGATGGCCTCTGAACGATTTGAGTACCCATGTTGGGTGATATACTCATCAAATTGTTCAAGAAGATGTTCTTCCAAAGAGACTGAAAATCTTTTTAACATATCCTGCCTGTAAATTCCCATTCCTCCCCTTTAGGAAGAACAATAAAAGATGAAAGTGGCATTGTTATGCGTCGTCAATCAAGCTCCTTAAGACGTTTCAGGATCGCTCCTGCTTCTTTCTGAAGTTCTGGAGGTACCTGAGGATTTTTTTGCACTCTACGCATATACTGCTTTGCATGTTCCACCCTTCCTTCATACAAATAGTACTTTGCCAAATAAAAACTACTTGCTCCCCGTTCACCTTGTCCGGATTTCACCCGGGCTAACTCATAATAGGCTTGGGAATATCCGGGCATATTCTTTGCCACTTCAAGATAATATTTCTCCGCAGCCTCATATTGTCCCTTTCTTGCCATTGCACCAGCAAATGTAAATGCACAATACATATCAGTGGGGTCTCGTTTATACATGCTGCGCAATAAACGTATGCTCTTTTCATGCTCACCCGCAGCAATATATAAGCCCGCACGATCAACCTTAAGGATATCTTGACCAGGAAACTCATTCTCCACAATACTCAAATGCTTCTGGGCTTCCTGAAATTTATTTTCCCGCATACTGAGCAAGGACAGTCCATAATGCGCCATTGCGATCTGCACCGGGTCCTCAGTTGAGGCTAAGGTATTGGCACAATGAACTCGCAAATCTTCCGGATCAATAGACTGACTAAGTACCCGATACTTAAAACGCAAAAAAGCAAAGGTCCCTTTCTCCTTATCAGGAAAGGGTTTATCCGTTCTTCTTCGCTCAATTTCCAGAAGAGATTGGACATAATCCAGACGATCCTCTGGATTGGGATGGGTTAAGAGGTAGGGAGGTAATTGCTCGGAGCGATAACGGGTTATCCTGCGCATGGATTTCAACATAGCCTCCATTGCTGTTGGATTACGCCCCATAATTCGCAACCAACCAAATGCCAATCGGTCAGCCTGTTCCTCATCCTGACGGGAAAAACTCAGCCCAGCTGTCTGATTCGCTGCAAGGGCACCGCTGAAGAGACCCTGGGTCAGGGCAGGATTTCCCACTGCAAGACTGGCCAGCCCAAAAAGTACACTTGCTGCGGTTACTTTTTCCTGCTTGGCAATACGCTTGGAAAGATGCCTGCTCACAACATGGGCCACTTCATGGGCAAGGACACTGAGAAGCTGATCCTCGGATTGCATTGTTTTAATCAACCCGGAATTAAAAAAAATCAGCCCGGAAGGTGCTGCAAAGGCATTAAATTGATCATGATTAACTACAAAAAAATGATAATCAAAATACTGCGGGCCAGCAATAGCAAGAACCTGTTGACCAAGTCTGTTGATATATTGGACAACATCTGGGTCATCAATAAGTTCAAACTTACTGCGCACAGCCAGCAAAAGCTGTTCGCCCATGTCCCTCTCTTCTCCGATACTAAAGGCACAGACATTGACTGGCGCAAGGCATTGGCCTGCCAGTATTAAAAAAACAAGAACAGTGGTGAGATAGGTGTGTATACAAAAAGATCCACAAAAAATACGTCGGCGAACCATAAGATAACAATTCATGTGTTGTGTTCTCCCACCCCAAAGGGAGGATGGAAGTTAGTAAAAAGTACTGACAACTCCTTGAAGTCGTCCAGTCAACTTTCATGTTGTATTATTTCAGCCCAACAGGCAAGGCACAAAAAGTTATATGAAAAGAAAAACACAACAGCACAGAAACATAAACAGGCTGATAGAGCAATCTCTTTTTTCAGGCAGGTGGGCATGCGCACTGTGCGCTAAAATAATGGATTAATATAAGGAGCAATTTCCTCTGGCTTCAAACAGCATTCTTCCATACCTAAACTACGAATCTCTTCAATGGAACGGGGGAGTAAGCAGGAATCAGGGGCCTGCAAAATAATTTTCCCACCTTGGGTCACCACGGCTTCCATCCCTTCTTTTATATCCTGATCCACCCCGCTGAGAAAAACCACTGTGAGTGCTGCACCAAATATATCAGCAGCAGAATGGAGCAAAGAATCTGTATTGATCAGTTGCAGGTCATCATCTCTTTCCGGGCCTGTGAGCACTGGAATACCTTCTGACATAATTATTTCTCGTTTTCCATGACAATTTCCAACCAAACACTGCCCCCCCAGCACTTCATTAGTCTCCAAAAACGTTTTGGTTGCATAGGGAGTAAAACTATCAAGATATGAAGAAAGAAACTGGACAATACCAGGATACATATTTTGTAAGACCAATACTGCCATGTCGCTGTCATAGGAAAGTGCTGGAATTATTTTCTGTAACTCCAGCATCCCGCCCAGGCCACCAAGTATCAGTAAAAGTTTTTCTGCTTTTTTTTCCGGTTGTTTTTTTATCTCAGGATCAACAGGTTTTAATTGTTTTGCCCTGCTGACATTATCAACACAAAATTCTTTCACATTGAGCAAAAGATATTGGAGCCGCTGACCAATGAAATTCCAGGATTCAGGGCTGGTCGGCTTGGCAACCAGGTCCACGCATCCGTAGCGCATAAAATCCATCACTCTGGAATAATGCTGATCATTAAAATTACTGACCAATACCACCGGCGCAGGTGAGCGTATCATAATATGCTTTAAGGCAACATCCCCGCTCATGACCGGCATGGTCATATCAAGGGTCACAAGGTCAGGAACCTGCATCTCCAAAAATTTAAGCGCTTCCCTGCCATTTGTCGCCGTTCCAACAACCTGAGCATGAATCTGCTCTTCAAAAAGCTTAATAAATGCTTTGGTAAAAAAACGGGAATCATCCACCACCAAAACTTTAGGGAGCTGAGAATCGTCCTCAGTGGTTGCCTTGTCTTTGTACTGCTCATCAATACGACGGGCAGCCTCTAACAGAAGAAAATTCCATGAAGAGTCAATCGTACGCACATTAGTCGAGGCAAAGAGCATACTAAAGGTCCCGGAAGGCCAGCTCATGATCCGATAAAACGCCTCTTCGCCGCTTAACTCGCCGAATTCAGCATGAACAATTTCATTATCAGAAAAATAGAGTACCCCTCTATTGTCTTCACTGAGCACACTGAGTTTTCTATCATCACCAGCAAGGCAGGCAAACTGGACAAGATCCACTAACCCAAGCCCTTCTATTTCACCAACAAAACCGCTTCCAACAGGATGTTTCATATACAGGCACTTTTTTTCAGATATCCAACATTCTCTTTACAACGCATTAAAGGTGACATGGGTCGCAATAAAAACCAACATAAGCACAAAGAATTCTTTAAAATGAGTTTCCGGCACACTCCGCAAAAGCCTTGCTCCAACCTGGGCACCAATCAACACACCAATAACTCCGGGGATTGCAATCCGCCATTCTATGGAGCGACCAAACAGGATATGGACAGTCAGGGCTGTGAGTGAAAGAATCATCATCAAGGCAATACTGGTGGAAACCGAGCGAACCATAGCCAGCTTGCAACGCATATTAAAAAATGGTACCAACCAATCCCCTACCCCAATCCCCAGGAATCCGGTTAAGATACTGCCAATAACCGTAATGAATCGTCCTTGCCGGGCTGCTTCAAGATCTGCCTTATCTGATCCTGTCACAAAAAAATCATCTCCGCGAAGAAAAACATAGGCAATAAAAAAAATCGTCAGGCCAAGGAAAAGTTCTATCCAAACCGGATGCAGAAGAAGGGAAAAAATAACGCCGAGAACAACTGCTGGTACACCAAAGGTAATCAGCATGCGAACAAGTTGCCAATCAATCAGGCCTGCCTGATTATTACTGTATGATGCACTGAGTTGACCAAAAAACTGAATAACAATGGTACAGACCACAGCATTATTGGGGTCCAGGTCTGTGGTCATCAATAACACAGGCATCCACAGGACACCACCGCCTAAACCAAAAAACATAGCTATACTCGCAATGAGTATGCCAATAGGCAACATCTGCCAGAATTCAAGAAACTCTAACACTTATAAAAGCTCCTGCCAAATTCATCCAGAGTTTCTTCCAGTTCATCAATGATCTGTACGGCTTCTTCAATCCTTGTGTTTTCATCCCCTGTGGTCAATGTCTGACGAAGCTGGTCCGACATTCCCTTGGTGAGAAGAATCAGTTCCTGTTCATTTGCATTCAGGTCATTGATATGACGGGCAAGCTCTCCAAGCTCATCCCTGTTCTGTTCTGGTAAGGTTGTAGAAAAATCACCAGCCGTAATGGCTCTGGTTCCTTCAATGATACGCTCCAAGGGAAACATAATTCTTTTGGTAAAGAGCATCATGACCAAGCCAATGGCAAGCAGGAGATTTCCCAACAAGACACGAACCTTGAGAAGAATATGATTGACAAGATCCGTTGAGATTTCCGGTGAAATAAGCTCCTTCAGCGTACCCAAAACTTTTTCTCCCCGGAGAAAGGCATTCATTTCCACTGCCATGGTCAAAAAAACAACGCCGATAAAGACGATATAAAAGATCAATTGACGTTGGAGCCCACTCTGAGGTAATGAAAGAGAAAATTTGCGGGAAAAAAATGTCTTAACTCTTTTTATCAAGCACTTTCCTCAAATATGTTTTAAAAGCCTGGAGATCGTCCTCGTAAATATCCTTGAATTGAACGCCAACAGCATATTTTTCCCCTTGGTCGGTCATTTTTTTCGACCAAACCACCTCAGCAACAGCAGTAAGAGGTTTGGCAATTGATTGAGTATCAACAATTGCAGCAGTGGTTCGCAGGTAATACTGCCATCCCATCAACTCCACAACAAGTTGCAGGATCGTTCCATTCTTAAAAAGCTCATCAGTGGTAAAACAAAGGCCTGTTTCAGAAACATTGGTGGTATACCCTGTTTTCATCCCCACATTGGTCATCGGGTACTGCAAGCGGCCGATACTCAACTTGACCTGTTTGTCAAGCCGTGGAGTCTTTCTTCTGCAATTTCCTGTTGTATATACCATTGCGCTTTAAATAATCAGAATGAATAATCAGAACAACCCATCTTGCTGCGGCATCAATATATAAATAATACGTAGGGGGAACGGCATGCCGTCCCCCTACAGAGCTAACGAAGAATATCGTCTATTGATTCAATATGGTCTGTATCAACATTTTCTGCAAATTGTGCATCTATAATGCCTTCAATATTATTACTCTCAATAAGCTGATAGCGTACCATGAGGTCTGCAATCTCCTGCATTTCTTCTATCCTGGGGAGATACTCATCATAAACCGTTCTCCCTCCTGCAACGTGTAATGCGTACTTGACCAAATCAACAGACTGCGACCAATATCGCGCTGCAATCTCAGCAGCCTCATCAGGATTTTTTTTGGCCCAGATTCCTGATCGAACAGCTCCCTGGACAAATTTCTCAACAAGCTCTGGATCCTCTTGAATCAGGCTCTGTTTGACAATAACCAGGTTACAGATAAAGGATTCCCATACTTCCTCAACATAAAAAAGAAGATCAGAAGTACCATCTTTTAAGGTCTGGACAGCAAAAGGCTCGCCAACATAATAGGCATCAAGGGAACCGCTCGCCAAGGCAGAGGCCATATCAGGAGGATTCAACTCCACGATATTAATCTCTCCACGCAGATTTTTTTCTTCCATCAGGCGTAATAAACTGAGATTATGCCCGGAAAAACGCATGGGAACAGCAACGGTTTTACCAACAAGCCCTTGAAAATCTTTGATATTTAATTCCGACCGGGTAACAAGGGTACTTTCGTGCCGATTACCAATATAGATAATCTTTACATCTGCTCCCTGCTGCCGAAGAACAATGGAAAGAGGAGCAATAATAAAGGCCACCTGGATTTCATCATTGCGAAGTGCTTCTCCCATCTCGGCAAATGAGCTGAACTTTAAAGCTTTGAAATGTACTTCACTGTCCTTGGTACTGGCGTAATCCAGCAAAGGCGCAGCCATATTAGTAACAACAGGCATATAGCCCATTTTTACTATTTTTTGATCGCCATGATCAAAATTCAGCCACCAATGTAGTCCTGAAATAAAGACGGCCCAGAAAACACTTCCTATGGCAAAACTCCAGGTTCTGGACCAGGTTAATCTCTTTTTTCTATTATTAGACAGCATAGCTTACTCCAAGCATCAAAAACAGCTCATCTCGGAGTTGACTCAATTCTGTTTGTTTATTAAAAACAATCCTTGGATGGGGAAAATCAAGCTTTTGGTTCATTTTTACCTGTGAAGGTCTTTTACTAAAAACCACGACCCGGTCTCCCATAATGAGGGCATCATCAATATCATGGGTTACGATGAAAACCGTTTTTCCAAGAAACTGGTGCATATTAACCACTTCTTCCCGCATCTTCATATGGGTCAAAAAATCAAGGCCGTTAAAAGGTTCATCCATAATCAGAATATCAGGGTTGACAGCCAAGGCCCGGGCAAGTTCAGCCCGACGCTGCATCCCGCCGGACAACTGGCGTGGATAATGATCTTCAAAGCCGTCAAGCTCAACCATTTCAATATACTCCTGAATTTCCACTTTTTTGGCTTGTTCGTCTTCCATGTGGCGCAGACCAAGTTCAACATTTTCACCAACTGTCATCCACGGCAACAACCCACTATGCTGAAAAACAAAAATATTATCAGAACTTGGGCCGGTCACTTCTTTACCGTCAATAAGGACGGTTCCTGAAGTTTGTTTATCAAAACCAGCAAGGATACGGAGGAGTGTTGATTTTCCACAACCGGACGGCCCCAGCAGACAGACCATTTCACCGTCTTCCACTTCAATATTGATGTTCTCAAGCACTGAAACCTTTTCACCATAATCAAGGCCGTTTCCTTCGCGCTCCTTTTTTCGTCGGTTGACAAATTCCCTGCTCAAATTATTGATCTGAATATGTGCCATTTATGTTTCCTCCTTATGCCTGTTTAACGCCCCAGGATGCAGACTCAATCCTGCTAAGACGGCGCATAATATAGTCCAGGAACAGGCCAATAAGGCCGATAACAATCATTCCGTCCATTACGTAATCCATGCGTAGCCCGTTCCTTGAATCAAGAATCAAATAACCAAGGCCGGATTGGACCGCAATCATCTCCGCCGCAACAACAACAACCCAGGCTATGGCAACGCTCAGGCGCAATGCAGTAATGACATCGGGAATAATAGCTGGAATAACTACCTTTTGAATGACTTCTGTTCTGCTGAAATTAAAATTAGCAGCAACATAAAAATATGTAGGATTGATTGAGTGAACTGCAACTGTTGTAGCCATAACAATAGGAAAAAAGCTGGCCAAAAAAATCAAAAAAATAGCAGGCTTATCGCCGATTCCAAACCAAAGCATGGCCAAAGGTATCCAGGCCAATGGAGAAATAGGACGAAGAAAACTGATAACCGGACTGAACAGTATGGAGGCAATCTGGCTTCTTCCCAGAATAATCCCTAAAGGGATACCCAGTATTGCAGCAATATAGAAGCCTAATGTCACTCGAAATAAACTGGCCACAGTGTGCTTGAATATGGAACCGTTGGCTATCAGCTCAGTCATGCTTTCCAGTACCTTATAAGGTCCTGGTAGAACATTGGTATCCCAACCGCTCAAACGGACTGTTGCCTCCCAAACCAGAACCAAAACCGTAAAGGACAGAACCGGGGCTATATTTTTTGTCAGCGTAGAATGTGTTTCTGTCATCATCAGTAAAGCTCCGCAATGCCTTTTTATTCTGTAATCTCAAGGGCTAAGTCCTGGTACTGACCAGCAGATTTGCTCTTTTCATCATAGTATAGAATTGGGAGGTTCACGATATGTGACTCCTGCATCTTATCGTCAATCTCAATGACTGTTTTGCAGACCATTGCTCCGTACTTATGCCGAATCTTTTCATAAATCACTTTTTCCGATGTTTTTCTGGCATCAAACATCGTGATAAGAACCTTATATTCTATATCGTGATCAATGCCTTTCAGCACCTTAATAATGTCGCTTATTTGTGACACACCATGTATTGAAAGATATTCGCAAGTGGTCGGTACAATAACTAATTTTGCTGCAATCAAGGCATTTAAGGTAAAAAACTCAATAGATGGCGGAGTATCTATTAAAATATGATCATACTTTTTTTCTATCTCCTGTAGCCTGTTTCTTAGTAAATATTCAAAATTATGCTGTGTTAGATACCTTTTCTTCAGGAGTGCCATTTTACTGTTCGAAGGGAGCAAGGATAAATTAGGATATTTTGTATGCAAAATGATATCATTGATCCCTTTGACCTCCTTGTTCAAGAGTTCATAAAAAGAGCGGGTTTGTCGAAAGCCAAGTAAAATGGTGAGATTGGCCTGCACATCAAAATCAACCACAAGCACTTTCTTGCCCATATGAGCAAGCGACACTGCCAAATTAAGACAGGTCGTTGTTTTTGCCACCCCGCCTTTCTGATTGCTCAGTGCAATAATGCGATGATCATCTGCAGAAACCTCATCCTGCAGGAGAAAGGAATCATCCAATGGATCATTTTTATGTATAATGAACCTATAATTACATTTATGACATCGCACCTTGAATGTCGGTTTATTAATTATATCGTCAGCAACCTTATATCTGGTTTTGCAACTGTCGCATGTAATAATCATAGTGTGCTTCCCTAATATATAAAGAGTTATATCTATTCAGTCAGTTATTATGTGTTACATAAAAAGCAGGCAGATGGTTTGGAAAGATATCCAGCCGTCTTCTTAAAGTCGGGATGGAAATTATTGAACAGATAAAAAGAGCATTGATCATTATCGAATAACAGACTCAATAACCTCAGCAAGTTGTGCCTCTTCAGCAATCAAGTCCACTTTATTGCGCTTTATTGCAGTATCAGTAAGACTGGGGTACACACAGGTCTCCACGCTTTGGGCTATGGTCTTGCCGAATTTCCCTTGAATGGCGGCAAAACCTTCTGATCCGTCATCTCCATAACCGGTAAGAAGAACCCCAACTGTATTTTCCCGAAATACTTCAGCTGATGACTGAAAAAAGGTATCCAACGGATTTTCAACCCGTTCACCAAGCTGAAAACAAGAATCACCGTTTTCGTTTAAGCCAATAGTCAACGAATGCATGTTTGACTGAATATAACAAACTCCCTGTTCCAAGACTGTTCCTTGACGTGCAACTTCTATCTTCCAAAGAACAAATTCATTAAATTTTTCTGCAAAAGCAGCAAGTATTTTAGGAGAAATTTCTAACAAAATAACAGCAGCAGCAGGCAGTCCTGCATTAAGCCGTGTCATCAGGCGAATAAATGTATTTGGCCCGGTCAATGAGGTCCCAATAGCAATTATATAATCCAGGGGATGAAATCCATACAGATCAGCAAGCCCTTCTTTTTTTTTTCGGGCGTTCACCCGAACTCGCCGTATATTCTGAAAGTTAACAGCCGAAGCCAGTTTAATACGGTCAACAATGTGTTGTTTCGCTGTATGAATATCACTTGATATCGCCCCTGATGGCTTTGCCACAAAATCAACAACCCCAAGGCGTAACGCCTCAAAGGTGATGGAACCGTCACTAAATAATGAGCTTAAAACAACAATGGGTACCGGAGATTCAATCATGATATGCCGAACAGCCTGCAGTCCGTCCATAACCGGCATATCAATATCAAGGGTGATAACGTCTGGCTGGAGCTCATTAATTTTTTCCAGCCCCTCCAGTCCGTTATTTGCAACTCCAACGACCTCAATATCAGGATCTGACTCCAAGAGATCACTGATCGCCTTTGTCATAAAGGTTGCATCGTCAACAACAAGAACTTTAAGTTTTTTATCCATACCGCAGCCTTACCCCCTATTCAGGAATGCAACATCTAACATTATTTCTTTGCTGCTATTATCTGGTCCTCTTTCTCCCGAGTTATCCATCAGGAAATGCTTAATGAACCTGTTCTGCTGTCTCTGCAGCATTCCTTTTTTTTCGCTTAAAACCCAACGTACGCTGACCCTGTCTCAATATTTGATTTTCCTTGGCTATCTTGACAAGCTCAGGGATATCCAAAATAAGTGAAATACCACCATCACCTAAAATCGTTGCTCCGTTAAACCCGCTTTCAAGTCGCAAATAATCAGCAAGTGGTTTAATAACGACCTCTTCCTGGCCAAGGAGTTCATCAACAACCAAGCCCAGCTCCTGGGTTCCGGTACTCACCACAACAACAAACATTTTTCCTTCCTGGCTTGCCTGACGATCAATGTTATAAATCTTGGCAAGCTGAAAAATAGGCATGGTATTGTCACGTAAGTGAATAACATCAACCCCTTCAATTTCTGAAATCTCATGACGGAACACCCTCAGGGTTTCCTCAACTGAGGTCAAAGGAATGGTAAATTTTTCTTTTCCAACCCGGACCATTAAGGCTTGAATAATAGCCATAGTTAAAGGAATCTTAATACGCAGGCGTGTTCCCTTTCCTGCCTCAGAAAAAAGCTCTACCGTACCATTGAGCTTTTCAATGTTCTTCTTCACCACGTCCATACCAACACCTCGTCCGGATGTTTGGGTCGCTTTTTCAGCTGTACTGAAACCGGGTAACATGATAAGTCGGGTCAACTCCTGTTCAGGCATTCGCTCTAACTCATCCTCGCTGACCAGACCTCTTTCCAATGCCTTGGCTTTGATGCGTTGCGTATCAAGCCCTCTGCCATCATCTGAAATCTCCACTACAATATGATCACTTTCGTGAAAAGCCTCCAGAATGAGTGTTCCCTGGGCTGGTTTGCCAGCCCGCAAACGATCTTCTGCATTTTCCAGACCATGGTCAACTGAGTTTCTAATAATATGAATCAAAGGATCAGAAAGGGATTCAATGACCATTTTGTCAAGCTCTGTTTCTTCACCTCTTGTAACCAGTTTAACATCCTTGTTTGTATTACGTGCAAGATCACGCACTAAACGCGGATAGCGTTTAAACAGCTGATCAATGGGCAGCATCCTGACCTTCATAACACCTTCCTGAAGTTCGTTGGACACGCGACCAAGATGAACACCCGCCTCACTTAATCGAAAGGCGAATTCATGAAGGGGTTTGAGCTGACTCTTAGAAGTCCCGGAAGACTCAAGAAGTTGCATCTCCAACCCTCTTATCTCATTAACAAGCTGCGCAAAATAGGCACGACTAACAACCAACTCACCCACTTGATTCATCAAAAAGTCCACTTTTTCAGCATCAACTCTAATGCTGCTTCGGAAAGTGGATGCTTTCTTTGCAGACTGTTGTTCCTGTTCTCCTTCTGCGGCTTTTTCTTGTTTCTCTTGCTCAAGAATCTCAGATTTCGCTAATCCTAGCTTGCTTTGTGGAGAATGATCAGAAAGATCGTTCTTTATTTCTTCTTTTTCTCCACCCCCGGGAACCGGCTCATCATAGTCGCTGGTATCCTGTATTTTTTCTTCAGCAGTATCAGGGATATCATCTGTATGAGCGTTGTCCACAGCAACCTCTTTTTTATCTGAAGTGCTTGAAGTAACGACCTGATCCAGTAAATGAGAGCCAGCTATAGTCCCATTCTCCTCATTTGAAGAAGGTTCAGATTCTTCTTCATACCCTGGAGATTCTATGATTTCTTCAATGACCCTGTCAATGCTCCCTTCTGATACATTGTTTGCATATTCAGGGGTTTCTAAGGCTGTACTCAGCCTGTCAAAAAGGGCTTTATCTGCTGACACATTTTCTGTCTGTGCAACATGTTCTGTTTTTTCACCGGCAGTTACACCTTCGAATTCTTCAGCCTGTTCTTTGTCCTTATCCTCTTTGCCAGCAGAAGCATTACTCTCTTTTGGAGAATCGTCAAAACCTGCATCAGCTCCTTCAGCATCACTAAAAATTTCATCATCCCCGTTTTGTTGTTCGCTCTCAACAATCTGAGGATAAACACTTATAATTTTATCAACAAACTCCTGTAAACCAGGAGCAATATCAGGAACAAGTCCTGCTGAAACGTCAGTAAGATAACCATCAACAACGTTCTGCCATACCTCGCAAAATGCTGTCAGGCTCATATATTCCATATAGTTGGCTGATGATGACAACCGACCAATAGCATCGTGACAGTTCTCAAGTATTTTTCTTATATCAGCACCTGCCAGATATTCTGCAATCTGCGTCTGAATATATTCAATATCACCCTTTAACTTTTTCAGAAAAATCGAAATAAGCTCTTCGTCATACTCATCATCAGAAAGCTCGTATTCAAGAGGAACTGTTTCAGCCGCATTTCCAGCCTCCTCTTTTATTACAGGCCCCAGAGAATGTTCTGCACGAGAAGCTTCATCGCCCAAACTCTGGAAATCTGCATTTTCTCCATGATCGGAAACTCCTCCATGTTCATCGGAAAAGATCGTATCCAATGCGTCATCAAGATCAATCCCTTCTCCTGCCACCTCTTCAGGCTCTGGTGTGTCCTCACTGTCTTCTTCCTGATGAGCAACAGGTGAATCGGAAACTCCTGCTGGATCTTCATCAGCAAAAATAGAATTCAGGGCTGAATCAATAGACGATGTTTCGTGCTGCTCATCCTGATGCCCATCACCCAGTTCATCTGCATCATCATACGAATACCCTTCCATTGCCTGGGGAAATGAACGAATAATCTCATCTATATAATCCTGCATAAAATTCAGGTTGGGCATTTTTCCACTTGAAAGTTGCTCAACAGCATTATCAATAGCATGTTGCCAATTGGAATAATGCTGGGTAAGCTTTTCATAGCCCATATAATTGGCAGATGATTTGAGACTTTTTATAGAATCACTGCAACGGTACAGGACATCCTGTTTATCAACAGAAATTGACAACTCAACAGTTTGAGCATAAAGAAAGGGTATATTTTCCTTGAGTTGTTGCAGGAAAATGTTATAGAGTTCTTCATCAAACTCATCAGACATATTTTCTTCAGTAAGAAGTCCTGATTGTTCCTCCTTCTCACCTAGTCCCTGAAGTACTTCTTCCTGGGCAGCACCTGAACCTGACACTGTTTCTTCAGGCGCATCATCTTCAACGTCCTCACCTTCAATTACTCTTCGCACCTGCTCTACAAGGTCAGATACCTCTGTTTCTTCTGCCTTGGTACGTTCAAGTTCATCCACTAACAGGGTCAAACGATCTTTACCGGCAATTAATAAGTCTGTAATCGCCGGACTCAAGGTAATCTCACCCCGACGAATAAGATCAAGTAAATTTTCAAGCTTATGCGACAGTTCAGAAACGCGCTCAATCCCGACAAACTGAGCTGCTCCTTTGATAGAATGAATCGAACGAAAAATTTCATCCATTAATTCTTTATCTGTAACTTCATAACCCTGTTCAAGCCGGAGAAGACTGCTTTCCATCACTTCAAGATGTTCCGCCGCCTCAACAATAAAATCCGGTAACATTGATGAGTCTATCATATTCTCCACCTTGTAACTACTTGATTATTCTTGCATTGCTAAAAAATATTCTACTATCCTGTATCCTCTCAAGTCTGACTCCTCTCTTTATTGTATACACTCCCTCTTCTGGCAGTCAGACCAGCTCATCATATTTACTCGTATATTCAGGAGAATGTCACTCCAGGCTCCTGCTGATAATCAGAGACCATTTTCTCGTCTTCCAATTTAATTTCAAAATAACTAAATGACATTACAATAGATTTTAGGTTTTCATTATTACGATGCATTGTACTGATATCTTTTTGTATGTCTTTGTCTATAGAATCAATTGAATCCGCATCCAGGGAAAAATTTAAATCATCAGCAATATTTTCCAGCAGATCCCGGCTTAATTGACTATGGTTCCAGACAAAAAGCAAAACTTCCTGCATATTCATCGCTAAATCATTAATATTTTCGCCTAAAGAACCAATTTCATCCTCCCTTTTTGTGTGATTGAGTGTTTCAAGGTGTCCATCAGCCATTAATCTGCTTGCTGCCTGCATTTCAGCCAGGGGTTTTATAATATTCCGTTTAAAATACATCAAAGCAGCGGCTTGAATACCCAGCAAAAGAAATAAAATTACACATAATACAATATGAACAATTCTTATAGTCTCACCGCTGTGTTTAACTAATACATAGAGAAGGCCTGCTGCTGCAATTGTGACCAGCAAAAAGTTGAGTACAAAAAAAATCTGGGTCTTTTTCTTTAAACTCACATCGTTTGCTGCCTGTAAAAAAGGAGACATAGGCGACAAATCCGTTTTTTTATGATGAACTGTGTGGCGACCAGCCAAACAAGCACCCATCACCAAACTGCCTGCTATTTTCTCTAAGAATATAGGGCGTTATATAGGAAAACATACCCATCCGAATATTCCTGTCATTACAAACAAAGGAAAATACCAGCATAACCTCTACTCAGGCGATAGTACACTAGCCTTCGCTATCTGTTTCATCTATCATATCAAGTATTTCTCTGGCCTTATGTTTACTTGCAAATCCCCGAGCTCCAAGACGCTCAACCTCAGCCCGATATATTTCTTCATCAAGATTTGAGAGAAAAATAATATGGGCAGAGCTATCATAACGTAAAATTTCTTCTGCCGCAGCAAGCCCATCCATATCACGCATGGTGATATCCATAGTCACAATATCAGGTTTTAACGACTTATACAGATCAATCGCCTCCAGACCATTTTTTGCCTGCCCCACTACAATATGGCCTGGGGGCTGTAATAATTTTGCGATCATCTTACGCATCATAGATGAGTCATCAACTATCAGAACTCGCTTACTCATATGGTTAGTCTCCGTCTATTGCCCTAAGCTGATTCAATTCATCTGCTAAAAGAATTCGATTAAAATCAAGCAGAATCAACAAACTTTCACCGATATCACACACACCTCGAATGTACTGGTTGGCAAGGCCAGCCACAACAACATCTGGCGGAGGCTCAATGGTGTCTTCCATAATCTTCAAGACTCTGGTAACAGAATCCACTATAAACCCTGTTACCCTGCTATTGATATCCAGAATCAATATCCAGGGATCTTCTGACGCTGCTTCTTCGCGAAACAGATTGAGTCGTTTTCGCAACTCAATAACAGGAATGATATTACCGCGTAGATTGATAACTCCCTCTATAAACTCCGGAGAGTTAGGTACAGATGTAATAGGAGCAGAACGAATAATCTCCTGTACCATGAGAATATTAACTCCAAAATGTTCATCGCCAATAGTAAAACCAACCAGCTGCATAAGCTGCTGGTCTCCTTCATCCTGCTCGGTCATTTTATCGGCTGTAAAGGTATCAGCCATGGTATCAGCCATAATTTTTCTCCTTTAGTACGTAATGAGTTGAGCAACAGTGGAAAAAAAACCTGATCTGTTATCACCTCGATGCGTTCTCCTCCCCCTTTATAAATCACTCTGCGCTCTCCAAGACAGAGAACGCAGAGTAACAAGGAGATAGGAACCTGAAAAAACAGACAACAGGTAAGCTTACAACTTAAACTGCTCAACCTGTTGACGGAGTCTCTCAGAAGCTGCCTGCAATTCATCGGTAATGGACACAACCACACCAGCTCCCTCAACTGTTTTTTGCGCGCCTTCAAAGGATTGCTGAGCAATCTTTACTGCATTCTGGGAACGCTCACCCTGGGCAGCAACCATTTCGGTCAGCTGATCAGTACGGCTCACAATATCGCGCATCTCAGAGTCAATGGCACTGGAACCGGCACTTGCTTCAGATACCAGCGCAGAAATGATCTGGGACTGTTGCACCATAGAGGAAAGCGCTGTTTCAGCTGCCTGACGACGAGCACCCTGCTCACCAGCCATTTTGGAGATTTGTTCTGCCAACTTGTTCAATTCCTGAACAAGGGCCTGTGCATTTTGAATATCACCTTGAACAACCTGGGCAACAGAGGCAATTTCCTCAATGGAGCGCATGTTTTCACGACCACTGGCATCAATTTTAACCAGAGCAGTCTCCAATTGTTCAGAGTACCGTGTTCCTGCATCAACGTTGGCAGCAGAATCCTTAATCAGCTGCGTAATCTCTTTTGCAGCTTCAGAGGAACGTTGGGCCAGTTTACCAACCTCGTCAGCAACAACCGCAAAACCCTTACCATGCGCACCGGCACGAGCAGCCTCAATAGCAGCATTCAGAGCAAGCAGGTTTGTTTGCTCGGCGATCTCTGTAATAACGTCGATGATTTCAGAAATCTGACCAGATGAATCTGCAATGGCACGCATACCAGCAACCGTACTTTCAACCGCTGATCGACCTTCCTGAGCAGCCTGAAGTGCTTCCTGACCCTGGGCTGTAGCGGAATCTACTGCCTGAGCCATGTTACGTACAGAAGCAGTAATTTCATTCATGGATGCGGTTACCTGCATAACCATTTTACCCTGCTCGGTGGATGTGGCCACAACCTGAGCACCGGTCTCACCCATGGCACCCACACGGTCAGTAGCTTTTTCAGCTTCTTCAGACTGTTTAATAACAGCGTCACTCACAGTATCCATGGATTGGAGCAGCTCAGCAATGGTTTGCTGGGAACGCTGCGCACTTTCCTGCTGTGCCCTGGCACCCTCAGAAACCTGGCCTGCTGTCTTACCCATTGTCTGGAGCAGCTCTCTTGTTTTTTCTGTCTGCTGGGCCTCAACTTCGGCCCTGTCCCTGTTTGCAGAAGCGCGGCCTGCCACGTTTTCTGCGTTTGCAGCAACTGCCTGGGATATACTCTGTACCTCGGAGAAGGCTGCGTTCAACTCAACCAGCATGTTGTTGAACTCGTCAGCCATCTGACCGATCTCATCTGAGGTAGTACTCTCCACCTTCAGGGTAAGATCACGTTCCGCAGCAACCTGCCGAACAACCCCGGCAATCGCAACAATGGGTTTCGCGAAACCGCCACCTACAAACCAGGCAACCAGAGTTACAACAATAACGATGATAACACCAATACCCAGGGCCTGGAGCCGCAGGGTGGTAATGGCTTCCAGTGCTTCGGCACGGTTGATTTTGGCCTCAATAAGCCAGTCGAAATCCACACCCAGTTCCTTGGGCAGGTTCAACTTCACAGCAGTGGAAATAATCTCATTACCAAGATAATCAACAGACTCTTCCGTTACAGCCCCATCCTGACGGAAACCATCCTTCACAATGGTTGCGGTCAGTTCTGATTCCAATAACTTCAGACCGAAACGGGAGTTGGATCGGGCGATATAATCCTCACCAACCAGAAAGATCTCACCGGTATCACCCAGACCGATAGTTAGGTCAAGTAGCTCCTGAATATTCGTGTCCGCCATCTGAGCGGCAACAACCATGACCAGCTCACCTTTGGCATCTGTAACCGGAGCGGCAAAAAAGGCGGCAGGCTTATCCCCGGTCGGGGCATACCGTGCATAATCCGCCATGCTCGCTCTCTTGGTCGATATAACATTCTGGACCAGTCGTCCCAGGTTGGAGTTGCTGTACTTGCCCGTGAGTATATTGGTCAGATAGTCAGATTCCCGCTCAACCGTATAAAAGATAAGACCGGTGGGATCAATCATAAAGATATCATAGTAGCCGTATGTTTTCTGGTACTTCTGCATCAGATCCTCGGCCTGTCCCTCCTCTTTCGGAACAATAACTTCCTCCAGGGCACCGTTGGTGATCAGGCCCCAGTTCAGGCCGGGAATCTCAACCGGTGAATACACGGAAAGCTCAAGAACGCCTGTTGTACCGATCTTGTGGAGTTGTCCCGACTTCCCTGCCAAAGCCAGCCGACCGTCAGGTGTATCATGGGGATCACCAATCTTACCCTCTTTGACCACACGGTCGGAATGCAGGGTGGGATTGTCGGCATCACCGACCAGATAGGACTCAAAGGTACTGGTCAGACCTGCGCGCTGATTAACAATATCGTTAATTTCATCCGTGGCAAGCTGGAAAGCAGCCACACCGAAAATCCTGCCACTCTCATCACGAATCGGACCGCCCATGAACATGGCCTGCTGATTATTGGACGGTGCATAGGAGGCATAGTCGGTTATAACGATTTTCCCCTCTTTCATGACCCTGGCATAGGTCTCACCCAGACCGCTGCCCTTGAGTCCTCCGGTGGCCAGATTCTGTCCCAGGTCTGATTCCTCCTTCACAGTGAAGAGAACATCCCCTTCCGCTGAAATAAGAAAGACATCATAATACCCGTGCTCTTCGGAGAACCCCGTATACCAGGCACCGTATTTTTCTTTATACCCGTTCCAGAGACTGCCGCCGATTCTGCGGCCCTCTTCCTTGAATGACTCGTTCAGCTCCTGTATGGCGGTGATCGTTGTCAGGCTGTTGCGAAGCATCTCCACGTCAGCCCTACGTTTACCGAAATACCGCTGCAGGGCCTGAAGCTTTACCTCCTCAATCGCTGTCAGCTTGTTCAGCGCTTCTGAACGAAGCGAGGCGGACAGGTTCGCAAGACTCGTCATATCAGCCTGACGTTCCTTGAGGAAACCAGCAACCTGGTCCTTTTTAATCTCTCGAATAGAGTTCAGCTGATCCTCTGCACGTTCCTGCAATGCGTTGGCCGCCGAAATCTGGTCAATTAACGCGTTAACCAGAAACGGCAGCAGACCAACCATAAGCATGATCGCTACCAGCTTACCGCGAAGCCCCAGCCCTCCGTACCAACCGGACGACTTCCTCTTCAAATTTTCCATACTTTTCCCTCCACCTGTCTGTTTTCCGATAGTACCGAATGACCGGATGTACTTTCCCGGTACCGGGCCTGATTCTGCCGCACTCCTAAGAACATGCCTCCATACCTCCTTATGGAATTTTTGTTACTACTTTCATTTATATCTGTATATCTTTAATATTGCAATGAGTACTATGTTTTTTTTCAGATAAAAAGGTTGATCAACCCTGTTGAGTACGTATCTGCCTCTCTGAATACTCCCTCTGAACACCCCTTAGAGACAAGCTCGTGTCTCAATGCGAGACAAGCTCGTGTCTCAATGGGAGACAAGCTCGTGTCTCAATGCGAGACAAGCTCGTGTCTCAATGCGAGACAAGCTCGTGTCTCAATGCGAGACAAGCTCGTGTCTCAACGGGAGACAAGTGCATCCCTCCTTAGCCCGCAAGCACGTCCTCAATACCCCTGGGAATCCCTGTGTCTGGCAATACCTTTGCCCCAGGGCAACGGGCCGCCACAGCCCCTGGCATCTCCCGGTACAGACTACCAGCCGGGTCCTGAACAATACCTGTCCCTCCCACGCGTAGAATCTCCCCTAGCCCCTCTCCACCGTCTTCGCCCATCCCGGACAAGACAACAGCAATGCTTTTTTCTTTTACCCGTTCTGCTACAGAAAAAAAGAGCATATCTATCGAACCTCTCCGGGTGGCAAAGGGTGCTGAAGAAAGATGCAATACCATCTCCCCTTCCACTTCACGAACTGTCAGATACTCCTCTCCAGAGGCAAAATAACAGACACCTGCTTCTATTTTGGCATCATTTTCTGCACGGCGAATTATCAAGGGGGAAAGTTTGTTGATATAGCTGACAAAGGAGTCAAGATGTCGGGACGGGACATAAAAAACAACAAGGTAGGCCACTGGAAACTTTGCTGACAAATGAGGCAGGATTTTCAAAAAAGCACCATAACCGCCTTCAGCAGCTCCCAGGGCAACAAGGCCCTCACATTTTTCACCAGCAAGGGCAAGAGCCTCTTTTTTTTCCTTACTCACAGCACGGACATATTTCACTGCTTCAAGCTCTACATCTGCTGCCAGGCGTACCTTGCGTTCAATTTCGCTGGTCTGCTCCTCAAGATTCACAGTACCAGTATTTGAAGGCTTGGCCACAAAATCCACTGCCCCATATTTCAGGGCATCAAAGGTCACATCCGCTCCTTCAACGGTCATGGCACTGAGCATGACTGTGGGCGTGGGGGCCTGAATCATCAGATGCTTCATTGTGGTCAGACCATCCATGACCGGCATTTCCACATCAAGGGTCACAACGTCTGGTTTGAGCTGGGGAATGATCTGAAGAGCCTCTTCCCCGTTTTCTGCTTCCCCAACAACCTGCACCACAGGATTGTCTTTAAATATATTGGCGATGACCTTGCGCATCATCCTGGAATCATCCACTATAAACAAGTTTATTTTCTGCTTGGATGCCTCCAGTGGACAACTTTCACCTGCCCAGCCACTTATCGGACTGCCAGCTGCCTCTTTTTTTAATCTGGAGGTGATCAGGATAGTTTCTAAACCTTTCTGCGTAATAAGATGCTCTCCATTGCTTTCTGCCGGTTCTTGCGTGAACCCCAGCGGGGGCCAATCAAATATCTCTAATGCAGCATCTACGCCTTGTTTATTATCACAAGTGGCATTCACAAGCAGGCCCTTGTCAAAATGGAGTTCACCCTGTTTTTTACTGCCAAAATGGACACGAACTCGACAGGTCTTTTCAAGGGCTTCCAGAAAAGAAACTATTTTTCCAGCAAATATTCCAGGGGTATAATCATTTTCATCCAGGCGTTGTAATCCCTCAAGAACAGCACAACCAATTGTCTCCAGGTTGGCGGGTTTCACCAGATAAAGGTAAATAGAATCCTTGAATCGGCATTCCTTCACATATTCTACAGAAGGATGCTTTTGCGAAATCATCACAATACATTGAATGTGACGGTATGATGAAGAAACAAGAGACAGCAAGGCCAGCGCATCAATATTTTCCGCATTGAGATTAACAACAAGAACAGCTATCTTCTCTTTTTTCAGCGCAAAGACCTCATCACCTCTGTTTGTGGCTGTCAATACTTTGTACTGACTATACGCAGACAGGACATCGCAAAGGTCATGAACATAGGTCAGATCGTCATCTACAATGAGAATTTTTGATATATCAGACATGAAATCATACAACAAATTCAATTAACAAGAATTTTTATTTCTGCATACAGAAGCTGCCTACCCCAATCAATCCTCAAACAGTAACGCCCATGGTATCAGCATTCAAACGTCATCACCTTTCTAAAATAGCATATCTAAAACAGAAATCAATTTTTTTTACCCATTAATCGTTGAACCGTTAACCGTATTAGAAAAATTCAGCACTCCTGCTTGTAAAAATACTTGCTTGCCTCTGCTATGAAAAGAGTTATTAGTCATCCGTATAGTCACGACCCATTGTTACCACGAAAGGTCAAAAAGATAAATTGTTAGAAATAATAAAGGCATAATTTCAGAGAATCGTCTCCATAGTTTACCACAACAACGAAGGGACTTATACAGAAAAAAAATTATGCGCCAGCAGACGTTAATATTGTCTCAATAATACGAGTAGTTGAGGTCTGGCACGTAAAAGCTATTCGCTTAATTGCTCCTCCGGCTGCTTTGACCTCAGCTCCACCAACTATCTGGTCTTCAGGCCAATCAGCCCCTTTAACCAGAATATCCGGGAGGAGTGCCTGAATGAGTTTCAGCGGAGTGTCTTCATCAAAAAACACCACAAAATCAACACATCCCAAGGCCGCCAAAACCCGGGCCCGTTCACGCTCACTATTCACCGGACGCGCAGGTCCTTTTAAGGCCTGAACAGAGCTGTCAGAGTTAACACCAATAACAAGGCAATCACCACAACGCCGGGCCTCTTCCAGATAGCTCACATGGCCTGCATGAAGAAGGTCAAAACAGCCATTGGTAAAAACCACCTTACTGCCCTGGGCACGCATGCGGGATAACCGCTCCAACAGAATATCTGGTCCAACGATTTTATGTGCATCCTGACCATACCAGGGACGCTCTGCAACGGAACAAAAACGGGATCGGGCAGTTGTAACATCTTCTGGATCAAGATCAGCCGTAAGCACAGCAGGTTCTTTATCAGCCTGGGCAAGTATCTCTCCTGAAGGCGAAATAATCATTGACTGGCCAGCCAGATCACCCACAGCAAGACGACCACTTCCATTACATGCCACAACAAAAGCCTGGTTCTCAATAGCCCGGGCCTGGAGAAGAATCTTCCAGTGGTCAGCCCGAAGTGCAGGCCATTGGGCAGAAATGACAAGCAGCTTGGCTCCGGAAAAAATCTGCTGTTGACTGAGCTGAGGAAAGCGGAGATCATAGCAGACCAGAGCAGCAATTGGCCCAAAAGGTGTCTGGATACCTTGCGCTTCTTTTCCAGCTGCAAGGTACTGGTCCTCCTGCCACAGCTGAAACAGATGCTGCTTATGATAGCAGCCAACCTGCCCTTCCGGCCCAACTACAAAAAAGGCATTATAGATCTCCCTGGTGGGTTGTTTATCCAGTAAAGAACCAGCAAACCATACGCACTTCTGCGCAGCTTCTTTCTGAAGCTCAGCGAGAATTTCAGGTGTTTGCTCAGCAAGGGCATGAATATGTGCGTAATCAAAACCTGTGGCCCATAGCTCGGGCAAAACAACAAGGGTATTGGCTGGGCAGCAGGCTTTTGCCAGCATCTCTTGCACAGCCTGCAGATTTGCCTGCACATCTCCTTGCTGAAGAGGTAGTTGCAGACACGCAACATGGGGGAAAAGATCCTGGTCCATTTATTCAACCTCCTTGAGGGCACGGCCTGCAAGTTCAGCAACCGAAACCGTGCAGAAGACACCGTGATCATACAAGCGCAACATTCTTTGGTCATTTTTGGCCAGCTTGTTGAGCTGTTCCAACGGCTCCCTTGACGCTGCCCTGCCAAGGAGCCCAATAGCCCGTGCAGCCAGTCCACAGACAGTTGCATCAGCAGCTTCGAGGTACGGCGGAAGGTCACGCTCTACTCCACGGGCGAGTAAACATTCTTTCCGGTTCTGAGCTAATCGTCCCATGGCCCACATAAGTCCCTGCTGTAATATCTCATGCTCAAGAAAATTACCGTCCTGCCATTCTTCCTCACCATCAGGGCGCATATAGGAAATCAGCATATGAATATACTCTTTGGTTATCCCATCATGCCGATACATAATTTCCGCCATGGACTCTGGCACTCCCCAACCAATCCCGCCTGACTCATCATTCAGACTCCACAACATACGCCGAAGTATTATCCGGGCTTCTTCCATGTCCTGGTCAGCCAGTCGAGCCACCGCACGACCCATGACGGAAATTGCATGCCAGCGGATCAACTCATCAGGATGACAAATCCCAAAAAAAAGTGCATTAACCAGCTCCTTTTCCTGGAACTGAACAAGCTCAGTTTCAATCTCAGCAAGATCATTCTGCTTTAATACTCTCAAAACATGCTGTTTAATTGCTCGTGTTCCCATAAGATAGTCTCCCTTTATCAAGAGTTAATCCTCAGCGTACTTATTCAGCTCAACAAATTTTTTCCTTATTCCTTTGCTGGAGGAATAAAGACTCGCTTTGCCAATTCAGCGTCCAACATAAAAAGTCCGGATGAATCGTTCTGGATCAGGCGCAACTTATTCAGCACATCGCCAACTGAGGCCTCTTCTTCTACCTGTTCAGAAACAAACCACTGCAAAAAAATCTTGGTTGCATGATCCTGCTCTGAACCTGCAAGATCCATCAACTCATTAATCAACGCAGTTACTTTTTCCTCATGAGCCATAACCTGCTCAAAAACGGCAAGAGGATTTTCCCATTTCGCATCTGGTCGATTAATCGTATCCAAAAACACTCTTCCACCACGTTCATTGACAAAATCATACAACCTCATCCCATGATGCAATTCTTCCTGGGCCTGCACCCGCATCCAGGATGCAAAACCCGCCAAACTGATCGAATGGAAATAAGACTCCATGGACAGGTAAAGATATCCGGAATACATTTCCTCATTAATCTGGTTAGTTAATGCCTTTAAAATTTTCTTTTTTAACATATTCTTCTCCAATATTTTCATCTGGACATGATAAGATATCCGGCATAAGGGGCAAGATATTTTCTGTTGAATCCTAGCAGCTTATTAAGAAAAAAATAGTAATGCTTTTTCGCTTGTAATCAGATTCCATACTTTTCTGAGAAATTGAAAAACTATTGTTCTTTTGCTGTGAATCTGTCATTCTTACACAAGAATAAACCCATAGCGATGCAGCATGAAGTACAATAACTTTTGAGAAATAATAAAAAACAATAATGCGTAGAGTGGTCATAACAGGGATGGGAATTATTTCCTCCCTAGGAGATACAACAGAGGACGTTCTGGCCTCCTTGCAAACAGGAAAATCCGGTATTCGATTCTGGGAACCTTACAAAGAACTGGGACTGCGCTCGCAGATCGGTGCCTTTACTCAAATCAATTGCAAAAAACATATTGATAAAAAAATACTCCGTTTCATGGGCAATGCAGCTGCCTATGCCTACCTGGCAATGCAACAGGCCATACAGGACAGTGGACTCTCTCCTGAACAGGTTTCCTCACCACGTACCGGCTTGATTATTGGCTCAGGAGGCACTTCAGCAGAAAATGTTGTTGCCACAGCCGATATTATGCGCAAGAGAGGACTACGCCGACTCAGCCCATTCATGGTGCCCAAAACCATGTCCAGTACCGTTTCAGCTGGTCTCACAGCACCTTTTAAAATCAAAGGTACCTGTTACTCCATCTCCTCTGCCTGCGCCACTGGTGCTCACTGCATTGGTGCAGCAATGGAACAGATTCAGCTTGGGAAACAGGATATCATCTTTGCTGGTGGTAGCGATGAAGAACACTGGACCCAAACTTCAATGTTTGATGCGATGGGGGCCTTGTCCACCAATTTTAATGATACACCGGAACAAGCCTCAAGACCATATGATGTACACCGGGACGGATTTGTTGTTGCCAATGGAGCTGGCCTGATTGTTTTAGAAGAACTTGAACATGCCTGTCAACGCGGAGCACAGATTTACGGAGAGCTTATCGGCTATGGGGCAACCGCTGACGGTTATGAGATGGTATCTCCATCAGGTGAAGGGGCATCTCGTTGCATAAAACTTGCTCTTGCCTCTGTTTCCGCGCCTATTGATTATATCAATGCCCACGGAACATCCACCCCTATTGGCGATATGGTTGAGCTGCAGGCCATTCGCCAGGTATTTGGTGCCAGTATTCCCCCAATCAGTTCCACAAAATCTCTTTCAGGACATTCATTAGGTGCTGCCGGAGTGCATGAGGCTATCTACAGCATCCTTATGCTCAATAATGATTTTATTGCAGCAAGTGCCAATATTCATACTCTGGAACCAGACGCTCAAGAAATGAATATTGTCCAACAAACGCGCCAAATAATATTAAACAGGGTTATGTCGAACAGCTACGGCTTTGGCGGCACCAATGCCTGCCTTATTTTTCAAAAATATCAAGGGTAACGGCTACTCACCTGCTTCCTGTTCTTCATCAATACGGCGTAAACCTTCCATAACAAGCCCCATAAAACCTCCAAGCACAGGCAACTTTTTCTCCTCTTGAGTAAGACCCTTTGTATAGACAAAGGAGCCTTTCTGCTTTGCCAGTAAAGAAAAGATAGCCTCTTTCCCTTCTAACTCGCCGTATTGACAATACACTATCTCACCTTCATTAAACAGCGTTAATGCCTGAGATGCATCAAAGGTAAACTGTACTTTTCCTGTCTTACCACCAGAGTTGATGAGTTGAAACAGCTCCACGGTATTAATATCTTCCAGGTCACCGCTCATGCCGGAACTGATATTGCCAGATCGTATTGTATTTACCTGGGCACGGTTTACCAAAACTCTATAAAAAAAGATTTGTAATATAGGATACCTGGATAAAACATGTTTAAAATCTTTTGCCTTAAGAGCTGCCAGCTGAACAGCTGTTTTCGAATAAACAGAAGGATAGGTCAATTCTCCAGAGAGCAGACTCATCTCTCCAAAAATATCCCCTGGACCAATCTCCGCAACAACCTCATTATCCTCCCGGACAACTGCAACTGTTCCTGATAATACAACATAGAAATGGGTTCCAAGCTCTCCAGCTTCAATGATCACTTTATTTGCAGAAAACTTTTGCAACTTCATGAGCAGAGCAAGGTCCTGGAGATCAAAATCATCCAGAGGTTCAAAAAGCTCCATCTCCCGGAGGAGATCGAAAAAGTCTTCTATCAATTGATTCTTCGCCCGTTTTTTCGCTACCTCAAGGAGGTTCATCTGCAAAGTGGAATAGGCGTTTTCCTTCTTATACTCAAAACGAATGAGTCCCGTACATCCACCGCACTCAAACTTGGTTCTCCGCATACCAGTCTGGGTAAAACGAGGACGCAAGGGTCTGGAGCAGTTCAGGGTCTTAAGCATTTCCTGCACCAGCATCAAGCATACTTCTTTATTCCGCTCAATGGTAAGAGTAGATTCATGAACAATGAATTCATCGCCGACATTATATATGGGACATGCGTGTTCTTCGGTAACAATGAATACAGCATTGCGATATTCCATGCATTTCTACTCCGCTACTCTTCAGCTACTCAATTTATTGCCTGCATAGCTCATCATGTTCCTGCAGACTCCGGGCTTTTTCGTTGCCCTTCACATCCATGTCTCTACAAAATCAGTCTGTATTCACCACCATCTCCTCATCAATGCGTTGCAGACCTTCCATCAAAAGCCCCATAAACCCGCCAAGAACGGGAAGTTCTTCATATTTTTCAGCTAGTTCTGTATTATAGGTAAACGATCCCTTCTTTTTGGATAGCAGAGCAAAGAGTGCTTCTTTTCCACTCAACTCCCCAAAGGACGCATGGATTATCTCTCCTTCCTTAAACAGGATAGTGGCGTGTCCGTCATGGAAAATTAAATCAACCTTTCCTGATTTACCGCCACTATTGATTAACTGAAACAGCTCAACCGGATTAATATAAATCAACTCTCCGCTCATACCAGAACTGATTTTACCGGACCGGGCCATATTCATCTGGGCCCGGTTCACTAACAGACGATAGAAAAAAATCTGAAGCACAGGGTATCTGTTTAAAATAAACTTCAGATCTTTTCCGTTAATCGTGCCGAATTTGACCACTGTTCGGGAATGCACTGAGCTACTGGCAGGCTCTCCGGAAAGCAGACTCATTTCACCAAAGATTTCTCCCCTGCCAATCTCGGCAATTACCTCGTTTTCGCCTTTTATAATGGCAACCTTACCGGATAATATGATGTAGAGATGGGTTCCCCGGGTGCCCTCAGATATGATCACCTTGTTGGGGTCAAATTGCTTTAGCTTCAGCATTGAAATCAGATCCAGCAAGTCATGATCTTCTAGAAGTTCAAACACTTGCATGGTGCGGAGATGCTTAAACAAGGCTTCTACATGTCGTTTTCTCGCTTTTTTATCTGCAATCCGCAGCAGGTTCATTTGCAGAGTAGAAAAGCCCCGCTCTTTCTTATATTCAAAGCGCATTGATCCCGTGCAACCGGGACAACGAAATGATGCTTGCTGCATCGCTCTTTGCGTAAAGCGCTGTTGTCCTGGTTTTTTAGCAAGCGCTTTATGGAGTTCACGCACCAAAATCAGACAAACCGGCTTCTCATAGTCTACACTGACTGCCGAATCCTGAATCTGAATTTCTTCACCTACATTATAGATAGGGCATGAGTCCTCTGAGGTAACAACAAAAACCGCGTTACGATATTCCATGCTGATTAACCTGATTTAAAAAGATATAACAAAACTTCTTTATTATTATTCGAAATTTTTCTCCAGAGGATATCCTCATGATCTTCCAAAAAATAAATAAATTATAAAACCGAGAACTGCAGAAGCACCAGCTAACACCGGCAAGACCTTCTTTATCTGGAGCTCTCCGTCAACAATAAGAGTCTGCATATACTCTGTCCCACTGACCCACCAGAGAATGATAAAGATACCAATGATAATGAGTTCGTTAAAAGATTGCTTCCAGATGAGATAGCCAACAAGAGCAATAAAAGGGACAAGAAACCAAGGATTGGTAAAGAGAGCAATCACTTCAACATCTTTTACCTGCTCAGGGACATGCGTACTTTGCAGCCAAGCACCTATTTTCGCAAAAAAACCACCTGATGTACCGCTTGCAACTGCTTCCAAACCCACCATGACACTGCTCCTATTCAAATAATCTCTCTAATACATCTGATCTTCATTTTCAGACTACCAACGAAAACAAAACACTGTCAATTAAAAAACAATGCCCACAGCCCGAGCAGGTAAAACGGGCAGGTAAAAACATGTTCTGCACAAACTCTGTATGCGCTCTGTTATACGTTCTATTATACGCTCTGTATTCGTTATAAGGGACTCAACAAGAAATAACCCTACCCATTATTTCGGTTGCAGTAGGGGCGAACCTATGTGTTCGCCCTTTGCCTATATATTCGCCCTTTTATACCGGGCAGACATGCAGGTCTGCCCCTGTAATTCTGCACCTGAAAACAGGTATTTTATTTTTTTATAGATTTCCTAACTACGAGCTATCTCCCTTTCCTCAACAACTTAAAGAGATAGCTCGCATTCGAGTTACGACGAAGCAGGACATCCCTTGCAGGCACTGTCTGTTCCGCATGAAGATGCTTTCTTTGCTCCCTCGCTACCAGTTGAACTCTTTTTCTCTGCTTTTTGCGAGTCCCCCTGAGCAGATGAGCCTGATGCATATCCGTCTGAATACCATCCTCCACCTTTCAAATGAAAAGAACTCATGGACACGAGTTTTTTTACGTCTCCACCGCAAACAGAACAGGCCTTTAAAGGGCTATCATTCATTCCCTGATGTACTTCATACACTTTTTCGCAAGCAGGGCACTCATACTCGTAAACCGGCATTTTTCACCTCAATCGTAATATAAGTATTTTTAAGACACTATACCAAACACAACAATCTACCTTTACAGAATCAGTAAAATAACCTTCCTCTTTCAGCCTGTCAACCATCGAAACATCAAAGATGTCAAAACCGTAGAAACTCGCAATACTGACAGGTTTGTTCTTCTTTTATTTTCAAAAATAAAAACAGGTAAGACAAAAAAAGCTCTTGCGCATCTGCGAAAATATTATATTGCATCCATAAAGCCTATAATATATAATTATATATTTTATTATTTCACAAAAATTTGACACAACAAATACAAATTATATGGTATAGTCACCATATTTTATTTTAACAGGAGTACAATATGAGTAAAACACTTGTCGAAATGACCGCAGACATTATCCAGTCACAAATAAATGGTTCCAATATGAGCATGGAAGAAATCAAAACAGCGCTCAATGACACCTATCAAACCCTTAAGGACTTGCAAGAAGCAGAACAAACCGGTGTCCCCTCTGAAGAAAAAGAAGAAAAACCAGCAATGGATCCCAAGAGGTCCATTCAAAAAAATAAAATAATTTGTCTGGAATGTGGTCAATCCTTTAAAATGCTCACTAAGCACTTGAAGTCCCATAATATGACATCAAAAGAGTACCGGAAAAAATACGGTTTCAGCAGCACGCAATCACTTTGTGCAAAAGCCCTTTCCGAGGAACGGTCTCAAGCCAGTAAAGAGCGCGGCATCCATCCCAACTTGCGCAAAACATTTGGTAATCGCTCAAAAAAAGGAAAAAAATAATCTGTTATTTATGATCGGTATTTTTGACTCTGGTGTCGGTGGGATGACCGTTGCCAAAACAATTGAGCAGGTATGTCCGCAATATCCTCTTCTTTATTTTGGTGACGTCGCCCACACCCCTTATGGTTCTAAGAGTCCGGAAACTATAATCAATTATTCTCGTCGTAATGTAGATTTCCTGCTCAGGCAAGGTGCTGAAATTATTATTGTTGCCTGTAACTCTGCCGCAGCCACTTCGATTAACAAGCTACGTACTGAATATTCTGTGCCAATCATAGATGTTGTAACAGCAACAGCCTCTAAAGCAACAGAAAATACGACAAACAAGCGAATCGGCATCATTGGTACCCGCGCAACTGTTCAGTCAGACATTTACACACAACAGATCAAACAACGCAACCCTGCCTGCCAAATATATAGTCAGGCATGTCCGCTCCTTGTTCCCCTGATAGAGGAAGGCTGGCTCAATAAGCGCGAGACCAAAATGATTGTACGACGTTACTTGACCCCTCTCCGCCGACATCAGATTGACACACTTATTCTGGGCTGTACACATTACCCCCTTCTGACCCCTCTTATCCAAAAAAGAATCGGTAAAAAAGTACGGCTTATTGACTCATCAATTGAAACTGCCCGGTATTTGCAATCTTTTCTTGACAATTCTCCTGAAATAACATCAAATATCAGAAAAAAAAATACGAATCAACAACCTCACCATTTTGAAAAAAATCTTTTTTTTGTATCTGACTCCACCCCGCCCTTGCGAAAGCTGGCCAATGGAATCTTTGGTCGAAAAATCAACCTCATTAATACAAATGCTAATACAAATACTTAAGCGAACTACTCTCTGGACTACTTTCTTAGACCTCTGCGTATTCCTCTGCGTATTGCTTTTTCCTCTTGCAGGACAGGCTCAGTCATCAAAAGTCCCACTGGATCAATTGGAAGATATACAGCGTTATTATCGCAACCTGACCAGCCTCAGCTTTGATTTTCAACAAATCACCAACAGCAATGGAAGAACCCGGAAAGGTGCTGGGAATAGTGTGTTCTATCGCCCTTCAGCAACAAGTGCTGGTATTATGCGTTGGGACTATACGCAACCAGGCAAACAAATCATACTTAATGACGGGAAAGAACTTTCTATTTATACAGAAAAAGATAAACAGCTGATTATTATGTCAGCCGATAAATTACAGTCTGATATCACCTATTCCTTTTTTATTGGCAAGCATGACCTGAAAGACGATTTTAATCTTCTTCCGGCAGATCATCGTTTTGCAAACAAAAAAGGCGCGCAATCTGATATTGCTGTTCAGTTGATTCCCAAGCAACCTCACGGTCAAGTCAAATCGCTCCATTTTTGGTTTGATAAGGAAAAAAGAATCAAACGACTGATCATGGAAGATCATTTTGAAACAACAACAGAGTTGATCTTCAATAATATCAGCTTCAATGCATTACCAGCAGATTCATCACAAACCATTGCAAACCTGATTCAACTGAATATCCCATCTGGCACGGAAATCATGAGGCAATAGCAAACAAAATAATGAACCCGCACTGGCAGGGTGGGTTCTTACGTATCAATACGTATCAATACGTATCAATACATAACAACAATACATAATGAATTTTCAACGACCATTCTTATCCCAAGAATAGTGCAGAATCCCTCCCCATCAATCACAGCAAATCATCAAACGACATGAGTGAAGAACAATTTGCAGATATCTTTCAGGACAAAACCGCAGGCGATAAAATTCAGCCGGGCGATAAAATTGACGCAGTTATTGCCGATATCAACGGTGAAAACATCTTCCTGGATCTGGGTGGAAAAAGTGAAGGTATCCTTAACGCATCAGAACTGCGGGATGAGAATAATGAACTGACAGCCCAGCCAGGTGACACGGTTTCTGTCTTTTTCTTAAGCAGCCGGGGAGGTGAACAACGTTTCACAACAAAGATCGGATCCGGACAGGTTGGGGTGGAAGAACTGGAACAGGCATTTCATAGTAATATTCCTGTGCAGGGCAAGGTAACTGCTGATATTAAAGGTGGATTCCAAATAACCGTTGCTGGTCAACGCGGCTTCTGCCCCTATTCACAAATGGGCTTACGCCGGGTCGATAATTCTGATGAGTATTTAGAACAGGAACTCACCTTTAAGATTATTGAGTTCGGTAACAAAGGACGAAATATCATTCTCTCTGCCCGGGCAGTACAGGAAGAGGAACGGGAACACCTCAAAGAACAGCTCAAAGAAACCCTTTCTGAAGGCGATAAGGTTGAGGGAACTGTCAGCTCTCTGCAAAAATTTGGTGCGTTTATCGATTTAGGCGGAGTGGATGGGCTCATTCCGATTTCTGAACTGGCCTGGGGGCAAATTGATCAGGTTGACGACGTGCTCAGTAAAGGACAGCGGGTTGAAGTTATCATCAAGAAGCTCGATTGGGCCAAAGATCGTATTTCCCTGAGCCTGAAAGATACGCTGGAAAATCCCTGGGATAAGGCTGAAGAAAAATATGCTCCTGCGAGCATCCACACCGGCATTGTTTCCCGGCTGGCACAGTTTGGGGCCTTTGTTACTCTGGAACCCGGAGTCGATGGGCTGTTGCATATATCCAAGCTTGGCTCTGGTCGCCGAATCAATCATCCCCGTGAGATTCTGGACACTGGCCAGGAGATCACAGTCAAAGTCGACAGTGTTGATCTGGAAAAGAAACGAATCTCTTTGGTCCCAGAAGATTACACTGCCAAGGCAGAAGAAGAAAAGGCTGCAAAGAAGGAGTACACGTCCTCCAAAGAGGCCAAGGGAAATGCTTCTCAATCTATGGGTACATTCGGGGACCTGCTCCAGGCCCAGATGAATCGAAAACAAAAGTAGCTGCCTGTTGGGTGTTGAGGGATAACGGCATGCCGTTGCCCCTACAACCCCTGTAGCGAAAACAGCATCGTATTTTCTGGAAAATCCCTCATGCAGAAGACAAGAGTACCCACAAAACTACGTATTACCCTGACCCTTGCCTATATTCTCTGTATCTACGGCACCCTGGGCATTGCCCGCCCAATCGCCGAATATCTTCGCTCAACAGAAATACTCCTCCCTGTAATTATAGCCCTCTTTGTTGGCAGTTTGCCGTTCATCCTGTTCTGGCGCTACCGAACCATTACCCGGAAACAATTTCTTCTGCGTTTCTTTTTGATCATCTTTCTGCTCTGTTCAGCCTTCCTGATATCTGCCCTGCCTGAAGAACGCCTCCATTTTCTCACCTATGGACTTGCTGGCTGGTTGATATGCTGGAGTGTAGAGGAAGGAGCACACTTTCCAGCATCATCGGCAAACGACACAACACTCATACATGAATGGATTTTACCATGCCTTTTGGTCTGGTTTGCTGGCAGTTTTGATGAACTGATCCAATGGTGGTTGCCTAATCGGGTCTTTGATATCCGGGATATTCTCTTTAACGGGATGTCCGGAATAACAGGGGTTGCCCTTTTTGCTACAGGCAGGAAACATCAAGAAGAGACAACGTAAAACTCCTTTCCAAACACGGGAGGCATAATCGTTTCCAACCAGACCCTTTCGGCTTCAAATCATATCCATCAATCCAGAAGGACGTTAAGAAGACGTAGATTCTTCAGCTCGGAGTTTACGCAGTTATAGATTGTTATTTAAAGGTATTCTCCACCAAAGGAGGAGCATCAACCTGGCCAACATGACACTGGGTGCAAAAATACCAACGCTGGGAAATCTTTTCTCCTGTGTTCCCATCCCGGTCCGTGTAATGGGTCGCAAAGGGCTTCGGTACCCCAATCCCTTCTATGCCATGACAGTTCAAACACATATTCATGGCTTTTGAGATTTTCATCCCATTTATATCATGGGGAATGAGAGGCGGTTGATGAGCCGAGGTGCGGGGAACAGCAGAACCGGTCGGCTGCCAGTCCATGTCCACAGCAGGTGCCGAATCAGCCAGAATATCCTTGCTCCCCCGTAAGGATTGAATATCATCCTCAGCAGAGGCAAAGGAAAAACAACAAACAGCTGCTATAAAAAAAAGAGGGAATATGATCCATTTCATAGTATTCTCCATCAAGTTCGTCGGGAAAAACGAAAAACATTATGCGGGCAGATATCAATACATCGCCCGCAGTTCAAACAGTTTCTGGACAGTATGATTGAGGTGCTTTGTGCATCACCCTTGAGCGCAGGACGAATAACCTGAGGTTCAGGACAAACCGCAAAACAGTCCTGGCAATCCGTACATCGTTCCCGGCCATCCGCCTTGACCCGAAGGACAGCAGCCGGACTCAGCAGACTGTACATGGCACCCACGGGGCAAAGATAGCCGCACCAACCACGTCGTAACAGAAAGGCATCAAAAAGAAAAAGAGCAAGGAGCAGCATCCATCCCATACCCATGCCGAACAACAGCCCCCGCTGCAACAGCGTCACCGGATTCAACCATTCGTAAACTATGGTTCCACTGCCAAGGGACAGGAGCAAAATCGCTGCCATAAACCAATACCGGGTGCTTTTGCTCAGGTGTAGGACTTTTTTCATCCCCATCCTCCTGTTCAGCCAGGCAGCTGTATCAGTCACCAGATTCACAGGGCAGACCCAGGCACAGAACACCCTGCCACTAAGCAGGGCATAAAAGACCACAACGATCAATGTCCCGATCACAGCTGTGGATGCTGCGGGATGACCAGCAGCAAGGGATTGCAGCATAATCAACGGGTCTGTCATGGGAAGAAATCCCAAGGTCTCACTGGCAGACAGGGTGCCTCGGATAATCCATATCCCAAGCAGGGGGCCTGCCAGAAATAATCCCAGGATACCGAGCTGCGAGATACGACGCAGGAGCAACCATCTGTTTGCCAGCAACCACCCTTTCCTTGCAACAGCCTCATGGCCCGGAATTCGTGCATTCATAGCAGTTCCTCCGGTCTTCTTGCAGGAAGTTGTAAAGCTTCAGGTATCAGAGACTTGCCAGCCTCTTCCTTTTCCTGCCACCCCAAGCGATAATGATGGCCCAGTTCCCCCCGTGCCAGAGCAAGGGGCAACACCTTAATCGCCGGGTGCTCCAAAATACAGGAGCGCTCGCATTTCCCGCAGCCTGTGCAATGTTCCGAATGCACTGTGGGAATAAAACGAGTATGCACTCCTGTTCTCTGATTGACCTGCATATCCAGAGTCAGGGCCTTATCAATCACTGGACAGTTCCGATAACAGACATCACAGCGTAATCCCTGAAAACCAATGCAGTTCTCATGGTTAATGAGCACGGCCAATCCCATTCTTGCCTGGTAAATTGAAGGCTCTTTCTTTTCCTTATCCAGAAGGTTCTTCTCACTTAAGGCACCGGAAGGACAGGCCTGCACACAGGGCATATCCTCGCACAGGCGGCAGGGGCTTATCCGGGGGATGAAGTACGGCGTTCCCGTCGGAATATCATTACCGGATTCCGCCAACCGCAGAACCGGCTCCAGCTCCACTGAGGCGTTGGGATTTACCTCAGCCGGGCCTTCAGTACTCATCTCCGGCATGTCGTTGTTCCGCAGGAGATTGGCATGACAGGCCCTGACACATTGACCGCAACGCAGACAGGCTGCCTGAAACTTCTTTTCCGGCAAGGCCCCTGGCGGTCGTATTGCCCGTGCAGGCACAGCTTGTGCAGAACGCTGATACGCTCCCAGGCCCACAGCCAGCACAAAGGCACCAGCAGCAGCCGACAAAGAGTCCCTCAAAAACCGGCGACGCGCATTCTCCTTTTGCTGCTTCTTGTTATTGTCACTCATCAGGCCTCCACAAAAAGAGCATCCTGAGCCTTTTGCGGTAATTTCAAGAGAACAAAATAGGATTCTGGATAAAGATAGTCTTCTGTCGATTCATCCACGACACGAAGATAACCGTCTTTTGCTGCACCAGCATCAGGGATAATCCGATACACCTTTCCCTTTTCCAGATCATCGCAATCTCTATTGTCGATACAAAGTACAAATTTAATATCATGCTGCAGATCTTTCATGTCTCTCAACACTATTCCTCTCAAGCTCATCTAGCTGTTTATTAGAAGATACCAAATATCACGCCGTAGTCACCTTAACCGCGCATTTCTTGAAATCAGTTTCCTTGGAAATCGGGCAGGTGGCATCCAGGGTCAGTTTATTGACCAGACGGCCCGCATCAAACCAAGGCACAAAAACCAATCCTTCCGGCACCTTGTTCCGCCCTCTGGTCTCCACCGGACAGGTGATCTCACCCCGACGGGATGCGATCTTGACCAGCTGTCCGCGCTTGAGGCCACGTTTTTCCGCATCCTTGGGATGCATAAAGACCTGGGCATCAGGCACGGCACGATACAGCTCCGGCACTCGTCTGGTCATGGAACCGGAATGCCAATGCTCCAGGACCCGGCCGGTACAGAGCCAAAGATCATACTCCTTATCCGGTACTTCAGGAGGAGGTTCGTAAGGCAGGGCAAAGATAACTGCTTTGCCATCCTTATGTCCATAAAACCGGACTCCTTCCCCTTTCTTGACATACGGATCATATCCTTCCCGGAAACGCCACAGGGTTTCTTTATTGTCCACCACGGGCCAGCGCAGGCCGCGGGCCTTATGATACATCTCAAACGGGGCCAGATCATGGGCCTTGCCCCGACCGAAGCTGGCATATTCCTCAAACAGTCCTTTTTGCAGGTAAAAGCCAAAATGATTTGACTCATCGTTGTCATGCCCTTTCTGGAGCTGACTTAGTGGAAATTTATCCACCTGCCCGTTGGTAAAAAGCACCTCGTACAGCGTTTTACCTTTGTATTTCGGATTTTTGGCAAGCAGTTCCTTGGGCCAGACCTCGTCGGTTGTGAAGTATTTGGAAAACTCCACCAGCTGCCAGAGATCACTCTTTGCCTCTCCTGGCGGCTTAACCTGCTGCCGAAAAAACTGGGTCCGGCGTTCCGCATTACCATAGGCCCCTTCCTTTTCCACCCACATGGCAGTGGGCAGGATCAAATCAGCGGCCATGGCCGTGACCGTGGGATAGGGATCTGAAACCACAATAAAGTTCTTTGGATTACGGTAGCCCGGATACCCCTCCTCATTCATATTTGCGGCTGCCTGCATATTATTATTACACATCACCCAATAGGCATTGAGTTTGCCGTCTTTGAGCATTCGATTCTGGAGAACCGCATGATAGCCGGGTTTGGCCGGGATCGTGCCTTGAGGCAGCTTCCAGATCTTTTCAGCAACATCACGATGCTCCTTTTTCATCACCACCATGTCCGCAGGCAGGCGATGGGAAAAAGTACCCACCTCACGGGCTGTACCACAGGCTGAGGGCTGGCCGGTAAGAGAAAACGGACCATTGCCTGGCTCAGAGATTTTTCCGGTAAGCAGGTGGACATTATAGCAGAGCTGATTAACCCAGGTGCCCCGGGTATGCTGGTTAAATCCCATAGTCCAGTAGGAGACCACCTTGCGTTTCGGATCAGCATACAGTTCAGCCAGGGCCTTGAGATCTTTCCTGGGCACGCCGGACATTTCATGGGCCTTGTCCAGGGTATACTCGGACACGAACCTGGCGTATTCTTCAAAGCTGTATTCCTTGGACCCGATCTGCTTTTTGCGTTCCTTGGCATTGGCCGCCTTTTGCTCCAGCGGATGCTCCGGTCGCAGGCCGTAACCGATATCTGTATTGCCGATACGGAAATTGACGTGCTTGTCCACAAAGTCCTTGTTCACCTTGTCATTCTGAATAATATAATTGGCAATATAGTTCAGAATCGCCAGGTCGGATTGAGGTTTGAAGATCATGGGGATATCAGCCAGATCAAAGCAACGATGTTCATAGGTGGACAGCACGGCCACCTTGACATGGTTGGCTGTCAGGCGGCGGTTGGTGAGTCGCGACCAGAGGATAGGATGCATCTCAGCCATATTTGCTCCCCACAGGACAAAGGCGTCTGCCTTTTCCAGATCATCGTAGCAGCCCATAGGCTCGTCAATGCCAAAGGTGCGCATAAAGGCGGCAACTGCCGAGGCCATGCAATGGCGGGCATTGGGATCAATATTATTGGACAGCAAACCGGCTTTAAAGAGCTTTGCTGCGGCATAGCCTTCCCAGACCTGCCATTGCCCGGACCCGAACATGCCCACTGTGGTTGGTCCGTTCTTGTGAATCGCCTCCTTGAATTTCTCCGCCATGATTGCAAAGGCTTCATCCCAGGAGACCGGAGTGAACTCGCCGTTTTTATCATACTTGCCGTTCTTCTTGCGCAGCAGCGGTTTGGTGAGCCGATCCTTGCCGTACATGATCTTGGTCAGGAAATAACCCTTAATACAGTTCAATCCCTTATTCACCGGGGCATCAGGATCACCCTGGGTTGCCACGATCTTCCCGTTTTTGGTCCCCACCAACACACTGCACCCTGTCCCGCAGAAACGACAGGGGGCCTTATCCCATCGGATTCCGGCATCACCCTCAGCAGCCAGGGCCTTTTGCGTGGCCGGCAGCTGCGTACCCGCAACAGCGGCAGCGGCCATTGCAGCGTTGGCCTTGATAAAATCACGCCTGTTCAGCTTCATACATCTTCCTCCTTTCCTGGTATGTAATGATCACTCATCACAATAGTTATAAATAAGGGACGCAGCAAGAACGCCCTGCGTTTTCTGCACATCCATCATGACATCAGAAGGCACATTATCCGGTGTGTCCTCCAGGGTAATGACGAGGGAACTCCCGTCCTTGTTCACAGCATGGATTTCCACACCGGAGAGTGTTTGCAGGCGTTGCTGGACCGCTTGGAAATTATCAGGAAAGGCCTGGACAACAATGCCGGAAATATTCATGCATTACCTCGTGGTAGAGATTGATTAAAAGACTGATTCTCAGCAGATCGGAGTGAAATGGCCTGAACAGGGCATGCTGCAACGCAGGCACCACAGCCATTACATTGTTCGGACAGGATACGGGGAACCTGTTCCCCCTGCCCTTCTCGGGAAAAAACTATTGCTTCCTGCTCACAGTGCTCCTGGCAGAGCTGGCAGAGAACTTTTTTTCGCGTAAGACACGTTTCCCTGATGGCAACATGCAGAGGTCCATGAGGTGGCTCATCGGAAAAATGGAGGGCACCACCGGGACAAGACCGGGCGCAATCTCCGCAAAAATGGCAGAAACCCTTGGAAAAATCCATGACCGGCAATCCGTCCCCCTCAAGTTTAATCAGCTGTTTTTCACAGGCAGCCACACATGCTCCGCAAGCGTTGCAGAGATCAGGGAATTCCTGGTCAGGGGCAGACCAGGGCGGAGGTAAGGCCAAGGCCGCAGAAGGGGTGACGGAATCCCGTCGTACCTGGTCAGCCTCTGTCTGAAGGAAGAAGGCAAGACATTTATCAACAAAGAAGGAGGTGAGATTCATACAAATTCCGTTATATACGTTGGATATCATGCCTGCACCGACACATGCTGTCCTGCTGTGGGTGATTTTATCGTTCATCGCCTCACGGCAGGGCAGGTCGTAACTACAACAGTATTAAACAGTAGTATATTATCGGCGGAACAAGGTATGGTCATTGACCTATATCAAAAAAAGGAGAAAAAAACAGCCGATGTCTTCTCCTTTGCCGCCGGGCAGAGGAAAAAATCGTAGCGGACAGGGCAAAAGACCTTGTGAGCAGGGGGAAATCCTCATGGGACAGGAGAACATGCCCCTGCAGCGGGAAGAAATGGTTTCGGAGCAGGAAAAAGCGGCTCTGCAACGGGAGAAAGGCATTCTGTAACGGGAGAAAATGATCCTGTAGCGGGAAAAAATGATCCTGTAGCAGGAGAAAATGATCCTGCAGCAGGAGAAAATGATCCTGCAGCAGGTAAACATCATTCTGCACTGCTGCCGGGGCATTTTTTCCGCCTCCGGCATTATAACAGAAGGAAGCAGTTGACAAAATCCTCCCTCCGGTGTCTAATAAACGACCCCGCCCCAAAGGGCGGCGTATGAAACCCGAAGCTTTGCAATAAACTTTCAGTTTTTGTACTTGTCCGCCTTGAGCTGCGCCCTTCCCCTTCAATCTGCTGATTCCGGTTAATGAATAAAAAAAAACTGCTGACCAATTCATTCTTTTTTAAGGAGCTTTCCGATGAGCTGGTCAGCCGAATTGCCGATATAACCTACACGAAAACCTATCAAAAAGGAGAAATCATTTTTTCGGAAGGTAGATCAATCACCGGATTCTATCTTGTCAGCCAAGGCCAGATAAAGATCTATAAGTCCTCGCTCAAAGGCAAAGAACAGATAATCTATGTCCTTGGTCCGGGAGAACCCTTTGGGCTCACGCCGCTTTTTCATAACAAAATCTATCCCGCTACTGCGGCAAGCATGACACCGTCCACGGTTCTTTTCTTTCCCAAAACAGAGTTTCTCGCCATGACAAGCACTTACCCTCCCCTTGCCCTGGGCATGTTGGCCGGGCTGTCAAAGCGCCTGTGCATGTTCTCCACCAAAATAGGAGATCTTGCGCTCAAAGAAGTACCGCAGCGCCTGATCGCACACCTTATCTATCTTTCCGAACAACAAAAAAGAACCGACCGGGTTCTTCTTGATATGCCCAAATCGCAACTGGCCTGCCTGCTGGGCACCAGCCCGGAAAATCTTTCCAGAATATTTGCGTATTTGACCCGTGAAGGCCTCATCCGGGTACAAGGCAACATGATTATCCTTCTCAAATACAACGAATTACAGAAGTACAAATAAAAACTCCAACCACTGGTTGGAGAAATTGCTTGGGCGCACAACCTGGTCATTATGAGTAAATGCAAAGACCCGTTGCAACGGGAGTTTTATATCCGCATGACCCGTAAATTTGGCTGGTCAAAGAATGTGCTGATTCATTCTCGCAGAAGGCATGGTGTTTATGTAATATTGATTTTCTGATATAGATTTATCTATTCCACTCGGATAGCCTCTTCATAGCCTGTGTACGCAGGTTCATCCCCGCGTGTGCGGGGAATATCTTGCCAGCAGCGTCACAAAGTGCTACCATATTTATCATGAAAGGGAAACACCGGAAAACATTAGCAGCCATTTTTGCCGAACCCACAAGGGCAAATATCAAGTTCAGCGATATTGAATCATTGATAAAGGCCCTTGGCGGTGATGTTCGCGAGGGGAACGGTTCACGGGTGGTCTTAGAACTTTTTGCATCCCGGCAATATGCGCACAGGCCGCATCCGGGGAAAGAAGCGAAAAGATATATGGTGGAAAAGATTCGTAACTGGTTGACGGAATTGGAGGTAAGGCCATGAACATGATGACCTATAAGGGGTATTCTGCGAAAGTCAATTTTGACGCACGGGATAATATATTCTGGGGTAAAGTCATCGGTATCAAGGACAATATCAGCTTTGAGGGGGAAACAGTGAGCCAGCTCACCCAGGACTTTCATAATGCGGTTGAACATTATCTTGCCGACTGCAAACAGGAAGGCCGTTCCCCGGATAAACCCTATTCCGGTAAACTGACCTTGCGCATTGCGCCCTCGGTTCATGCGCAACTTTCTGCTGCTGCGGCCCATACCGGAAAAAGTCTGAACAAATGGGTGGCGGATACGCTGGAACAGGCTGTGCTTAGTTCTTAGTTGATTGGTATCGGGATTGGCTCGCTACCGGTTCATCCCCGCGTGTGCGGGGAACGTCAAAGCTGTGGGGCGCCGCGAAGCGGCGTCCCAACAAGCGCCTTGTTCGGCAGCTGATTAGTATGCAGCGGAATGGTATTTAAAATGAACATGATTGCTCTCCGCATATGCCACCTCTTTCACCTTGGGCTTGAATGAGCCGGATCCATATACCCCAATGAGATTGCCGTTTAACATCAAATCCCATGAATGGCCATATCCATTGACGCCCGGGAGGTAGGATGTGCCGATATGAGCATAAAGGGCCATTGGATCTATAAAGCTCGGTATTTCGATCAGTTTCTCATGGGGTGCATCTGCATCATCCCCAGCACAGACAGAATCACGGGTCACCCGGACACTTATTTTTGGCCGCTCTTTTATTATCTCGAACTGCATTTGCATATCAGATGTGCCTTGCTGCCGAACATCAGTTAATACCGCCAAGAAAAAATCTATCGAACGGTTCATCCCCGCGTGTGCGGGGAACATACCTACTTCATGCTCAGCAAACCACTTGGAAACGGTTCATCCCCGCGAGTGCGGGGAACATGGGATTTTATGACGGTTCTGATGCCGTTTTGGTCGGTTCATCCCCGCGAGTGCGGGGAACATATCGACAAAGGTAAGCATTATTTTACGTTTGCCGGTTCATCCCCGCGAGTGCGGGGAACATATAAAGAGGCTGGCGAGCTGGGCATTGAAATTCGGTTCATCCCCGCGAGTGCGGGGAACATGCTACCGGTCTCGTCATAGACCTTGATTAGTTCCGGTTCATCCCCGCGAGTGCGGGGAACATGCCGCTCCTCCTCTGCCTGTGCTGCCGCCTGCTCGGTTCATCCCCGCGAGTGCGGGGAACATATTAACCATAACCGCATCGGGTAGGTCTATGTCGGTTCATCCCCGCGAGTGCGGGGAACATAGTAAAGCTGCGGTGTTGGCATACCGTCTATACGGTTCATCCCCGCGAGTGCGGGGAACATTATATCCTGGAAGGCCGACGCTAACCAGGTGGCGGTTCATCCCCGCGAGTGCGGGGAACATACTTTGGCCCTGATGGTAAATGCCAGGCTGGGCGGTTCATCCCCGCGAGTGCGGGGAACATTATAACGTAGATATTTGATCCGTGCAAGATGACGGTTCATCCCCGCGAGTGCGGGGAACATGCTTTGATCCTCCAGCAGCTCAAGCGGCACACCGGTTCATCCCCGCGAGTGCGGGGAACATCTTCTTTTTTTGGATCTGCTGTTGTCGGATACCGGTTCATCCCCGCGAGTGCGGGGAACATACCAATTGTATCTACTCTAAAATGGGGGATTGTTCAAGTCCTCTTTTTTCCACCAAGCATTTTCCGAATTTTTTGATTTTTCATCCTCCTCTTTTTCCTTTCGTTCCAGCGGATTAAAAGAAACCAGTTTCAAGCCATCCAATTCCACCGGAATTCTTCTGTTTTCACCGGCTGTTACGAAATCAAACCCGGACTCGGTTTCAGGGGCGGTAACAGGGGATTCATGATTCCTCCGGCAAATCAGTTATCAGATTAACCACCAGCCGGACAAGCAGGTCTTTCTGGTCCGGTGCGCTGGAGGCGATAAGCAGGGTCAGAGCGACCAGGGCCTTGTCGTCGGGAATCGACCGGTGTTGATTGCTTTGGAGCAACAGGAGAAAAAGAAAGGAGCCGATCCGTTTGTTGCCGTCCGTGAACGGGTGGTCTTTGATGACAAAATAGAGCAGATGAGCAGCCTTCTCCTCAATACTTGGGTAGACATCCTGCCCGGCAAAACTCTGCTGCACTGCTCCGAGGATACCGGCCAGCCCGTGTCCCCGTTCATGACCGAAGATATCCGTGGCCTCGCCGCGCTCCAGCAGTTCCTGACGCAGGGAATCAATCGCCTCCCGGACTTCCGCCAATTCGGGAACCCTGCTGTTTTTTTCCCCTTTGCCGGGCACAGGCAGGGTATCCTCATCATACTGCCACAGCAGCTGCCAGGTGCGGGCATAGTTGCTGACCAGAGTGAGTACCGACCTGCCGTCCGCATTGACCAGATCGTGGTTTTCCAGCGTATTGCTCAACAGATCCAGCACCTGTCTGACCTCGGCAACGCCTTTTTCCGCCAGCCGCTGCTGATGCAGCGTATATCCCTGCACCAAATGCTGTTTCAGTACCCTGGTCGCCCAGATACGAAACTGAGTGCCGCGTTTGGAATTGACGCGGTAACCGACAGAAAGGATGGCATCAAGATTGAACCATTCAATGGTACGTGTGACCTGTCGATCGCCCTCGTTTTGAACCGTTGCATTTTTTGCAACAGTTGCCTCTTTCTCAAGTTCTCCGCTTTGAAAAATATTACGAAGGTGACGAGAAATTACCGACTTGTCACGACCGAAAAGCTCAGCAATCTGGTTTAACGTCAGCCAGACCGTCTCGTCCTGCAGACGCACGTCCACAGCGGCCTGTCCATCACCGGTTTGATAAACAATCAGTTCTCCCTGTGCATTCATATCTCACTCCTTTCCTGCGACAACAACCTGTTTTCAAATAATATATTGCAGTACGTAGGGGCACGGCGCACCGTGCCCCTACAGCGTCCGGTATCCGGAAGATACGGGGAGAACAGCGTACCGTCCTATATCCTTCGCACCAGGAGCAGGCCGCAGCCGAATGCCTTGGCCGGGCCCATGCCCCGGAACAGGGTGCGGAGAAACAAATCCGGGTCCGTCACGGTGAGCCTGCCGCTGAAATCCAGCAGGCTGAAGCGGATCTTCGGGCCATTCCTGTTTTTGGGGAAGACCTCCTGACGGTAGCCCTCCACCAGCACATTTTCCTGCCGGGCGGTAAAGCCGTACTGTTCCGCCCGACAGGCCAGCCAGTCCCATCCGGCCTCCTGGGCCAGTTCTGCTGAAGAAGGCATGTCCTGTTTCGTCACCCCCTGTTCCTGCAAAGTTTTTTTCCTATCCATCACCACATCATGCCGCCGCCTGCCCTGGGCATCCTTTTTCGTCACCACCGGATTGGCCCTGAGCAGAAAGCCCAGCTCTGTCCCTATCCTGAGCACAGGCGTATAGTCCTTGACCGCAACCTGCCAGACCGTACTCCGATCCTCGGGCTCCCGTTCACTGACCGTGTAGACCACCGGACGCAGACCGTCCCGATCCAGTCGATACATAAAATCCCGTTCCCGTTCCGGGCTGTCGCTAAAGAGCTGCCAGACTGCCTGATGCAGGGCATAGGGACTCCGCAGGATGCGCATCCTTTCCGCCGGAGCAATGCCGTGTTCCTGGAAGGTCATTTTACTGAAAAACATATCAGCTCCCCTCCTGTTGCGGCTGCGGCGGCTCTTGCGGCCATGGGGCATAGTGTTCCTTCCGCTCTTCAAATTGCCACCGCTTCCGGGACAGCACCGCATCCCGCCGGACAAAGGTTTCCTGCGCCGGAACGCCGCTCTCCACCCCCTCTGCACTGTCCCAGAACAGGGTCACAGGCTGTTTCCTGAACAGATGCCTTGTCCTGTCCGCCTTTGGCCTGCTGCTTCCTTGCTGCAAGCTCTGCACAAACTCCTGCGGAGAGGTCAGGTCCGCCTTGTTGAACGCAGCAACCAGATTTTCCGCCTCCACAAGCTGCGGCTGCAACGGCAGGGCCGGAGGGCAGGATTTGCGGCCCAGATACAGGGTAAAGTTCGGGCAGGCAAGATATCCCCCGGCTTGTTCCAGAGTCAGCGAACCCTCCTGCCGTTTCCAGAGCGCAATCTGATACAGGGCATCACAGCGATAGGCCCTGTTGGAGAGGATGGTGCCCGATGTTTTGGGATTATCTTTTTGATATGCAGCCAGGGCCAGGAGTTCGTCACGGCGGGTCTTTGCCGGATGCTTTTTAAGGGCTGCCTGGGGCGGAACCTGGGCCGTGTGGTAGTCATTGACAAAGGTTCCTGAAGACTCCACGCACACGGCCATGCCGAATGCCTGTTCCAGGGCCTGATGCTCTTCCTCCTCATGCCGCCGGATGCCAGCTGCTGCCGCCAACAGACCGAGAATGGCGGATCTGCCCGGATGGGCTGCTGCAGGCCGTTCACCACCCACAGCAACCTCACCCCAGGAAGCCAACGGACCGTAGAGCTGAAAAACGAGAAATTTCTGCATATCAACTACTCCGTTGCGCATTGAATCATATCCTGTAAACTGCCTTCCCTGGTATGGGCGTTCATTTCGCAGTATGTTGCAGAACAGGGGCCGTACACCCTGTCCATATTGGTCCGGGTCTCCTGCAACCGTTGTATAGCTGCTGCCAGCATATTTTTTTCCTTGCCCTTTTCGTTGACCGGTTCCAGAAAGGCCACGGACAGGGAACGGGGTTGCTGATTCCCTGTTTCACAGGCAATGAACGAGGCATAGGCACGGGAGGCAAAGCTGTTCTGTTTGCCGCCCGGAGCGACCTTGACAGCGCATTCAATCAGAGCAGCCAGGGCCTTGTTTGCAAGCTCCTGGTCTCCATCCAAATTTTCCAGCAACAGACGCCGGTCAATACAGATGTAAAGGTAGAACACACCGGAGCCGAATTCGGTCTCTCCCATATGTCCGGCACCCATGTCCTCTTCACCGTTATTCAAATCATCCACTGCCGTGAAAAAGTCATCCTCCACTGCCACCTTGTTTACCGTGACCGCATGGGCCACCTGGGCCGCAGCCTCCATATTAAAAGACGGATGAGAGGCGAGCATTCGACCGAACAGGGCGATATCCGCAGCACCGGACTTGGCCCGTAATAAATCCAGCTCTTCTTTTTCCGGCCCTGCCTGCCGGGCAATGACGGTATCCACCAAGGCCCACACAGCCTGTTCCTCTGCCGGGCCGAAATGAGCCAGCTGCTCTATCTCGACTTCAACCAGTTCTTTTCTCAGCTTTTTCTCCGTCGTCAAATTTTCATCATCCTTCAGTTTCTTTTTCTCCGCCGGGGTCAATGCTTTCTTTCTCTTGCCGAAAACTTCAGCTATGGCCCCGGCCCATTCCAGGGCTTTTTTATGGCTGATACCCTGTTCGCTGAACTTTCTGTATATTTTTACACCCATCTCCTTGGTTCTGGTGCCGACATGGCCTTTCAATGCAGTTTCAAAAAGTTCTGAGGTACGCCATGCCCGTTTCAGGCTCTGGGAAGAGATGCGCAGCCGGGTTGCCCCGCCCATGAGCGCAGTTTTCGGGCGACCCAGGTCATCCCGATTGAGATTGGAAGGCGGATAAGAGGTTAAGAGGTGCAGTTGCAGAAAGGTATCCATAGAGTTTCTCCGTATGATTTCATGATCTTTTCAGCCTGTCCCGCATTCGGGTCAGGTGAGGAAACCTGATAAATAGAGGGACAAAAAACTTCTCGTTTCAACAGTACCGGGCAGACACATAGGTCGGCCCTATGGTGCTTTTTTATAATAGCGCATGGACCAGTCCATCTTGGTCCGGCTGTTCCACCAATAGAGGCTTTGCGCCAGGTCCGCTATATTGATCTTCTTGTCGAGCAGCCGAATGACCCGGATCATGGGTCCGTACAGTTCTTCGGCTGTTTCATGTTTGAGCAGACGGCGGAAGCGCAGGCCGCTCAACACGGCCTTGGACCCGCTTTTGCCCGGGGAGGCCATCTGTTTGGCCACGCTCTGCGCTGCTGTATGGGTTCTGACATGGGCCAGTACCCCGGCCAGCAGGGCCAGTTTTTCCCTGCTCCGCCATTGCAGCGGAGCGAGCCTGTTGTACAGGCTATAAAACTCGGGCGAAAAAAAGACCTGTTCAAGCTCCTTTGCCCGACGCAGTTCGGCTCTGCCGCCCTTGTTGTCCTGAAGTGCTTGCCACCACTCCAGCACTGCCTGCTGTTCCGCATTGATTGTTCTCGTATTCTTTGCTTCTGCCGCTTCTGTTGTCATAGATTCCCTCTTGCGTTATATCCTGCTCATGCTTCCGCTTCTTCCATATTGAGCCGCAGGATTTCTTGAATCACCTTTTTCCTGTTGAATTTGCGAAGATCAAGATGCGCCAAGGCAATGCGTTTCGGATCTTCATGTTCTATCCTGCCGCTGGCAGTCCAGGTGCTCAAGAGCTGCTGTGAAGCAGCATCAATAACCTGAAACCATCTATGATACAAGGATATTTCATCTCCTCCTTTGACAACTGCCGCATGGATATCCGACAGCAGGGCATAAAAATCCGCTTCCGTGTTTTGCCAGAAGGCGTTGACGATAAAGGACAGATCACCGCCGACCTTGGCCTTGGGCTTGAACCAGGCCTTTTTCAGGGCACCCCGCAGGTTATCCGCCACCTGACCGGTGGCATTGAGGATGTCCCGCACCATATCAATGAAATACTCCCTGTACTCCGGTTCCAGATGCACCAGCGGCATATGGGCCTCGTGCCAACCCCTGGCCTTCATGTTGTCCATATCATAGCCAAATGTCCAGAGCTTGGTCTTGATCTTCTTGCGTCTCCCGCTCTTCTGCGTATGATAGTGGACAACTGCGGCAGCAGCCCTTTGGTCTTTTTCTGCGATATTGCCCAGGGCGAGACTGAGCCAGTGCCGGTAGCTGAGTCCGTCCGGCTGCGCATGGAGCGGCAGCGGCATGCCCTGCGGGTCAAAGCGATACGGACTCAAAGGATGCTGCCAGGGGCCGGTGTAGTTGATGCCGTAATTTTTGGTTCTGAAGCGGCGGACAAGCAAACCGCTTTCCCCGGACAGCGAGCACTCCCCTTCTTCCGTTTCGCTCCATTCAAGGCGGATACGCCTGGGCATACTCCAGTACATCTGCAAGGGATGGACATCTTCCGGCGTGGTATCCCGGTCGGTAGGGGCGACCGGCCGGTCGCCCCTACTTTTCCGGGTCGGACCGAGCCAGGGAAAGATGGCAGTTTTGTCTTTTTGCGCCGGGTTGCCGGATGACCGTTCAAAGACCTCCCTGGGCAGCACATTGAGCCAGACCAGATGCCAGAGCGTATTGTGTTCCGGATTTTCCTGGAGATCCGGGGTCAGCAGAGTGGTCAGCGGCCCGCCGCCGCGAATCGAGACCCGGTGGCCAACCCCGCCGGCAGGGGCGTTCAGCTGTAAGGTCAGCAGTGCGGTCATTGCCATTGCCGGACTCATGGCCTCGGCATTACCCCGTTTGATAAAGTGATCCGTGTTCAGCCGCAGGGCGTTGCCGCCAGGCTCCTCAAGCAGGAGCGCGCCGATTCCCTTTGCTTCGCCGTCCGGCAGGTCAAAATCCTGCATAAAGCAAGGGCCGTCACCGTCCGCCTCAAAGGCGTGTTGATACGACTGCATGGCTTCCTGCAAAACCTGCGGTTCCGGCGGTGTCTGATACAGGGCCATCCATTCCCGGTCATTTTTCGGGGCAAAGGCGGTCTGGACAAGCCCGATGCAGAACTGCACCAGGGCACCGTTGAAATCCGGTCGCAGGGCATTGAACTTTTCCACAGGATCCTGCGCCATGTCGTCAGTGAGCTGCCAGGGAGCAATCCGGAAACTTGTGCCGCTCCTGCGGTACACCGGCAGCCATTGGTCGTTGATGAGGTTCATATGCCTCCTTTTTTGAGTACGATTTCGGATTTCAGAAAGGATGCCCATCGTTAAAACAATGGGCTATTTTTGATCGCCCCTCCGGGGCTGGGGAAAACAGCGTCCCGGAGGGACTGTCGGTAATAGCCCGGTGTTTCAACACCGGGCACGGAAACGACACCTTAGCCACCAAGCACCAGCCCGGTATCCGGCGAATAGCGGACAGGCACTTCCTCGCCCTGCCCGTTCTTGACGCAGCCCTGCCAGGTTCCGTCCTCAATCTCCACCAGCGGCACAAGCAGGGAAAAATTCCGTCGACCGCCCCACTGTTCCTGCAAAGCAGCCATTGCTGCCGCACAGTCTGCATTCTGGGGCACAGCCTCTTCCGCAGCCAGTCGCTTGCGCACGCTGACCTCACTCAGGGTCCAGGGGTTTTGCTCCGCAGCAGACCAGGGCCGGAGTCTGCCGTCCCGCCATTTAGCCAGACGCAGAGCAATTGAGGGTTCGCCGAGCCGGGTCGGGGTCACGGATTCGTCCCACCAGGAATGATCCGGCATGGTATAGCCTTCTGCAAAATTGATGCTGTTCATTTTGGCAAGAGAGCGGTCGGTCATGGCCCCTGTTTCGGCCTCCCGGCTTTGCACGACCAGTCCTTCGGGAATACGCACCTCACTGTCCGGCCCATACACATACTCGACAGCCGACCGCATATCCTCCGGTACCCGCAGCTGTCCGTTCTCCTGCAAATAACGAGCTGTCAACCAGAGGCGGCCATGATCATCATATACCTTGACCGCTGTGGGAAAGAGCGTGGAAAACCAGCCTGCGCCCGCATCATCCGACGGCTCAGGCCCCAATACATGCAGGGTCGGTGCGCCGCGTTCATCTGGACGATCAATGGGATTACCCTGCCGGTCTCTGGTATGGCGGCGCAGACGGCCTGCCCGCTGAATCAGCAGATCGATGGGGGCGAGATCCGAGATCATGCAGTCGAAATCCAGGTCCAGGGACTGCTCGATTACCTGGGTGGCGATGAGCACCCGGCCCTGCCGGTCTCTTGCTCTGCTGTTCTTGCCGAAACGAGCAAGCACCTGTTCTTCTGTTGCCAGCCGATCACTGAGCGCGAAGCGGGCATGGAAGAGCATAATTTTGTCCCGGATACTGTCCTGGGGCAGCAGGGTACGCAGCTGCTCGTAACTCTTGATAGCCTCCGCAACCGTGTTGCGCACCCAGGCCACACATTGGCCCTGCCTCGTTTTTTCCAGGATCAGGTCAAGCGCCTCCTGCTCCTCCCTGAACAGGGTGAAGGAGAGCTTTCTGCGCACCTCATTGCGGGTGGCGATTTCCAGTTCATGCAGTTGCCCGGCAGTGAACAGGGTCAGCAGGGGATAGCCGCTCTTTGCCGGAACCGGGCCGTGCTGTCCCAGACCGGCGGCATAGGCGGCAAGCAGTTCCTCCCGCATGGCCGACGGCAGGGTGGCGGAAAGCAGGATCGCACTGCCGCCTGCTGCGGCATGAAAGGTCAGCAGGACTTGCAGGAGCTGATGCATGTAGGCATCACAGGCATGGACCTCGTCCACGATCAGCACCTTGTTGCGCAGGCCGAGCAGACGCATGGACTGATGCCGGGAACAGAGCACAGCGAGCAGGGCCTGATCCACCGTGCCTGCTCCGATATGGGCCAGCAGGGCCTTTTTGCGGTTGTCGGCCAACCAGGCTGCGCAGGAGACCGCAGCCTCTCGGTCTTCCGCTGGTGCCTGACCAAGCTGCCCGTTGGGAGAGGCGGGAAGCACGGAACGGACAAAACCGTCCATCAGGTGCCGCGATCCGTGCGCCAGAACCAACGAAGGACTGGAACCCTCTGCATAGAGTTGCCTGTACACCGCCCCTGTCCGCTGGTACATAGCATTGGCCGTGGCCATAGTGGGCAGGGCGAAGTAGGCCCCTTCGGCTCCGCCTTCTGTCATCAGGCGGTGCAGGAGCATAAACGCGGCCTCTGTTTTTCCCGCCCCGGTCACGTCCTCCAGGATGAAGAGATGCGGTCCCTGTCCGATCTCGATGCGTGCCGTCTCGGCCTGCAACGGTGTCGGCGTATGTATTATGGATGGAAACAGGCCGGAAAGCGTGGTCGGCGTACTGCACGGGAGAGGGAGAATATCGCTGTTCTGGATGATCCGTTCCGCTGCCGGCAACGCAATCTCCTGCCAATAGGCCTCCAGGTCAAGAGGTTCGCTGCGCAGAGGGAAAAAGTCGCTGTTTGATCCCAGCCAGTCGCAGAGCACGGCAAAACCGGCCAGCCACCAGGACAGGCAGCGCATCTGTCTGCTCCATAGCTGGAAATCTATAGGTGCGGCAAGAACGATATCCTGAAGAAAGAAGCGGCCGCAGAAACAGCTGAATGCCTCTGCCGCTGCAAGGTTTTCCGGCAAAAACCAGCGCAGGAGGGGCCGGTCGCTGCCTTTGGGCGGCTGACCGTGATGACCGGTACAGGCCAGGGCCCAGATCTCCAAAAAATCCTGCCAGTCCCAGAGGTCTTCGTGCTCCGCGAGATGGGCGGAGCAGAACTGTTTTGCCAGACGATCGCGCCAGAGCAAAAAACCCAGGCTGTCGTGATGGAGATGATCATAGGGCTTGCTTTTTTTCCGGCCTCTGAATTGATAGAGAAGGTCTTCCTGCAGGCCCTGGAATGCCTCGCTGAATTTCCCCACATCGTGCAGGGCGAGGAAGGAGCAGGCAAGGCCGGTGAAGGTTTGTTCGTCCAGCCCTGTATGCTCGGTGAAAAAATCAAGGAGGGGTCGGTTTTTCCGCAGCAGGACGCTGCCCACCGCCGCCACATCCAGGCAGTGGTAGGGCAGGAGGTGACAGGTGCCGGGGCTGCTCTCCTTGCTGCGGTCGGTTTTGGCCCAATACAGGAAATAGGTTTTGTCGTCGGACAGATCGGCCATGATGGAGTGTACGGGGTTCATCCCCGCGTGTGGTTCATCCCCGCGTGTGCGGGGAACATGCAGGTCTGTCCGCAATTGTGGACAACGTACCGCGGTTCATCCCCGCGTGTGCGGGGAACATGGTTTTTCAACTTCCGAAACCTTCTTTTTAGGCGGTTCATCCCCGCGAGTGCGGGGAACATAGTCCTTTGCGCTGCTCTGTTGTGTAATGCTGCGGTTCATCCCCGCGAGTGCGGGGAACATGGGCCGGTATACTCTTTGCCGGAGATCTTGACCGGTTCATCCCCGCGTGTGCGGGGAACATTAACTAAACATCTGGATTTTGAGGACGGTACGGGGTTCATCCCCGCGTGTGCGGGGAACATGATAACAATAAATATACTTGACGCTGCCGGTACGGTTCATCCCCGCGTGTGCGGGGAACATGGTTTTAACCTCTCTCCATGCCAGCTGCATGGCGGTTCATCCCCGCGTGTGCGGGGAACATGATTGACGGTGGCTTTATATTGCAGCCAAGGACGGTTCATCCCCGCGTGTGCGGGGAACATAAAGCATTGCCGTTGAATTCCTACTCAACCGTCGGTTCATCCCCGCATGTGCGGGGAACATGAGATGCACTTCAGCTTGTAGATTGTTCCGGGCGGTTCATCCCCGCATGTGCGGGGAACATTACCCTCGCCCCAACAGCAGGGGTATCACCTGTCGGTTCATCCCCGCATGTGCGGGGAACATGAAGACGAACAGAGGGGTAACCGTTCACCCCCCTCATTCCTCACAAAAAAAGATTGGACAAAAAAAGAAGATCACGATAGTTTAAGGGTCACAACGTTTTTTACGAGATCTATCCACG
>JAABTP010000068.1 GCA_011389815.1 Desulfobulbaceae bacterium | reverse complement strand
AGAAGAGCATTTTCATCCAGGTGTTCCAGCTATTTAAGTGGTACCAGAGGGATATGTCAGATAGGAAATTATCAGTACAATTATGGAAAGATGCTGAACAACCTGGATCTGACAAGTTAATGCTTGAAGACATTAAAAATAGAATTCGTGAAGTTGCAAAAACAATTTACAATAACGAGTTATATGCTGATGAATTTGTAGCTGTTGATTCAAAGACATTAGTTCTTATTCAACTTGCTGATCTATTTACTAGCAGTATCAATCGAACATTAAATGCTTCTGGCAATAGAACCTCGGCAAAGGATGATTTTGCGAAGGCCATGTTGTCGACATTCGGGATGACTAAAGAGAAAGAAAATATATCAAGTATCGGTGACTGTGCATATCATTTCAGTTTATAAAGGAGCTTGCAAATCATTTTTTACATCGGTCTTAAGCGTCCTGGTTTAACGGTTATGAAAACAAAATGATGTGTATCGAATAATGCGAGCTTGACAGGGATCGAAAGTCGCATAATGTAACGTTATGTAAAATAAACAGAGCCGGGCAATCCCGGCTCCATGATTAGATTCAACCCATCACAACACCGCAGTCACCGTATTACTCGCTTCACTCTCACCGGCCTTGTTCACCGCAATAACCGATTATCCTTTCCTGCGAGACAACAATAACGCCTCCTCCACAGGCGGGGGAAGCTGAAGCAGATGAAAACGATCAGCGGAAAAAGCATAATCCTCTCCGCTTTCATCGGTCAACCGTAGGTAGCCGTGCTTGGCGGCATCCTCATCATGGATTACCGGATAAACTTTCCCGGTTTCAAGAGAAGCTTCGTATCCTGTATTATCAAGGCATATCGCAAATTGCATTGTTCCCTCTTTTGTTTAGTCCAGAAACGGAAGTTTCAGTTTGAATTCTTTTCTGTCTATTCCGTGAGCTTCGTACCAGTGGACTTCTGCGAAACGTACAGTACCGTCAACAAGGCGTACTTCTGCTTTTCCCTTCAGTTTTCGCCATTTTTTCCCGCCGTAAACTCTGGATAAAAAAGGCCACCTTGCCGCCGTCCGGGGATTTCTTCCAGTCCAGAAAAAGCCAGCCCGGCAATAATGTTCTGTACCAGAATCCTGATGTCTGCTTCGGGTCGAGGGAAACGTGCCATAACAATCTCCTGTACCGTTTTACTTGTCCTTTTTTGTGGTTACAATGCTTCGTTGTAAACATGCAACGTCCCATTGCACGCTTACAATGCCTCAATGTAAGCGTAACATGGCCCGCTGTAAGCTTGCAACGTCACGTTGCAGGCTTCACATGCGGCATATGAAGTTTACAATGCCTCGTTGTAAACATGCAACGTCCCATTGTACACTTACAATGCCTCAATGTAAGCGTAACATGGCCCGCTGTAAGCTTGCAACGTCACGTTGCAGGCTTCACATGCGGCATATGAAGTTTACAATGCCTCGTTGTAAACGTGCAACGTCTCATTGTACGCTTGCAATGCCTTGTTGTACGCTTGACATGACCCGCTGTAAGCTTGCAACGTCATGTTGCAGGCTTCATATGCCGCATGTGAAGTGTACAATACCGCGTTGTACATTGCCCTGCATTTTTCCCTCCTTTCAGGTGATTTTTTCCTTTACAAATCACAACCAATTCTTTTTATACGGATTCCCTCGCAGATGCAAAAAATACAATATATAGGATTTACTGATTGATGATTGTCTATATATTGTGCTATAAAGCTCACGTCAGTTATTAATCAGAGGCTCTTTTTCAGAGCAGTTTCCATAAAATTTTCTGGCTGAAATAACCAAAGCCACTATCACGCAAGGGACATATAATGGGGAAAGATATGAGCAGTACTATCTCACAGCAGCTCCTGACAGAGACAGCTGAAACCGTCTTGGCACGTCGTTATTATTTGAAAGATAGTAATGGTAATGCGCTGGAAAACTGGGACGCCCTTTGTCGTCGGGTTGCCGATGCCGTAGCAACAGTTGACAGCGAGCAAGAAGATTATGAGACGATTCGGGAAGATTTTTTCAATATGATCCACTCTCTTGATTTCCTGCCCAATTCTCCCTGCCTCATGAATGCCGGAACAGACCTGGGCCAGCTTTCAGCCTGCTTTGTTCTTCCCATAGAAGATTCTATGGATGGTATCTTCACCTCTATCCGCAACGGTGCTCTGGTGCATAAAACCGGAGGAGGAACCGGCTATTCTTTTTCCCGACTGCGTCCCAAGAATTCCTCGGTCCGCTCTACTCAAGGCGTTGCTTCCGGGCCGCTCAGTTTTGCAGCCGTGTTTGATGCTGCTACTGAAACGATCAAACAAGGCGGAAAACGGCGTGGAGCCAATATGGGGGTCTTGCGGATTGACCATCCAGATATCATGGATTTTATCTCTGCAAAAGAAGATCAGGATAAGTTTACCAACTTTAATTTCTCTGTGGCAATCACTGATGCCTTTATGCAAGCTGTCAAGAACGACAACGATTACGATCTGATTGATCCGTCGGATAACCGGATTGTGGATTCCCTGAATGCAGCCAAGGTCTTTGAGAAAATTGTTGATCTTGCCTGGCATAATGGCGAGCCTGGTGTTCTTTTTATTGACGCTGCCAACCGCACCAACGCAACACCGCAACTAGGTGATTTTGAAGCAACAAATCCTTGCGGAGAACAATTTTTGCTTCCATATGAATCGTGCAATTTAGGCTCAATTAATCTGGGGCAATATGTTCAGGAAAAGCAGGTGGATTTTGAACGACTCGGCACCACCGTGAAGACAGCGGTTCGTTTTCTTGATAATGTGATTGACTGTAATCGCTTTCCGATTCCTGAGATTGAGGACATGACCAGGCAAACGAGAAAAATAGGACTGGGTGTCATGGGTATGCACGATATGCTTATCCAGCTGGGTCTTGCCTATGGCGACGAAGCAGGGCGAGAGACCTCTGCTCAGGTTATGCGTTTTATTCGTGAACAAGCAGAAGCAGCCTCTGTTGAGCTTGCCATGCTCAAAGGAAGCTTTCCAGCCTATGACCCTGCAATCAACAAATATCCAGCCCGGCGCAATGCTGCCTTGACCTCAATTCAGCCCACTGGCACTGTTTCCATGATTGCTGACTGCGCCTCTGGTTGTGAACCCTATTTTTCCGTGGTTATGGAAAAAAATGTCATGGATGGTGACCGCTTTCTCATGGTGAATAAGCATTTTGAAGCTGTGGCAAAAAAAGAAGGCTTTTTCTCAGATGCATTGATGAAAAAAGTTGCCAGCACCGGGACCGTTGTTGGTCATGATGAAATTCCTGAAAAATGGCAGGACATATTCCGAACGGCACAGGACATATCCCCGGAAGACCATATCCGCATGCAGGGAGCCTTGCAAAGCAATGGCGTCGACTCTTCCATCAGCAAGACCATCAATCTGCCCTCCTCAGCCACAAAGGAAGATGTACGTTTTTCCTATATGCTTGGATTTGAATTGGACTGCAAGGGCCTGACAGTCTATCGTGATGGTTCTCGTGATGCCCAGGTTCTGAAGACCATTGGCTCTGAGGAGACAAAGACTGCCACAGTTTCCAGCCAGGGGATCCTTCATAAAAAAGAACTGCCCGATGTACTCAGTGCCAAGCGCTATCGCCTCAAGGATGCTAACGGCAATACCATTTATATCATTGTATGCTTTGCTGAAAATGAAACACCCATGGAGGTCTTTGCTAAATTTCCTTTTGATAACCGATTTGATTTGAAGGATAAATCCACTATGTGGACAACTACTTGCCGTTTAGTTTCTTTGGCACTTCGTTATCAGATCCCTATGGAGGAGGTGATCAAACAACTTGATCGCTCCAGTGGACATATGCTTGACTTACCCGCTCAATTGGGTAAACTGCTCAAGTCGTTTATGGCTGGAACCCGGAACGGGTTTTCGTCTTCATGCCCGGAATGTCCTGGTGCCTTGGTCTTTGAGGAGGGCTGTGAGGTTTGCCGGGAATGCGGCTATTCTAAATGTTCCTGACAGATCATAGTGATCTGTCAGGGCAAAAAGTTACCTGAGCAACTATGGCGAAAATACAGCGCAATCAGTCGTGTCCTTGCGGATCTGGAAAAAAACACAAACATTGCTGTTTGATCCTGCAACAGAGTGGATCTCTTTCCACGCCTATGCAGCAAATGAACGTCTCTTTACTGGAAGAGATAACAAAAATTCAGCAGGATGCTGCTGAATTTAAGGAACAGGTGTATCAGCTTGGCGTTTTTGTTTTTTTCAGTATGGAAAACGGGGATGCCTGGGTGTTGGAGGCCACAGACAGTGATGCTGTGCAAGTAGCCAGCAAAGGGCACCCTTATCAGCCGCCAGTGACTGAAGATAACGAACGGATCGTGGTGGAGTGGAGTCATAATTTTGCGTTCCAAAAGAAGCGGCTCTTTATGACTGGGTATAAGGATGGAGCAGAGAAAGAAATTCTAGCTGCACCAACTCAACAGATCAATGCAGCTCTGCGCAGAATTATAAAACAGTATCCCAAAGAACTTCTTAATAAGGTACATATGCGTGACGAGGAAGACCTGGCATCGTCATAAAAAGAAGAGTTATCAATTGATCTCACCTGAATTCGTGCAATACGATTGATTGCAGTCATAGTTGATGACCAAGGTTGTTGATCAAGGTAATCTTTTTTTTACTGGTTGCCTTGATCCCTCAGAAGAGCATGGGCCTTTTCCAATAACCTGATCAGTTCCTCTGCGGGCATTCCTGCCTGTTCTGCAACACCGCTTAAATCAAACTGCCGGGCTCCGGTCCCGTTCATTCCTGACATCCAGGGCATATCCTGCCCGAGCATCTTGTAGCGACGCCGGGAGAATTCCAGCAAATCCCATCCTTGCGCTAAGTTATATAACCAGAGGATCACACCAATATTAATATATCCTGGTGTCTGCTGCCAGGAAGGAAGATTTGGCCAAAGGGCATCAGGCCGGGAATGTCCAGTGCGTGTTTTCATGAGCTGCCCCCATTGTTGATAGATGCCCTGAATCATGTCATGATCATCAATTCCAGTCAAGGCGTTGAGGTGATCGTCAAAATCACTAAGCCGGGCAGCACCAACGCTGATGGTATGAACCTCTGGTCGTTGGATACAGAAGAGGTCATTAAACTGGATCGGTGTAAGAGGATCACAGATTTTTTTCAGGCATTCCGGCGGAGTTTGTAACATACCGCCCTTATCTGTGGGGCTGATGATAAATACGCCCATATTCTGAGCAGCTGCTGCCTCCAGGGCAAGGCTGTTGCGTTGATAAATCGTGTACCAGTGCAGATTCATATAATCAAACCCGCCATCGTCCTGATGGGCAATGGCCTTTAAGAGAATGTCCACATCAGCATGGCCTGAAAATCCCACCCAGCCTACTTTTCCTTGATCCTGAAGTTTACGGGCAGCAGCCAGACAACCACCTGGTCGGCATACCTGCCACAGGCTTTGATGATTATTGAGACCGTGCAGAGCCAGAAGATCAACCCGGTTTTGCCCCAAACGATTTAGTGAGTCCAATACATTGGCAGTAAAGAGTTCTGGATCTTCTTCAGGCCGCACCTTGGTTTGCAGAATAAAAGAATCTCGCTCATAACGGGCCAGGATGGAAGCGAGCTGGCGTTCAGAGGTACCATAATTCCGGGCCGTTTCGATATGAGTTATGCCCAGAGAAAGGGCTTTGTCCACCAGTTTTGCAAGATCCTGCTGCCTTTGCTCCGGGATCTGATCAAGAGGCATATCCTGCGGAGAATATCTGGAGCGCATCATCCCCAGCGATACGACCGGCATGGGCAAGCCGGTTTTACCGAATACTCTGAAGGGAACAGGCGAGGAAACAGGATGTTCAGTATTTTTTAGGAAGGGAGTATTTTGTTGATTCATGGTGTGCTTTTGGAACTCAATTGTTTTAGTAATTTGACTTTAAGGGCTTTTTTGTAACGAATACATTGCAATTTACTCAAATTATAGGGTAACCTCAAGTATTGTTGGTGAGTAAAAAATGCTTGGTTCGTGGTGTGTTCCATGGGGAAGATTAATGTGTTCATTTTTTCACGAATTTGTGATGGGTGACAAATCAGATGGGACAGAATTGGGCAAAAGGTACAATGATCCTTGCTTCGGATAACTGTACGATATATAATTTCAAGTATACGTTAGACATATACATCAAGACAGGGAGAGGCAAAATATGTTAAGGACTCAGGTATATTTAACAGAGTATGAAAAAAAAGCCCTGTCCGCGATTTCGGCGAAATCAGGGAAAAAGCAGAGCGAGTTGATCCGAGAGGCTATAGATAATTTTATATCAAAATTCCGCTGTGAAAAACGGGAGGATATTTTTGACAGGTTATCTGGAATGTGGGCGGATCGGGATGAATCCTTTACAGCAGAATCGCTTCGCAACGAGTGGGACAGGAAGATGTGACATGGCGAAATATTTAGTGGACACAGATATTCTGATTGATTTTTTTCGCGGCAATGAGCAAGCGAAAGCATTTATACGCTCAAATTTCGATTCAATCATCCTGTCATCCATTACTGTTGCGGAGCTGTACGCCGGAGTGCGGGAAGGAGATGAAAGGACGAATCTTAATGAGTTTATTGAGTTAGTCCCTGTGGTATCAGTGACAGATGAAATTGCTGTGCAGGGAGGGCTGCTGAAAAAAGATTACGCCAGATCACACGGAACAGGTCTTGCTGATGCGATTATCGCGGCTACTGCTCAAACCTGCGATGCTATACTCTGTACCCTAAATAGAAAACACTTTCCGATGATTCAAGACCTTAAAATTCCATACACTAAATAATCCTGTGAACACCTGCACACCAAACAGCCACATCGTTGATTCCAGATTTTACAGCGGCGGTTACACCACTGTCGAAGCCCGTAGAATTTTTTGTGACCTTCGCCGCTACCAGCATTGGCTTGATGTGGAAGCGGCCCTGGCCCTTTCTCAGGCAGAACTGGGGATTATTCCCTGTGCTGCTGCTGAAAATATTGAGCAGAACGCCCGGATTTGCATGCTTGACCTTGATGGTATCCGCCAGGGCTTACAGCTCACCAATCATTCCTTAATGCCTCTGCTTGAGGCATTGCGTAAGGTCTGTGATACTGAGGCAGGCCAGTTCATTCACTTTGGAGCCACAACCCAGGATATTCAGGATACCGCCCAAGTGCTTGAACTTCGCAATGTGTTATTCGTTGTAGAGCGTGATCTGCATAAGATTATCAGTCTGCTTATGCAACGGACCAGGCAATATCGTGATCTGGTAACCATTGGCCGGACCCACTCACAACATGCCCTGCCCATGACCATAGGTCTGAAAATGGCTGGCTGGCTTGATGAAGTCTGGCGTAATGTGGAGCGACTTGAACAGATGAAGGAGCGGCTCCTGGTGAGTCAGCTCTTTGGCGGAGTAGGGACAATGGATGCCTTTGGTGAAAAGGCCTTGCCCTTGTTGGAAAAATTTTCTGGCAAACTCGGCCTTGCTGTTCCTCATGTGGCCTGGCATGCCTCCCGTGATCGTTTTGCTGAATTCCTTTCCTGCCTGGCCATGATCGGAGGTTCCCTGGCCCGCATTGCCGATGAGATCCGTTGTTTGGCCCGCAATGAAATCCATGAAATGGAAGAGCCCTTCCATATGGGAAAAATAGGCAGCAGCACCATGCCCCATAAAAGGAACCCGGAGCTTTGCGAACAGGTGGTGGTCTTGTCCAAACTGATCACCTCCAATGTCGCCTTGGGCTACGAAGGGTTAATCTGTGAACATGAGCGGGATTATCGTTCGGTTCGGCTGGAATGGGCTGCTCTCACAGACAGTTCCCTGTATATCTGCGGTCTGCTGGCCCTGATGAAGGATATCCTTGCTGATATGATGGTCCATGAACAGAGGGTTCGCAGCAATGTGCTCAAGGCAGCACCATTGATCTCAACCGAGGCCTTGATGTTCTTTTTAGGAAAAACCATTGGCAAGCAAAATGCTCACACCCTTGTCTACGAGGCATCCATGCGAGCTGTTGAAACCGGGCAATCTCTGCTAGACATACTTATGGAGGATCCAGCAATAGCAGAGAATTTCAGCAAAGAGGAGATTGAGCAATCGACTGCCCCGGAAAAACATATTGGCAAGTCCAAAGAACTCACTGAGCAGACAATCAGCTTTGTTGAAACCCGTATGCAGGATCGGGAAACACCTGCAGGGGATGCAGCACACTGTCCTTTATGTACAGAGCAGGAAGGATGTTTATGTGTGCTATGATTTTTTGATGCACTCAGGATTTGCCTGGTTGCCCTCGTTGGCAAGAAGATGGACAACACCTTGATTACCATCAACAAAAATGAGATTTCCCGTTTGAATCCGTTCCGTACATCCAGCAACATCCACCACACAAGGCAGACCGTATTCCCTGGCTACAGTTCCGGCATGGGAAAGGTAGCTGCCCACCTCCACTGCTGCAGCCCCGGCAGTGAGAAAGAGAGGAGTCCATGCAGGATCAGTGTACGGAGCAACCAGGATTTCACCAGGCTGTAATTCCGCATCCACAGCAGGATCCAGAATGACCCGGGCAATACCCTTGTACGATCCTGGTGACGCCGATTGTCCGGGAAGAACAGTACTGTCTCCATGCTCAGGCCGTTGTCGATGTTCCGGCAGATCAATACCCACTGTTTTTCGTGGGACTTTGCGGGAAAAACGGACATGCTCAAGCCGTCGCTGTCGCAACCGTTCCTCAATATCACGCCAGCCCAGCTGACCTTGCTGCATTTTGTCTATTTCCTCTGGATAGAGAAAGAAGATATCGTCTTTACATTTCAGTTCTCCCTGACCAAGAAGGTTGCGTTCAATACCGAGCAGCTTTTTGCGCACACTGTACAGCCCTATCATGTAATAAAAGCGGGAATTCTCCCTGAGTTTAACCAGATACCTTGTTTCATTGAGAAGAAAGCGAAGGAGACGCCAGCGGGGCCGGAAAAAACGTTCAAAAGGGAGCTGTTCAAGCTGTCGGCGCAACTCAGCCTCAAGTTCATTCCGGCTGTGTCCTGAATGTTGTGCAGATTGTTTTTGCTTTGTATCAGCCAGCAGGTAATTACGGACCATACCGAGAACCTGACTCGGCTCTTCCTCCCAGCGAGGAGATTGAAGTTCTATTTCCCGCACAGCCCGATGCCCATGTTTTTTTAGGAATTGATCAAAGAAGCAGAGGAAGTTTTTTGCATCAGGGAGCTGTCGGAGCCTGGGCAGCAGCTGGTTCAGAGAGCATTGCAGGAGCATATCCCGTACTACCTGACATTTGCCCGCTTCCTGGGCAAGTGCCTGAATTTCACGCCCCATCTCTGCAGAAAGCACCCCTTGCTGACCAGCGCAAAGCCGGGGGATTATATCGGAAGATGCATCAGGCAGCCAAAAGTGAAGAAGTTGTTTCAGAGGGCCGGGAAGAAGTATACTGCGTCCTGCGGAAAAGTTAACGATCAGAGGCATCTTACCAATCGGGGTAAAAAGATCAGGCAAAAAGAGCCGTAACCATGCCTCAACAGGAGTACAGGAAGGATCGTCTTCCACTTTACGACAGAGATCTCTGTAATGATCCATAGCGTTATCAGGCAGTTTTCGGGTACGGGCAAGAAATAATCCAAAGGTGAGATACACATACAACAGAAGCGCAAGGTACAGAGGAAGCTTGCCCCAGGAAATTCGTTTCAGCGGTACTGCCGTCTCTATGCTGAGGTCGTAGAGAAGTGTGGCCAGTTCCTGCTCGGAAAATTTGACAGGGAGGTGAGAGAGGAAAAATTCAAGGTCGAGATATACCCTCCCTTCGATAAAACGAGCCCAGGGAGAGATTGCCAGGGAAAAAATCCACAGAGTTATAGGAGAAAGCGGTTCGGTCAGGTTCTCAGCAAGCGGTTTGCCCAGAACATATTTCCCAGCAGGATCCTGTGTTCGCTTCTGGCCGCCCATCGCTGTAATAGGACGTGATTGCAGCAAATAGAATGTATTATCAGTTATGGCCCATTCCAGGTCCTGGGGCGAGCCAAAATGTTTCTCTGCCCGGATGGCCCAATGTGCTACTTTGCTGATTTGATCAGGTTCAAGGGTTTCCTGCTGTTGTTTTTCAGAGGGAACCTCTTCCAGGCGGGATTCGGTACTGTCCTGAAGACTGGAGGAAACCATAAAGCGTTTACAGGCAATCCGGCGATCACGCAGTTGCAGGGAATTACGATCCAGAATATAATGATCCGGTGTCACTCTGCCGTCAACAAGAGCAGCCCCCATTCCCCAGGAAGATTCAATAACGATTTCTTCTGCTTGAGAAACCGGGTTGACCGTAAAGGTGATTCCTGACACATCGGCCCGAATCATCTCCTGCACCACCACAGCCATTTGGGCAGCAGCATGTTCAATCCCGTGGGCAAAACGATAGCTGACTGCTTCGGCATTCCACAGCGAGGCCCAGCAGAGGCGAACCATGTGCAGCAGATTTGTCCGGTCAACATAATAATAGGTTCCGTGTTGCCCGGCAAAACTGGCATCCTGAAGATCTTCTGTGGTAGCAGAACTGCGCACGGCACAGAAGATACTGCTTCCTCTTACCTGGATAAGCTGGTCATAGGCATCAAAGATGGCCTTGGAAGGAAGGGCGGGGAACTCGGTCGAAGTTATTATTTCACGGATCAAAGCGCAGTAACGTTCCAGCCCCTTTGCTTCGGCTCTGCTCAACTGATCCAGTTCCTTTTCCAAACCAAGGGATGCAAAGAACTCGCTATATCCCTGCGTTGTGATAACAAAACCGGGAGGGACAGGGAAACCTGCTTTGGTCAACTCGCCAAGATTTGCCCCTTTCCCACCAACAATGGCAGTATCTTTTTTATTGATAACAGAAAAGGGACGGATGTAAGGGGTGGTCATGGGCATTCCGGGGTGTCCTGTGTTGGCTTTTTGGCTTTGTTATCCCTCCCCCTTGGGGAGGGGGGTGTGGAAGTTATTATGGAATAATAACGGATAATCAGGTTAAAACCAATGAATTCTTTGTCCTGAATTCCTGAGTTTGTGGTGGTATTACTGTACCGGATAATACAGTTTTGTATTTTTTTTCTTTTCTTTCTTAAAGATAATGTTATGTTAGGGTATTTTGCTTTGCCAGTGGTCAATTTTCTGACCGTTTTTCTCTCCTTAAGGGGTGGGACAGGGTACGGCAGAGTTTATTCTTCAGAAAAAATGTACGTAAGGAGGTTTTGATTATGGGAAAATATACTGTAAAGATTACACCAGGGAAACGCGCTGATGCCTGTAGCTGCAAAATGAGGCAACAGAGGTACACTGTGGAAGCCGAGAGCAAAGATGCAGCCATGACACTTGCCGGTAACAGATGGTACGATGCAGAATGCCCGAATAGCCAGCCTGCTGATTGTTCTTATAGCCGGGAAGATATTATTGCAGAGTGTAGTTATATTGTCCAGGAAGTATAAGAGCCTTGCTGTGGTCTGTTTTTGTTTTATCCTTCCACAAGGGGAGGGGAAGGACTCAAGTGCCAAGGTCTTGCTGGGTCTGGGAAAGGGCTTTGAAGTCGTGCCCTGAAGGCTGCTGAAAAATCCGCAGATGAAAATAGGGCAGAATAGCGATCAGGTGATCAAAGATATCAGCCTGCAATGCTTCGTAATTGGCCCAGACCTGATCGTTACTGAAGACATAGATTTCCAGAGGCAGGCCAGTGTCACCTGGTTCGAGCTGCCGGATCAGAAAGGTCATTTTATCATGTATCTTCGGGTTTTCCTGGAGCCATGCTGTAATATAGGCGCGATACAGTCCGACATTTGTTTGACAGCGTCCGTTAATGGCCTCGCTTGTTTCTGCTCCCCGTGCCCTGTTATATTTACTGATTTCTTCTCTTTTGCTGCGCAGGTATTTCTGAAGAATACGAATTTTTCCTAACTCATCCAGCTCCTCCTCAGTAAGAAAACGGATTGAGGTCATATCAATATATAAGGCCCGTTTGATCCGGCGTCCCCCGGATTCTGTCATACCGCGCCAGTTTTTAAAGGGATTGGCAATCAGGGCATAGGTAGGGATCGTGGTGATGGTCTTGTTCCAGTTGCGCACCCGAACCGAGTGAATAGAGACCTCAATAACATCGCCATCTGCGCCATGTGACTCCATCTCGATCCAATCCCCAACCCGAATCATATCATTGGTTGTGAGCTGAATTGCACCGATAAAGCCAAGAATAGTATCGCGAAAGATGAGCATGACCAAGGCGGTCAGTCCACCCATGACAGAAAGAAGCCCCAAGGGAGAGTGGCCACTGAGGGTGCTGATCATAAGAATGGCACCTAAGAGGTAAACAATAATCCTAATGGCATCAATATATCCCCGAATGGTCTTGCCGGTTTGAAGATGGCGGGAGCGGTAGATACTGTTGGTTGCCTTGAGCAAGGCACTGAGGACTCGGACTCCGGCCAGGATAAAGCCGCAGAAGATCAGGCGAGGAATCAGTTCCAACCATGGCGAATCCGGTGGGAGGAGAATATCCTGCGCTATATAAAAAATAAGTACCGGAACAAACCAGGAAAGCCGGGTGAAAAAATGATAATCCGTAAGCACATCATCCCATGTCAGGCGGTTACTGCGGATAGCTTTGGTCAGTGAGCTGATCAAAAAGCGACGAACAAGCCAGGTTGCCAGCAGGGCAATGAGAAAGACTGTACAGATGATGAATCCATAGGTCAGCGGGACTGCAAGGGCACGGGCAAGACCTGCCTGCTCAAGCCAGGCGATCAGGAGATGGGGCTGTTCATGCATGATTTTCCTCTTGTATCCATTGTTGGACCTGGACCGGAGTGGGCATAAGGCCAGAGCTTTTCAGGGTTCCGTTGATCATCAGGGCTGGAGTTATGGTGACACCTGCTCGTCCTATTTCATCAGGATCATGAATTTGTTCAATATCAGCTGCCAGTTTGAGGCGGGCAAGGGTCTCAATAACCAGGGTTTGCAGGCTGTTACAGCTGATGCAACCTGTGCCAAAGATACGGATGACTAAGCCTTCCTCATCTATGGCGATATTGCAATGCTTGCGATAGGCTGTCAGGAGCGCTTCTTTGTATTTTTTTGTATTTCCTGGTGGAATATAGTTCTGCCGTTTGATTTCATCAAAGAGAAAAGCCACTGCCTCAGCTTCACTCACCTCTTGTTGAGCAATGCTGTTCAGGGCGATGTCCAGGCCGATGAGACCGATATTGGCTGTGCCGATGCGTATGAAACGTTGGGTTGCTGTGTCCATAGTTTTTTTATCTCACGCCTACTTTATTTCTCCGCTGTCGGGTAATACCATTTAAATGGATGGGGCTGATGAATGCTGTAGCCAGAATTTAAAAAATTACAACTATATTCCATCAATGTTCTCCCATTCGTAAACAGTGGTAGTGTAATCAGTGTTAATATTTTGTAGAAAATCCTGTTGTATTTCATTCCAACGCCAGAACATTACCATCCTAAAAAGGAAAATCAAACCAAAATAACCTGATATCCCTTCTTCTAAGAGATTGTCTTTTAGAAATATCAATGTTATAGTAGCGAGCCATATAAATAATCCCCATATGAACAAAATTATATTGCCTCGAACGAATCAATAAACAGAAGGAAAAGAAAAAGATGGCAAATTATATAGAAGGAAATCTTCAAGGTAATGGCTGCAAAATCGGAATTATTGTTGCCCGTTTTAACTCCTTTATTTCCGAAAAATTGCTGGAAGGAGCTATGGACACCCTGCTTCGCTCCGGTGTTAAGGACGAAGATATTGATGTTGCCCGGGTTCCTGGTGCCTTTGAAATCCCCCTTGCAACCCAGAAAATGGCACAATCTGGTAAATACGATGCTATCATCTGCATCGGTGTGGTGATTCGGGGAGCTACCCCTCATTTTGACTTTGTGGCTAATGAGGTTGCCAAGGGAAGTGCTCAGGTTATGCTGGATGCAGGTATTCCGGTTCTTTTTGGTGTACTGACCACAGAGACCATTGAGCAGGCCATTGAGCGTGCTGGTACCAAGGCGGGCAATAAGGGTGCGGATGTTGCTGTGGCTGCGCTGGAGATGGTCAGCCTCATGAATCAATTATAACCCTGCCCTTGGAGAAAAACAAAAAAGATGAGGTTGTTGATAATGAGCAATTACGGGAAAAAGAACAGAACGGCACCTTGTCTGTCGTCATTTGTGGCTTAATATGGGGCTACGAAGAAAATCACGGGAACTGGCCCTGCAATTTTTTTACGGACGCGATATTCAGGAACGTCCCTCTGTTGATGACACCCTTGCTCAGGAAGTAGAGGCCTTTTATTCTTGCTTTAAAAGTGATCAAAAAGCCCAGGTATATGCAGAAAAATTGATCAACGGGATCTATAGTCATCAGAAAGAGATTGATAACGCCCTTGCTGACTGTTCTCACCATTGGCGGGTAGAGCGTATGGCTCTGGTGGATCGGAACATCCTTCGCATTGCAGCCTATGAGGTGCTATATAGTAATGATGTTCCGGCAACGGTGGCTATTAATGAGGCCCTGGAAATTGCCAAACGTTATGCAGAACCAGAATCAATCAGTTTTATCAACGGGATTCTGGACAACCTGCAAGGCAAGAACGCCAGTTGATCTCGTAATTATATGCATATGCGAAAAAAGGCAGTGCCTCGACTGAGGGCTGTCTTTTTTTTTGCAAAATCTGAACCATGAGAAATTGCGTTCTGTTCAAATATACTCTATTTTTCTTATCCAGTGTCATGATTTTATCTCTAAGATTAAAAAAAGTCTCATTCAGCAGCAGGGTTATCATGCAGCAACAGGGAAGTTCAAGGAAAACTGATTATCAGCATTTTCTCCGGTTACCCATTTTCCGATAATACCGATGCCAGTTGTAGTGCATCCTTGGAGGTCATAGTGCAAATGAGTGGTTGTGCCGGAGACGGTTTTCTTCACCCGTCTGCCAAAGGGATCATAGGCATATTCTGCAACAGTCGTTGTGTCCTGTTAGAGGTGGATCCCTCCACCTTTCTGAGTGACGAATAGCGACATAACTAAGAAAATCATGGACTAAAGGGAATTCATATTAGTGTGGCATTTTCTAACCGAACAAATAGCTCCACATCTTCTTTTAATCCAAATATTTCTGTAATAATTGTTTTTACAAAATTGTGTGCTTTATGCGTATCTTTACCAAAATCAATATTCAAAAAATCAAGCTCATTATGTGGCTCCGTGCTCTTAGAGATTGAATATTTGACTTGAGATAGATCGCAATATTCCGTCAAAGACCTAAAAAATTGCTCTGACCATTTAGCTTTTGGGAAAGATAGCTCAATACCGTAATTATTTGATGAAATAATATATTTTCTAAGTTGAATGAAATAATTAGTACCTGAAACGTCAATTATCAAAAAGCCTCCATTATATCCACGCACTAAAAGGTCTTGAATAGGTCTCTTTACAGTTTCCAATGAACGTGTAGGTCCTTTGAAACCTCGTAATACAATAAGACCGACGATGAAGCAACACAATAAAACAATGAGAATAACTGCCAATATATTCATTAAAAAATATTCCCCAAGATGTTTCCGACGATATGGCCTAAGTTTCCTGCTTTACCGACAGGTGTGGCTCCTTGTGCGCCAGTTTTTGCTTCAGCCCACCCTTGACCAACTCCAGCTCCAAACCGAGCAAGAGGAGAGAGCTGAGGACCGGGATTTGCATTATGTGGCAAATAACGTCCATTCGAAGGATTATATGGTTGTGGGCGGCCCATGTAACCAGGTTTTGTAGGATATGGTTTTCCGATCAACTTCTTGCCTAATTGTCCAAATCTACTTCCAACGCCACCAATCGGCAGCATGCCAAGAAGTTCTTCTGGAGCAACTCTATAGGGATTTTCCTCATAACAGAGCTTTCCTTCAAGATCATCATAGAGCTTATTATCGTCGTTTTTTCCACCATACGATCCAGGGTTACCTATCCCTAGTTGACCATATGACACTAACCTCCCACGGATCAACAATATTCACCGGATCACCGCCCACATAAGCATACAGATTCAAGCCTCCCGCAAGCCCGACAGGATCAAGAGTCAGGTATCTTCCCGTATCAGGATCATAATACCGGTTCCAATTATAATGCAGTCCGGTTTCAGCATCGTAGTACTGGCCCGGAAAGCGAATATTGTTCGTGATGGTTTCGGTAAGAATTTGCGTCTCGCCGAAGGGTTGGAAGGCAGCTTTCCAGACCACAGCTCCCGTTGAATCAACAATCTGCTGCGGCGTACCGAGGTGGTCGCTGATAACGTAATACACCCCGGCCTGCGTGCCGTGCAGTTTTAGTGCAACGAGGTTGTCGTTTTGGTACACATAATCCTGGAGCGGCGTTCCGTCACCGGCGGTTTCGGCGATCAGGCGGCCCTGGAGGTCGTAGTGGAAATGAGTGGTTGTGCCGGAGACGGTTTTCTTGGTTCTCAGCCCGAAGGGATCATAGGCGTATTCTGCGACCGTTGTCGCACCCTGTTCGACCTTGATGAGTCTGCCCAGGGGGTTATAACCGTACGTGTAGACCCCGTCCGAGGTGATTCTGCCGCTCTTGTCGTGGACAGAGCTGCGCACGGAGCTGCGCACGGAGCTGTCCGGGCGGTTATTACCGTTGACGTCAGTCTCGAAAAGGAAAAAGTCTCTGTCTTGACTTGATGGTTATCTTTACCTGTCTTTTCGGTATATTGCCCATTTCAGCAACAGACTTCCTGAAAAGGATAAAACTCCGACAGATATAATTTCAATAACAATGGAGCTAATGGGAGGCATGATTGTGTCTGCCCCGAATCTTTCCGAATATTTTATGTATTGAAACCAAAGTTCGGTATGCACAACAACTGTTGCTGTAGTCAGAATAAGCCATATTAAAGCAATATAGAATAAACGTCTAGATACAAAACGTGCTACGATCTGCTTTTTGCTTATTTTGTATATGAATAAAAAAACAAATAATAATGATATAAAAAGCGGAACGTACCAAGAGAGATAAAAAAAGACTATTTTTATCATATTATTAACCGGTTAAATTTAACAGCTATTTGGCTCCCCCTATCCAGTCATACAGCTTATCCGGGTTCGACGGAAAACCGAATTGTCTAGGGCGTTTTATACCGGCGCCATCTATGGAGTCTTCAACGGCATCTATACAGTTATTTGTATAAAACCAGTATCTTTCATCTTTCTTTTTTTTCATTGCATCCATAGCCGCCTTCGCCTGTTCATCTGAAACTTCAAAAGTGAGTTTTGCATCATACAGGGTATTTCCCTCATGCAGCACCATGCCGTTTTCCGTTATACTTCCTCCCGGATAAAATCCTCTTTTCTCAGAAGTACCATCGTTATATCTGACTCCGATAAATCCGTGCCCGGAGTCATGAGAACTGCCACTGCTTCCGGGGCCGCTCCTTCTTACGTAAATAGTGAATTGAGCAAGCCCCCACGGATCAATCCCATTCACCGGATCCCCACCTACATAAGCAAACAAATTCATCCCGCCTGCAAGTCCTATAGGATCAGAAGTCAGGATCATAATACCGGTTCCAGTTATAATGCAGGCCGGTTTCAGCATCGTAGTACTGCCCCGGAAAACGGATATTATTGGTGATGGTTTCAGTGAGAACCTGTGCCTCGCCAAAGGGCAGGAAGGCGGCTTTCCAGACAAGGGTGCCAGCGGAGTTCACAATCTGCTGCGGTGTGCCGAGGTGATCGCAGATAACGTAATACACCCCGGCCTGCGTGCCGTGCAGTTTGACTGCAACGAGGTTGCCGTTTTGGTACACATAATCTCGAAGTGGACTATCGTCGCCAGCGGTTTCAGCGATCAGGCGGCCCTGGAGGTCGTAGTGGAAATGGGTGGTCGTGCCGGAGATGGTTTTCTTCACCCGTCTGCCGAAGGGATCAGGACTATCCCCGAATTTTTGCGGGTGACTATTTCCCTATACGCTCTTTAGCTAAAATGCTATTCTTTTGAGCCATCCTGTGCAGTTCACTATCTTCATTTGTGATAGTTTTATATAATTTAAGAGCTTCACTAAACATTCCTTGATCATACAAAGAGTTCGCCAGATTATATACATATATCTGTTTAGGTTCTATAGCAATAGCACTTTGCAGGTATTTTTCAGCAATATCTGGTCTATTTATCTTAAAATAGCAGTCAGATATTGCATGCATTGCTTCTGTATCATCTTCTCTGTCATCTAAGGATTTGATCAAAAAACTTATAGCCTTTTGATAATCCTTCTTCTTGTAGTAAATATCGGCAACAAGATACCATCCATGATTTAAATCTTCATCATAAGGAGGTATCAACGTTTCTGTGCCTTGATCTAAAATCTCAGCCAATGCCTCATCGTATTTTTTTTGTCTAATCAATGAATATACTTTATCGTAATAGTCTTTGTTCGTTAGCATTATGTTCACTTGTTAAATTTGCTTTTGGCATCCGCACCATGTGGTAATCAGGCGTCCTGTGGCGGTATCACACCATTTTTGACAGTAGGGATCATCGGGATTTTGTGCATAATAGTCATCGGGCCAAATTATGAAAATCCATGGACCAGTTTTGGAGCGAAACCCGCCTTTAGGTCTACGAGAGTGCTCTTCGGCATCTGGATGACCAATATTTCTTTGACGCTTTCTACCCGACTTCCTGTCTTCCGCACCTTTTTTCTTATCCTTACCTGAGTAATCGAGTCCCTTGCCACCCTTATTCTTCCCTTTTGCAAATCCGTTAAAATCCACCCAATTCACCGGATCACCCCCCACATAAGCAAACAGATTCAACCCACCAGCAAGCCCGATGGGATCAGGAGTCAGATACCGCCCGGTATCAGGATCATAATACCGGTTCCAGTTATAATGCAATTCAGTTTCCGCATCGAAATACTGCCCCGGAAAGCGGATATTATTGGTGATGATTTCGGTGACAATCTGCGCTTTACCGAAAGGCAGGAATGCTGCCTTCCAGACCACAGCTCCCGTTGAATCAACAATCTGCTGCGGCGTACCGAGGTGGTCGCTGATCACGTAATACACCCCGGCCTGCGTGCCGTGCAGTTTTAGTGCAACGAGGTTGTCGTTTTGGTACACATAATCCTGGAGCGGCGTTCCGTCACCGGCGGTTTCGGCGATCAGGCGGCCCTGGAGGTCGTAGTGGAAATGGGTGGTTGTGCCTTTTTTACAACTTTATTTTCTTATTCATTCCTTTAAAAACAGAAAGTTGGTTCTTATACGGGATGAGACGATCTTTCCGCTCCATTGGTGATACCTTCTCTATGAAGCGACTCCACACTTCGTCATCGTTTTCAATTGAAAGTAAATCAATAAGCTCTGAGACCCCTATAAATTCAAACCAAATATGTTTTTCACCATCTTTATAATCAAATTCTTCTTCTTCTCCTCGTTTGCTGGCAAGATGTAACGCGGCTTTCGGTGAATCCGCATGAAAATGAATTATTCTCTCTTCACAAATGCGACGTTTGTTCGAGGTTTTGTTTTTAACAACTCGGAATTGAAAAAGAAGCATAGCCGCGTAAATATTTTTCTCATTCTTCACAAGTTCCTCCTGTCAGTCCCATACAGTCAATTGGATACTTGGTACACCATACATCGAAAGTGGTTAAACCTATCGGTATACCGCCCATATAAAGCCTTCCGTCTTTTGCAAGTTTAAGCCATGCTTTAATTTTTTTTGCGCGTTGCGGTTTAATCTTTCCCGCTTTTTTAAGATCGTCAACTTCTCTTGCAATATCATTTATAATTTTCCTGTCTCCCTTGGCTTCTCTTAACCGTTGAAGGTATTCATCATTGCCTTGGGTAATCCCTTTTGTTTTTGAAACACCTTCAATATCAAACCAATTCACCGGATTCCCCGCAACATAAGCATACAAATTCAACCCGCCATCCAGCCCAATCGGATCAGGAGTCAAATACCTCCCCGTACTCGGATCATAATATCGGTTCCAGTTATAATGCAACCCGGTTTCAGCGTCGTAGTATTGCCCCGGAAAGCGGATATTATTGTTGATGGTTTCGGTGAGAATTTGCGTCTCGCCGAAGGGTTGGAAGGCTGCTTTCCAGACCACGGTTCCCGCAGAATCCACGATCTGTTGCGGTGTACCGAGGCGGTCGCTGATAACGTAATACACCCCGGCCTGCGTGCCGTGCAGTTTCAGTGCAACGAGGTTGCCGTTTTGGTAGATATAATCCCGGAGCGGGGTGCCGTCACCAGCGGTTTCTGCGATGAGCCTTCCCTGGAGGTCGTAATGGAAATGGGTGGTTGTCGTTTTTTTTTACGCCAGACATGAAGCCCTTCTTTTTAAAATCAATCAAGTCCGACCCTATTGATTCAGGAAATCTCCGTTTTCCACTTGACTTTACTTATCATAGATGTCCCCTATTTCCCGGCTCTTGACAAAGTCAATCAAGTCTGCCCCTATTGATTTGGGCAGGGCGACTTTTCTTTAGATAAAAAATATTTACGGCTATTAACAGCAGGTTACCGAAAAGAAAAGAAAAGAATAAAGTGTAAAGATGAAGCGATGCCTTGTGGGATGTTTGCATTAATTGGGAAATATTTTTAGCTATTCTATTTAATGATTCTATATCCGAATTGTTATATATCTGACCAACTAATTTTTCTACCGTTGATGCCACAAGCGTTCCCGGCATAATAACAGCAAGATAACATACTAACACAACGGATATAATCAATCCTATTGTATTCACAATCATTACATGTTGTTTTAACAGGCCCCTGACAGCCTTTTTCTGCTAGCTGGTTAATCTTTTAATTTTACACCAGAAAAAAATGGACATTTGAGA
>JAABTP010000067.1 GCA_011389815.1 Desulfobulbaceae bacterium | reverse complement strand
CGAAAAATATTTTTACGCCCAACGAATAATCAGGTAGTTAGGATTGTTTCGATAATGATTCTCACAAAGTTGGGCTAGTTGTATGGGATAGTGCAGCCAGTTATATTGATGGGTATCACTCTGAACTCAACAGAAAATCTTCTCTTGATATATTGAGAAAGCGTGGTCAGGAAATTAAGTCGGCCTTTGATGTCTGGGAGGAGTTACCAAAAGGCAACCCGAGTGACGGGTTGGATGCAATGGGGCAAGCTCATAAAGCGTTAGTCGTGTATGCAAAGTCACCAAGAAGTCAAGATGATTTGAAAAATCTTGCAGAGCAGATGGAGATATTTGCTGTACGAGCGAAGCGGGTTGGTAAGGTGGTGCAGCAGCTTCAACAAGTAAAATAAAATGCGAGGAGGACTAACCTATGATTACAATAGATGATTTGAAAACATCTCTTAATGATGTCTTACGCCAATTAAGCATTCTGCGTGGAAGTATACCTCTTGATGATCCTTTGAAAGACAGACTAGATGAGCTTTTCGACTACATTCTCAAAAAACGATTACGGATTGCCAAGAAAGTCTTTGAAGAAGGAACAGCCAAGTACGAAGCTGTGACAAGTAGATTAAAATCAATTAATGAAGAACTGCTCTCAACTATTGATGATATTAATAAAATAGCTGAAACTTTTGATTCGCTTACGCGCCTTGTCACAGCTCTTGATGATCTCCTCAACCTTGCCACATCAATTGCTGGCGGTGATATCTCTTTCCGTGCCGCTGTGGAGGAAAGAGCAACTATCAGATCAGCCGAGAAGATGTCACACAGAGTAGACCCATCAGTAGTTGAGCATCTTATGCAAGCCCCGCCCGCAGAGATTAGTGTAGTTGACGGCCCGCCTAAAAGCAGACCAGTCGCGCCGATTCCGGTTGAAGAAGTCCTGCACGGCATCGAACTAACAGACGAGAAACTGATCATCACTGTAGCCACAGGAGGTTGCACAGAAGAGGACAGTTTTCATGTTTATGTCGATAAGGGGTACACTGGGCTACCTCCGTATCAGGTCACTGTGTACAGAATTAAACCGGATGATTGCAAGGGGAACTTCGAGCCGGTACGAATATCCTTTTCACGAAGGGAGTTAGGCCTGGAAGGAAATGTTGATTTCCGTATCCTCAACAGGATTGGCAACACCTCGAATCATCGGCTCAAACCGTAACGATAGCGGGCAGTATCACAGGGCGTATTCTGCGAAAGCCTCCTGCGAAACGAACAACCTCGCAGGAGGGTCGCATTGCACAAGGAAAAGTTATTCAACAAAATGGAGGAATCCCAATGAAAACGCAAGCAACTAATAAGAACGAACCAAGGTTTACAGGAGAAGTGGTTCACCTTGAGGACATTGGTCTTACCTATGATTTCAGTGAAGACGAACTCGCGGCAACGCTCATATTCAACAAGCTGGTGGTCCATTTATGGGACGATCCAGGGGTTTTTGTGATTCCTCGCACGGTATCTCTCTCGATTCCGGTTGTCCATAATGACCGGAACCTGCGTATCACTCAGGGAATCAGCGGTTTTGTCAGTGTGGACGGTCCGGCACGGGCGGTTCTGCTTGTCCAGGCAGCCGGTGAGACCACTCTGGTCGATCTCAAGGAAGCGAACGATGATGGGCCGGAACAGGAAAACTCGTATTCTTTTAATGAGATCATAGAGGGTGAACTCCGGGCAGGAGCTGCATATCATGTTACTTTCTTTCTCCTGGTCGAGCGTGATGTTGATCATGGAGAAACAGGTGGTTCGCTGACTATCGACTCCCTGGACCTTGAGATCAAGGACCCTGCTGAGGAAGGATAACCGACTTTTTCCGGCTCATCGCAGGTTAGTGAGGAGAATATAGCCATTTTTTCCCTTTGTCTCTCTCCAGACCTCTTCACAGGGTAGTTCATGCTAATCTCACTGCCTGCTCTGAGCCAAAACCACCGCAACCAAGGCAGCAGTCTCTGCCCGCAGGATACGCAGCCCCAGCGAAACCATGGTAAATCCAACTTCCTCCGCATAAGCAACCTCATCAGGATGAAAGCCGCCTTCCGGCCCTATCAAGAGCAGTACTGGCTGACCATCACCCAAGTCAAAGGCGGGAAAAAACGCCCCAGCCTCCTTTTCCAAAGGATAATTTTATGTCCCTTCTCAGGGAAAGGGAGCTTCTCCAGAGCAACCGGAGCATAAATCTGCATAGGAACAGGGAAAACAGCCCCTGTAAGAGGAGGATAAAACTCTGTAACGGGAGAATAGGGCATTGTAACGGGTAAAACCCATCCCGCAGCAGGGGAAAACGGTTCTGCACCGGTCAAAAGTGACAATGCAGCAGGAAAAAATGACAGGGGAGCAGGAGAAAATGACACTGTAGCAGGAGAATGTCATACTGTAGCAGGTAAAAACGGTTCAGGAGCAGAGAAAAGCCATTTAGCACCGCTCCAGTGCCGGATCATTCTTGCCCTTGTCTTTTTTTGCTATCTTGTCCGCAGCAGGCGATACATTAATTCCCGGATACTCTCTCCCGGATGCGGAGGATTGTACATCTCCATAATCAACCTCGGTAATGATAGTCTTCGTAATGATCACCCGCCACCGCCACCACCACCGCCACCGCCACCACCACCGCCGCCGCCACCGCCACCGCCACCGCCACCACCGCCACCACCTGGGGCACTGCCTGGGCCGCCGCCGCTGCCGCTGCCGCTGCCACCACCTATTTTTTCACCAAGTATCAAGCTACATATCATGCCGATAAGCACCGGAAAAACAAAGACGAATAATGCCATAAGTCCTGCTACCTTCATAAAAAGGAAAATCCCACTCCAGATTGATTTTTGGGAATTACCAGCCTGCTCCTTTTTTTTCTGCTGCCGCCAATCCTCCGTAGCTCTCCTTGAAAACGCAAGCACCCCGTTCGGGACAGCAACCCGCACCTCCAGTTCCTTGCCCGGAGGCATTGCACCATGCGAGATGAACTCAACCGTGCGTTCGTCAATTTGTCGGGCCTCGGCAGGTACGCCGAAGTTTTTAAAGCTGGTGATCTTTCCGGTCAGCGAGTCCGGCAGGCGCACAGTAACCTTGCCGTTCTGAATCGGTGCAGATCGGTCTTTAAAGATGGCTTTGAGGTACACCCAATCTTCTTTCCCGTGAACCTGGATACCGCCTTTGATCCGATATTTCAGCACAAAGGTATGGCTCTCCGGAGGGTTCAGATCATGCCGCCATTTAATCCACCGCTGCCCGTTTTTGACATTCGTCTGAGCCGCCAGTCGCCATCTAATCCACCGTTGGCCGTTCTTGACATTCGTCTGAGCCGCCAGCTTCTTTTCGGTCTCAAAGACTTTGATCTGATCAATGCCGTCCACCTTGTCCAACGGAATATAGCGATACCGCTCATTGGTATGCGGCGCAGTGAACACGTATTTCTGGGTCTCGGTCACCAGCATATCCCCGTTCTGCTGGACATCAATGTCTACGTTGATGAATTCCCAGTAAAAGGGGGACGCCGCCGCTGGGTTAGCAGTCAGGAGGAGCGTGAGGAACAGCAAGGTGGGTATGAAATGGTGCTGCAGGTACTTCAATGGATTTACCTCCGTATGATTGATATGAATTGAAGGTTCACTCAAGCCCAGATCTTCACGTTGAGGACATGGTATTGATTAATTGTTCTCGTCTGTTGGATCCATCAAGGGGTATTATAGAGGCCAACGATTCGGATAAGTAGACATATCTGATCAATATAAAACTTCATACTAGATTCCTATGGGTTTTATTATCAACCTACTGAAACACTGTAATAAGTTTTTCACAAGAGTTTTTTCCGTTCAGTAATAATGAAGAGGCTTTATTTATCGGAAGATTTTGGCTGCAAGCCTAACTATCTTATTTTCGTTCCGACCAAATGCATGCAGTTATATGTTACGATTGCGGGGATTCGTGAGCAAGCAAACCGGGAGGGCGGGGGCGTGGATTGAAACAGGTTGTATGGGCAACGGTATGCCGTGCTCCTCCGGTCGCCCCTCCCTTCCCATGGAAGAGGAGAGTGCAATATAGAAAAACTTATATTGCATATACCAGGTAACTTTGGCCAGATACGACTATTCCCCTGGTTTTCTGGTTCCCAAGCTCCGGCTTAAGAACCCTTATTCCTGAAGCTTTGCTTCCTGTATAAAGCGCAGCTTCACGATGTCTGTCCCCAAGCAGAGTTTGGGGACGAAAAAACCGTTGCGGAATAAATTGAGCCGATCCATCCCCTGTGATAAACTATCTTGTACAAGGAAAAAGATAGATCCTGTCAGCGCATACGATATAATAAACGATTCTTCAACGAGATAATAAAACCTCCATTATCTCTACAAGCAATAAATACCCATGAAAGATGTACAAACGGACAAGTTCACCAAGACATACCTTGAGCACGGTATGATCTCTGAAGAAGTGACCTTCTTTAAAAAATTTGTGGACGGGATAGATGCTGATGAGGTTGAAAACTACCTCACTCGGATCCGGGAATTTTCAGAGGAATACATAGTGGACCATTTCCGCTTTGAAGAAGAGGAAGTCTTTCCGTTGATCCTCAAGCACGGTAATGAACGGGAAAAAATGATAGTGCAGATACTCCTGGATGAGCATGGAAAAATCTTAAAAAAACTCGAAGAGATTATGGAACAGATTGCGTCCTACGAAGCCCTGCCAACAGAACAAAAGGTTACAGATATTATGCTTTCAAGCAGGGAGTTTCTCGAAATGATCCTGGTTCATGCACGTAAGGAGGATGCGCATCTTTTTGCAGCTCATTCAAAAAAAACAACCTGATTGATTGCATGTTATCCTCTCTGAAACCCAATAACAGTCAGCACAGTGTAAACAAGCAACCAGATCCCCATGAACCACAAGGTGAGCCGACGGGCCCTCCCTTCCCTTGGCAGGAACAACAACGCCCCAACAAAGGTAGCCGGAATAAAAATCCCCGCCCAAAAGACCGGAAGATACCGCAGCAACTCCTGAAGCCCGATAAAAAACCACGGTCCATCAATATGGAGTAAACCAAAATGATCCCGCTCTAAGGGAGTCCTGAGAACCGGTGCAAGCAGGAAAAGGACAAAAACTACGGCAAGATGATCGCGCCAGGAAGCTGTATAACGGCGCAAATGGGGCCAAACACAAACGCCCCCCACGACCATCAGCCCGATCAAATGATTGAGATAGATCTTTTGCACCCCAGCTCTATTGCTATCAAAAAGGAGCTTATTGAAAAAATCGCCTAAAACAGGAAGAGAAAGGGTGATATTCTCAGCAATGGCACCAGCTGCCTCACCAGTCGCATCACCCCGAAGAATATAGCCGGTAAAAAGCAAGGTCAATGCAATCGGCACTGAAGCACTGAGCCGTAACCAGGCTGCCCGGGGAAAGCGATGAGCAGGCGATGAACCATCTTGCCAAAGAATGACAGCCAGATGGACCAACAAAAAGAACATGAAGGCCTGACTGGAAGAATAATGCAAAGACCGCCAAAAGGAACCAAAGGGCACGACCAGCTCAATGGTGGCTGTGGAATAAAAAGGCTCTGCCGCATTATACTGAAGCCCAACAATCAGACCGGAGAGCACCGAGATATACAGACTGATCAGGGCATGACCACCCCAGCGAACAGTAACCACGCCCTGTTGCAACCGTGCTGGCAAACCCAGCTTCTCCTGCTGACCTGGGACACTCATCAGATCGTCACCACATAACCGGTGACAGCCCCGCCAGCATCTTTTTGCACAGCCACCTCATACATCGGCAGATCCCGCTCAGCAGGCCCTCGCAGCCGCTTGCCTTGTTCCGTAAAACGGCTCTGATGACAGGGGCATTCAATAAGCTGCTGGTCTTCCAAAAAATTAACCCGGCACCCCAGATGGGTACAGGTCCTGGAAACCGCCCAGGCCTGCTCTCCCTGGGCAAAGAGGATAAAATCCCGCTCTGCATGGAAGCCACTCACCGGCAAAGGGGCAGCCACCTTGATATGGCGTGGCTTGGGTTTGACCGCAAAACCAGCAAAACGAAACAAGGGGTAAATCAGGCCAACTCCGATAAAGGTGCCGATCCAGTTCAGCATATTCCGCAGAAAACTCCGCCGTTCATCCGATGTATCGCTCTTCCTGTCCGCCATACCTGCCGTATCCTGCCCCTTAATGTATAAACTTTTCTTTCAGGGCTGCCAGCACATGAGCCGGGACCATCCCGCTGACATCCCCGCCATGCCGGGCTGCATCCTTTATAATAGAGGAGCTGATATATATCCAGCGAAAGCCTGTCATGAGAAAGACCGTCTGCACCCTGCGTTCCAGCTTCCGGTTCATCAGGGCCAGCTGAAACTCGTAATCAAAATCAGAGACCGCCCGCAGGCCACGGACAATAGCACATGCCTTTTGCTGGACAGCATAATCCACAATCAGGCCGTCTGTGGTGTCAACCGTCACATTCCTGTTTGCAGCAAAACATTTTTCAACCAGGGCAACCCGTTCTTCCAGGGTAAACAACGGTTTTTTACCCGCATTGATAGCCAACGCCACAATCACATGATCAAACATGCGTAATGAGCGCTTCACAATATCAACATGACCATTGGTTATGGGATCAAAGGTCCCAGGGTAGACAGCAATGCCGGTAGGACTCCCTGGCGAACAAGCCGCATCAGGGCTAAAGTCAGGGCTAAGGTAGTCAGGAATAACAGAATCAGGCATAAAAAATACTTCTTATAAGATCCATCCCTCCCCTTGGGAAGAGACAATAAAAAATAAATACGTTATGGACGTATCTATGCGTATCTATGAGTTGGGGGGCAGTCCACTCAACATCAGAAAAACGTAAATTTTCCACCCTCGCCGCCCACCGTTAAAACGGTGGGCTATTATCCATTTCAATATTTCGATAAAGCCAAAGACCGGTCTCTCCGTAACTCCGCTGGTTCACCAAAGTCAGTGTACCATACTGCTCTGCAAGTTCTTCACTTGCCCGTTCTTCTGCAACGACTAAACCATTTTCTTGCAGCAAGGATTCTCTTCCCAGCATTGCCAGGGTCTTTTCTGCCAGCTTTTTTGCATAAGGGGGGTCAAGAAAGATAATATCAAAGAGCAGCTGAGCAGGCATTTTCTTGTGCAAACGCTTGATACTGTCTGGCCGGGAAAGATTGATCTGCTGAAGGGAGGCTTGTGCAGAGGGAAAACAATTTTTCAGATTACCATGAATGAGTTCAAGGGCCTGGCGGGATTGATCAACAAACACTGCTGTCCCGGCACCCCGGCTCAAGGCTTCAAGACCAAGGGATCCGGTACCAGCATAGAGATCAAGGACCGTACTGCCTGCAAGCTCATCAGCAAGGATATTAAACAGGGCCTCACGCACCCTGTCGCCAGTGGGCCGGATACAATGCCAGCCTGCTTTGGGCCTGATCAGGTGTCGCCCTCTGGCTGAACCGCCAGTAATCCGCATAATATTCTAAGGGCAGCCTTTTTTTCTGCGAACAAAGGTATACAATTCCAAAAATAAACCAGAAAGGGCGTAAAGCAAGGCTGTGACAAACAGGGTCACAGGAGGCTCTGTGGCCAATAAGGTTAACACCAAAATCATCCCAACAACCGACTGAAAACGTTTCTCTTTGGTAATTTTGATCTTTTTAAAGCTTAGATAACGATGGCTTGAAATCATCAAATAGGAGAGCAGGTAGACCAACAAGAGGATGGAAAAATGTTTTACCGTCTCAGTAGCACCTAAGTAGTGAAAAAACATAACCATAGTTGCAATGGCCCCGGCAGCTGCCGGACAGGGTAAGCCCACAAAGTCATGATTGTCATTATCCGGATCTTCAGCCATGGAGTTAAAACGGGCCAGGCGCAACGCTGTGGTGGCAACATAGAGAAAAGCAGCCAGCCAGCCATAACGGCCATAGGGAATTAAAGCCCAAAGATAGGCCAACAAAGCCGGAGCAACCCCAAAGGACACCATATCACAAAGTGAATCCAGCTGCATGCCAAAGCGGGAGGTAGAATCTGTTAAACGGGCAACCCGTCCATCTAACCCATCAAAAACTCCTGCAACCAGGATAGCCACAGCAGCAGGAAAAAAATCTCCATTAATCGACGCAACCATGGAGTAAAAGCCACTAAACAAACTGGTACAGGTCAGCATGCTGGGCAGAGCGTTAAATCGATTGGATCGTGGTCGTTCCATATCTAGTTCTCCTTAAGCTGCTCTGCGAGTTCACTCACAGCCATTCCATAAAAAAGCGAGTGATTATAAGCACAGATCAAGATGCGTTGGACGAACAAAATTGCTCACTAAAGGCCCGGATAAAATCATCAAGCTGGTCTGCAGGCAGGGCATTTATGCCTGCTGCCGCTGCCCGACCGCCACCGCTGGGGAACTGACGACAAAGAACATCGGCCCCGTTACGGTTATTCAGGGGCGCACGAACACTGATTCGCAAGGACTGATCAGTATTTTCCGTTAACAGGGCATGGGCAAGTTCCGGCTTTTGCCGGGCCAGGGTATTGGAATAGACCCCTGCTACCCGGCGTGACCAGGCCTGAGCAGGCAGCTGATAAACACGACCGGTACTATCCTGATGCAGAGGATCAAAGGACAGGGCCTGTTCCATATCGCTCTGATAGCCATTTTTTAAGACTTGCAAGGCTTCGGCATCCGCATAAAAATCCAAGGGATTCGCATACGGGTGAACCTGGTGAAAAAGATCCACAGGATCAAAGAAGAGGTCTTCCAGGCTTGCTCCATAGCCGTTGTAATTCAGCAGAATCCCTGTTTCCTTGAGCTGGGCAAGGGCTTCCCCTTCAATGCCTTGCTGATGGGCCAGCTGTTCAGCTGATTCATCAAGATTATCACCAAAAGCACCAACAATGGCCCACAAAGCGTGTTTTCCCTCAAGGAGTTGGTTAATAATCAATGAGGTACAGGTCAGAGGCTGGGGATCAATATGGGCTATAAGGCCTTCTGAATCCGGGAGATCTCCAGCATAGTGATGGTCAGCATAAAACACCGTATTAGCACGGCCAGCAGTCAAAATTTTATGCAGACTGTCCCTGTTCTTATCCAGCGAGATATCAAGGACTGTAAAACTCGTATCGCTTTCCTCAACCACCTGGGCAAGCAGGCCAATATCCCGTTTTACTCCACTGAGTAAGCGGGCCTCTGGACGCGGTTCCGCAAGGCGCAGTTGCTGAAGAGCACAAATTCCATCGGCATCACCATTAAAAACATCAAAATATTGCATAGAAATCCTCAGTCTCCACTGCTTCCCATAAGATCAACCCCAAAGGGAGTGCCGATATTAGCCAGCTTAAACAGCACCATGATCTGCTCATTATCTGGTGTCACATCAGCCACCAACTCCACGGACCAACAGGAGGGATTATAGCTCAAACTGATCTTTTCAGCAATAGTCACAGAATCTTCAACAGATTGCTCCAGAGAATAGCCAGCTGCAAAATTATAGAGCAGGTTTACCCGGGTAAGCAACCTGATGGAGCTGGTATCCTCAATCTTATCCGTGGCACCAGCCTGAAAGAGATAATCAAAGGAAAATATATCGCCCCGGCTGTTGCGATAATAACTTTCCACATTATGCCGCGAAAATTCATCATCATAAATATCAAGATCAGTGTCGTACTTGAAATTAAAATTCTGCCACGGCGTCCAGGACATACGAAGCTGCACATCAGAAAAAGGCTCTTCTGAGACCGTATCGCGAAGGTCATAGCTCTGTTGCAGTTTAATATACCCGTAATCCCGTTCAAACTCCTCGTCATCTCCGCCCTCTGAACCAGCAAAGAAATTATTCACGCCATAGGTAATTATATTTTGATCCCCGGCGCTGTCCACGGCATCAAACCGGGGAAGTAGCTTATCCAGGTCTGGATCTGTTACATAGGTATAGCGAACAAAGGGGCGTAAGGTATGGCTCCATGTTGCCATCTCCTGACCCCCCAGAGCAAAATCCCGGCGCAAGGTTGTAGCGATTTCTCCGTTTACATCAGCAAGAAAACGATTTTCCGAATCTGTATCTTCCCATGCCTTTACCCCATTATCATCAATCAGATACATGGTATCCCTTATACCAGCTCCAACCGTGATTTCCAGATACTCACTAATCATGGGCAGAGCTGTTTTCAAACGAGGATACAGGTCAATACGCTGAGCTTGCACACCTGAGTCACGTTTATAATACACATAATCAGTATCCCAGGAAAAATCCACCTCTGTATCGTACAAGGAAACCAAGCCACTATATTTTACCTCAGGAAATTTCCACAGTGCTGTGGAGTCACCGCTCTCAGTAAGATCATCAATACCTTTAAGGGTTGCTTCCAGCGAGGTTCCGTTCCCCCAGGAACGAAGAGTGGTCAGCTTATTTTCCCGTTCATAGATATTTCTGTCCTGCAAGCCACGACCAAACTGTTCAGTGAGCCGCCTTTCACTCACAGCATAGCCGGTAAAGCCATTGGTAAATTCGTCGAGATAGTCCTGGTCAGAGACAAGATCAAGATCAAGTCGGGTTATCCATGCGCCGATTAGCTGATCTGCCTTCCCCCGGATCCAGTAACGGTTCTGATTGGTATGGGTATAGCCCGTATCAGCGTAATAGTCAGCATTATCTGGATTATCCATATCACTGAGATCATCGTTGAGGAAATTCATCATCATGGTTCCCTTTGACTGCTGATCCAGCATGTAACGGCCCTCTATTCCTGCCATGAAGCCTCGGTCAGCAAGATAATGAGGATACAGGGTGATATCACTGCTCGGCGAAAGATTAATAAAAAGCGGCCATTCCAGACTGAACCCACTCCGATCAGAAAGAGCGACTGAGGGGAAGAGAAAACCGGTTTGGCGATTTCGCTTGGCAGGCAATATCATGTACGGCGAGTATAAAACAGGCACATCTTTAATCCGAAAGGTGGCGTGCTTTAAAAAGGCATAACCGCCATCGGTAATTTTGGTATCTTTGGCATTGAGACTCCAGGGTGGAACTTCCCCCTCCTTCATCTTACAGGTCACTAACCAACCGTCTTCAATATGGTATGTCAATTCACCGGTCTTCTTTATAACCCGGCCTTCCACATGCATGTCCCTATACTGACGTATAATGGTCGCATCAGTAAACGAGGCTGTTTCCCTGGTCAGGTGAACTGTCCCATTCCTGGCCCTTAGTTTATCCGGGCCAATATCAATCAACACATTACCACGCAACTTCACCGTTCCCAGATCCATATCATAGACAAGCCAATCTGCCTTGATGGTCGTGATCACAGCTGAAGTGAACACCTCATCCTCTTCCGCTGCATCATCCTCTACAGCTGCTTCCAGACCTGCTTCTGGATCTGCTTCTGGATCTGGATCTGCTTCCGCCAAAGCAGGAGCCTCTTTCGGGGCAAGCAGGGCAGCCTCTCCGTCTTCCTGTGCCAGAGTACTATCAGTTATGTTTTCTTCTGAGGGGGTTGCATCTTCCCCCAGCAGATCACTCCAGTCTTTTGCATTGTTCTTTTGCTGGGTAGCCAAGGGTGTAATTTCCATTTTCTGGAGAACAACATTGCCCTCTGCTATGATGCTGGCAGGATCTTCAAATCGCGTCAGTTTATCAGCAGTGATTTCCCACTGCATTGCCCTGACGGCCTCTGCATGGACATTTGTGGGCTTAAACAGGCACGATACGCCCAGAAAACAAGCAACCGTTATAAAGGAAAAAAAAGGGGTTCGGCAATGCACCTCGTTACACTCCTGTAAATTGTCTCAAAAGAGGAAGAAATAATTATGAAAATTCAAGACTGTCATCTACACGAATTTACGCTTCCCACCTGCTTGTGTCAAGGAAAAAGGAGGCAGAAAAGGCAGGGAACGCTGAAAAGCTGCTCAGGCTTCTGCGCAAAAAAACAAATAAATTAGCCTTGCTAAAAACAATAAATTGTTTTATGACAAACGGTTATATTATACGGAATATGAGATAGTATCTGGACTTCACAATCCGTTCTTGTCTTTTCCGTACTTCCGGTAGTATAGTGTATTTCATTAATGTGATATTTGGCGATTATCAAATGCGCTCATTTTTTTCTATGAACCATATCTTTGGCCCGGTAAACTCCCGGCGACTTGGACGCTCCCTCGGAGTTGATCTTTTTCAGGATAAAATCTGCACCCTCAATTGTATCTATTGCGAAGTCGGTCCCACAGTTCTTCTGACCTGTGAACGGGCAGAGTATGCCCCGACAAAAGACATTATAAAAGAAATAGACAGCTATTGCCAGGACCAGAACCGGGTGGCAGAGCTGGATGTTATCACTGTAACAGCCAGTGGCGAACCCACCCTGCATGCAGATTTCGGGGAAATTGTCGCACATTTGAAAAAAACTGCTGCAAAACCCATTGCCGTGCTGACTAACGGAACAACCCTGACCTCGCCTCAGGTTTGCCAGGAAATGTCCCAGGCTGACGTGGTGATTCCTTCACTGGACTCGGCCTTGCCACAAGGATTCAGAAAAATTGATCGGCCAGCAACCTGCATTGAGCTTGATAACGTTATTAAAGGACTGATCAGCTTTTCCCATTCATATAAGGGAACAATCTGGTTGGAAATACTCTTTGCCCAGGGCATCAACGACACTGCCGAAGAGATTAACGCACTACGTCAGACTGTTCAACAGATGCGTATTGATCGCATCCAGCTGAACACTGTTGCCCGCCCCCCTCTGGAATCCTTTGCTCGCCCGATCAATCAAAAGAGCATGGCAGCAATTGCCCGGCAATTCCAGGAGGACAACCCTTTCTGCCCGGTTGACCTGCTCGCTTTTCAGGCAAGCCAGGAAGACGAAGCAGAAGAGCCGAAAAAGTTTTTTTTCAATCTTGACCGTGCAGCTGATAAAAAGGCCTTCACGGTTGAGCTTGTCGAGATGTTAAAACGGCGGCCTTGTACGGCTGCTGATATCAACCGCACCTTTCATCTTGGAGGTGCGGAAAAGGTTGAGCTCCTGCTTGACGCCCTTGCACAGGACGGTTGCATACAAAAGAGAGTACATGGAGACAGCGTCTATTATCAATAACCCAGACGCACTCCCCACTTCCGTCCCAATGCTGTACTGCAACGGCAGGAGCTTATATTGTTTATTTCACAACGCAGGAACATTGTACTATGACCAATGAAACAGAAAACACTACCAAAGAACAACAGCAAACAATAAAAGTCCGCACTGTCTGCACCGGTGCCTGGTGGAAAAGTGCCAAGCCCAAAAAGGCTGCGCAAACCCAACAAACCGAGCAGACAAAACGGAACGGAGAAAAAAAAACTAACCCCCCGGTCAGTAAAAAGCAGGGTCAAACATCCAAAGCGCTTTCGGGAGCAACAGAGAATAACACATCAGAAAAACAAGATGTTTCCCCAGAACAGTTAAAACAGCCAGCGCAAAAGGCCGCAGCTGAGAGTCCGAAAGAGGTGAAAAAGCCTTTACGCAGCCCCAAGAGACAAGACCGAAAACCAACACCTGCCAAACAACATTCTCAACAGGTTCAGGAAGAAGAGAAAAAAGAGCAGGAAACAAAGAAGAGCAAAGAAACCTCTTCTGAGCAAACCCAGCCCAGGAAAGATAAGAAGGATAGTAAAAACAAGAACAAACAGAAAGCCACGCCTGAACGGGAAGCAAAAACCGAAGGTCAGGAAAAAGAGACTAAGCAGCAAAAAAACAAAAAAGTCCGCCTGCTCATCAATGCAGAAGAACCTGAAGAATGCAGGATTGCCCATGTGGAAGACGGACGCCTGGAATCCTTTCATGTCAACACCGTGGTCCGGGAGCATACCAAAAATAATATCTATAAGGGCCGCATCGTTTCTATTGAAGCCAACCTCCAGTCTGCCTTTGTGGAAATTGGTACAGGCCGTAATGGTTTTCTGCCCTTTAACGATATCCACCCGGAATACTATCGGGAAGATATCAGCGAGCAAACCCGAACCCTGATCAATCAGCAACAGTGGAAAAAACTCAAGATCGAAGATGTGGTCAAACGCGGTCAGGAAGTCCTGGTCCAGGTAGTGAAAGAGGTCACTGGCAATAAAGGCGCCAATATGACCACCTATCTTTCTTTGCCTGGACGTTGTCTTGTACTCATGCCAGGGAGTGACAGCGCTGGCATATCCCGCAAAATTTCTGGTGAGCAGCGACGAAGCCGGTTACGGGAAATTATGTCTGGCTTCAATATCCCCGAGGGAGTGGGTTATATCGTCCGCACAGCCAGTGCGGAAATCACCAAGACCGCCCTGCAGCAGGATCTTCGTTACCTTACAGGCCTGTGGACGGAAATCAAAAAACGAGGTCAAACCTCTCCGGCTCCGGCCTTAATCTATGAGGATCAGGACACGGTGCTTCGTTTCCTTCGGGATCATTTTACCCAGGATATTCAGGAGATCGTTGTTGATACTGAGGAATCCTATAATCAGGTGAGCAACTTTATTGACATGCTCCCTGCCCGTCAGAAAAAGGTGCAGGTCAGGCTCCATCGCGGGGTTAAACCAATCTTTAATCAGAATAATATTGAAGAACAGATTGAATCTATTTATCAACCCCAGGTGCAGCTGCCTTCGGGCGGTTCCATTGTTATTAATCCTACAGAGGCACTGGTCGCCATTGATGTCAACTCTGGTCGGACCTCGCAAAAAGGTAACTTTGAAAAATCTATCTTTCTCGCCAATATGGAAGCAGCAGAGGAACTGGCCCGCCAGCTACGATTGCGGGATCTGGGTGGCCTGATCGTAGTGGACTTCATTGATATGCGGAGCAAGAATAATATCAAGGAATTGGAAAGACAGGTTAAAAATGCCATGAAACGGGATAAGGCCAAGGTTGATATCAGTCGGATCTCCCGCTTCGGCCTGATGCAGATCTCCCGCCAAAAAATGGGGGCTCCCATCGAGAAAGGCAGCTATCACCGTTGCGATCATTGTGATGGACGTGGGCTGGTCCGCTCTGTGGAAACCCTGGCCCTGTACTATCTCCGTCGGATCCAGACCGGTGTGGCCCGCAAAAAGATCAATCGGGTAGAGGCCTGTCTGCCTCTGGAGGTCGGGCAATACCTGTTGAATAAGAAACGAACTGAGCTTATGGAACTGGAAAATAAGCACCAGGCAACCATCAGCATCCTGCCTAGTCCAGAAATGAAGCCAAGCGAGAATAATATTCGCTTTCTTTCCTGAGAGAATGAGCAATGGTAGAGCAGGCCTCTATGTCTCTGCCCTGTTCAAACCGGATGAAATCATTCAGGGCAATCACAAGGATTGCCCTTCACTGCCCCTTTGTCTTTTGTCTTTTGTCCTTTGGCTCAATGCACTTGCGCCATACAAGGCTCATCCTGACAGGCATTGACCTCAATCGTCACATGGGACAACTCGTGGAACCTTCCCAACAGGGCCTTATAATGCTCTGCTGATTGTGGATAATGAGTTACCAGGGCAATGATTGCAGCATACTGATTGACCCCAACCTTCCAGATATGTATATCAGAAACCCTGTTATCAGCATCTGCCTCAATGACCTTTCTCACCTCCTGCTGATACTCCTCTTCAATACTGGCATCAAGCAGGATCGGACCTGCCTGTTTAAGCAAGCTGTATGACCACCGGGCAATAATCACTGCACCCACAATCCCCATTGCTGCATCAAGCCAGCCCCAGCCTAAAAATTTCCCGGCAAGCAAGGCACCAAGAGCAAGTAAGGAGGTCAAGGCATCCGCCAGAACATGGACATAGGCTGCTTTCAAATTATGGTCATGATGATGATCATGGTGGTGATGATCTTCATGATGATTATGATCGTCTTTAAGAAGAAAGGCACTGACGACGTTCACCAATAAACCAATGCCCGCAACAATCATAGCCTCATTAAAATGAATAGCTTCCGGGTTAATAATCCTTTCAAGAGATTCAATGACCATGAGTAAGGCAACAACAGCCAATGCCACTGCACTGGCAAAGCCGCCAAGTACGGTTACCTTGCCTGTCCCAAAGGTATATTCAGGATTGCTTTCATGCTTTCTTGAGTAGCGATAGGCAAAAATCGCAATGAGAAAGGCGGCAACATGGGTGCTCATATGCCAGCCGTCAGCCAACAGTGCCATGGAGCCATAGGCTGTTCCGGCAATGATTTCCACCACCATTGTTACCAGAGTAAGAAAGAGAACATATTGCGTCCGTCTCTCTCCCTTCTCATTATTTACTGAGAAATTATGATGATGTTGCCATTTTTCTAATGTATGTATATGCATTCCAAACCTCAAAAAATTGATTCAGCTGATGTAACAAGATTCTATTGAGATAATCACTCAGGCTTGAAATGTAAATAGTTCATTCTCGCAGAAGCGCCACAAGCCTCCTGTCAACGTATCAGGTGGCTCCTATCACTCTGGTAAAAACATTTTCTCCAGCCAGGTGTGAGCTTGCCGAATTTCGGTACCATCTGGATAGGTTGTTTCCTGATCAAGTTTCCTGACGATCTGTACTTTGGGAATCTTGCCAAGATGTCGATCAAAAAGCATAAAATTATTACTACGCTGGCTGTCTGCCCATTTGACCTCAAGCATCAGGCAGGGTGATGTTTCTCTGGTCACAAGAAAATCAATTTCATTGCCGTCCTTGGTTTGCAAATAATGCAGACCTAACTCCTCACCTAAGCAGTCTTCCCGAAAATGAATCTCTTTCAGCAGAGCGCAGGCCGTTGCATTTTCCAAACGTATGCCTCTATCTCCGAGAACCTGTCCGGTGTCGTAAAAATAGTATTTCGGCGTTTTGAGTAAGGATCGGGCAACATTGCAATGATAGGGAGTTACCCGAAATATTATATACATATTTTCCAGTAAGGTCAGCCATTTCTTCACCGTCTTGTCGCTGACTTGTAGATCCTGGGCCAGCGAGCTGAAGGAAACCGGGCTGCCCACTCGCTTCCTCAGCAGTTGAATCAAGGTCTCAACGGCACTGATCTGCTGAATGTTTTCCAATTCTATGAGATCCTGCCTGATGATAATATCCAGATGAGAACGTTTCCAACGCTTGTAGAACCTTTTTTCTCCTTCCAGGTAGGGTTCTGGGAATCCTCCGATTTCAAGCAGCTGATCTAAGGCAGATTCTGATGAAACCCCAGGTCGTAACGAAGTCAGTTCTTTAAGATCAAGAGGGTGTAGTCTGAACTGAAAAAAACGACCAGCCAAGGAGTCGCCTACTTTTTTATAAGTGTCCAGTTTAGCACTGCCAGTGACCACGAGCGCAGGAGGAATACCTTCTGTGTCATATACTCCTTTCAACCACGACTTCCAATCCCTCAACTTATGCAGTTCATCAAAAATGACAGCTTGTTTTTTTCTGTCCCAGATGCGTTCCAGCAGTCTGAGCCGGTGCTCGGAGCTGTCAAAATTGAGATAGTCAAAATCCTGAACCAGCATTTTGGAAAGGGTGGTCTTGCCGGACTGCCTCGGGCCAGTAATAAGAATAATCTTGCGGACAAGATCCTCTCTGATGGTTTGGGTAAGGTATCGCTTCATGCTGACCATTATAACCCCCATTCCGAGAAAGTCAAGACTATTTCGGAATAGGCTCCGAAAAAGTCAAAACATAAAGCAATCATCTGAAAAAACCGGGCCACGCACTAAACACGTACCCGGCAAGATTGGCTATCAAACATCAATTTAGAGACATCGAAAAAAGGATAACCGAGTGCAGCCAAAAACCCCATCATTCCCCTTTACATTTCCCCACCCAATCACTACTCTTTAAAAAAACGGCTCACCCCCCCCCTGCCAACACAACTGACCAGGCAGTGAGAGCCCTTTCTTTATACGAATCACAACAACATTTTGAAAAAAAGGAGACCTGCGATGAGACGGATTTTTCTGTTTTTGCTGACCAACATAGCTGTCCTGGCGGTGCTGTCCATCAGCGCGCGCATTCTGGGCATAGATCGCTTCCTGACCAGTAATGGGCTGAACATGACCTTCCTGCTCGCCTTTTCCGCCCTGATCGGTTTTGGCGGCTCGTTCATTTCCCTGCTGATGTCAAAAAAGCTCGCCAAATGGAGCACCAGAGCCCAAGTCATCAAGCAACCGAGCAATCAGGAGGAACGCTGGCTTATGGACACGGTTGCCAGACTGGCTTCCAAGGCCGGGCTGGGCATGCCAGAGGTCGCTATCTATCAGGGTGCCCCCAACGCCTTTGCCACCGGGCCCAGCCGCTCCAATTCCTTGGTTGCGGTCTCCACCGGACTTATGCAAAGCATGAATAAACGCCAGGTGGAAGCGGTTCTGGCCCACGAAATCTCCCATGTGGCCAACGGTGATATGGTCACCCTGACCCTGATCCAAGGCGTGATCAATACCTTTGTCATCTTTCTCTCCCGGGTCGCAGCCTTTGCCGTGGATAATTTCCTGCGCGGAGACGATGAGGACGCTGGCGGCTTTAGTATCGGCTACTTCATCACCAGCATCGTGTTTGAAATACTTTTTGGTATCCTGGCAAGCATCATTGTGATGTATTTCTCCCGCATCCGGGAATACCGGGCCGATGCCGGGGCCGCCGCCCTGCTGGGTGACAAACGCCCCATGATTGAGGCCCTCCAGGTTCTCGGCAACATGACTCCTGGTGAGCTGCCCAAGGAGATGGCAGCCCACGGTATTTCCGGCAACACCATGAAGGCCCTGTTCAGCAGCCACCCGCCTTTAAAAGAACGAATCGCTGCTTTGCAAAAGAAGTAACCGCTATCCTCTTATTCAGATAACCTCAAACGGAGAAAAACCATGTCCTCAAGACAGCCCCTCTTTTCTCTTGTTCCCCTGCTCTTTGCCGCCCTCCTCCTCACCTCCTGCTCCAGTGCCTATTACTCGGCCATGGAAAAAGTTGGGATCCATAAACGGGATATCCTGGTTGACCGGGTTGAAGGAGCCAGAGATGCACAGGAAGAAGCCCAGGAGGAATTCAAGTCTGCGCTGGAACAGTTCGCCTCGGTGGTGGCTTTGAAAGAGACAGATCTGAAAATAGCCTATGACAAGCTGAATGCGGAATATCTTGATTGCGAGCAGGCAAGCGAGAAGGTGTCGACCCGAATTGACAAGGTGGAAAAGGTCTCTGAAGATCTGTTCGAGGAATGGGAAGACGAGCTGGAATTATATGAAAACCAGACCTACCGTGAGACGAGCAAACGACAGCTACGGAAAACCAAATCCCGCTACCGGAATATGCTGGCCTCCATGCGAGCAGCAGAGCGAAGCATGGCCCCTGTCCTGGAAACCTTTGAAGATAATGTCCTGTATCTCAAGCATAACCTGAATGCCCAGGCCATCGGCTCCCTGCAGGGGGAATTTGCTGGGCTGCAAAAGGATATTGATGTGCTGATTGAGCGGATGAATAAGGCGATCCAGGAGTCCAACGCCTTTATCGCCCAGATGGGGCAAAGTTAATTTGCAGGAGGGGACACGGCATGCCGTGTCCCTACTGCTTCATCACCTCCAGAGCGCCTTTGATAATCCCGGCAACATCAATACCGGCATCCTTCCATAGGATCTGCTGCGGGGCCTGATCAATAAATTTATTACCATATCCCAGAGTTCGGACAGGGATGAGCAGGTGCATCTCGTGCAGCATCTGGAGCACTGCACTGCCGAAGCCGCCCTTTTTCACATTATCTTCCACAGTCAGCACCCTGCCGCAGGTACTGGCCCAATCACAGATCAATTCGTTATCCAGGGGTTTAATAAAACGCGGATTGATCACAGCAGCATCAATACCCAACTTGGCTAAACCCTCAGCAGCCTCCAAGGCAGGATATACCCTATTACCGACGGGAAGCAGGAGCAGATCCTTACCCTCCCGCAGTAACTCCCCCTGTCCTATAGGCAGAAGTTTGAACTCCGGGTCAAGGAGCACATCCTCACCATTTCCTCGTGGATAGCGGATAGCACAAGGGCCATCATTGTTTATTGAGGTGTAGAGCATATGCTGCAACTCGTTTTCATCCTTGGGTGCCATTACGGTCAGGTTGGGGATAAAACGGAGAAAAGAAAGATCAAACACGCCGTGATGGGTGGATCCGTCATCACCCACCACCCCGGCCCGATCCAGAGCAAAGGTGACAGGCAGGTCAGGCAGGCAGACGTCATGGATGACCTGATCCAAGGCCCGCTGCATGAAACTGGAATACACCGTAACCACAGGCCGCAGGCCGTCCATAGCCAAGCCCGCAGCAAAGGTCACTGCATGTTGCTCAGCAATGCCCACATCAAAAAAACGATCCGGGAAGCGCTGACTAAACTCTGTCAAGCCGGTGCCAGCAGGCATAGCTGCGGTGATACCGCATACTCGCTTATCCTGCTCAGCCAGAGAGCAGATGGTCTTGCCAAAAGTTGCTGTATAGGAAATCGATCCAGAGGCGGGTAAGGGTTTGCCCGTTTCAATGGTAAAAGGTCCTAAGCCATGATAGTCTCCAGGGTTCTTTTCCGCTGGGCCATAGCCTTTGCCCTTGGTGGTCAGGACGTGAACCAGCACAGGCCCACGGTGGTCAGTATCCCGCACATTTCTCAAAGTAGTAATAAGGTCTTCCAGATCATGCCCCGGAATCGGGCCGATATACTTGAATTTCAGGGCCTCGAACAACATTCCTGGTGTAAAAAAGGCCTTCAGGCTGTCCTCGGATTTTCGCAGCACACTGAGGATATTCTCACCCACCGAGGACATAGACTTTAATCCGTCTTCCACATGATCCTTAAGGCTGCGCATGGACTTGGAGTTAAGCTTTCTGCTCAGGAAGCTGGACATGGCCCCCACATTGGGCGAGATGGACATCTCATTATCATTAAGGATAACGATGAGATCCTTGTGCAGGTCACCGGCATGATTCAGGGCCTCAAAGGCCATGCCTGCGGTCATGGAACCATCACCAATCACAGCAATAACCTTACTCTCATCGTCTTGCAGCTCTTTGGCTGCGGCAAGCCCTAAGCTATAGGAAATTGAAGTGGAACTATGACCGGTCTCCACCACATCATACTCACTCTCAGAACGCTTTGGAAAACCGCTGATGCCCTGATACTGGCGAAGGGTATGAAATTTTTCCCGGCGCCCGGTGATTAACTTATGAGCATAGCATTGATGACCCACATCCCAGACCAATTTATCTTTGGGGGTTTTAAAGACATAATGAAGAGCCAGAGTGAGTTCCACCACTCCGAGACAGGGTGCAAGATGACCTCCGTTTTTTGCAACCGTGCTGATAATTTTTTCGCGCAATTCCTCAGCGAGCTGCTCCAGTTCCCTGAGATTAAATCCACGAAGATCATCCGGACTATCTATGCTGTCCAACAGGTTGCTGCCTGGAACAGGGTTTTCCTTAAGGGCCATGATTATGTCCTCTGCCTCTGCTAACCCTTGATCCGGGCTGCTGCTTGAGTATTCCGCCATGTACTTCCTATATCAAATAACTTCTATCCCTGCCTGCTTTTGGAGGCGGGACAATAGAACAATATTGTAACCGTTCAGACCCCTCTCATTTTTTTTACGCAGCAAGAGGCAGAGGAGGCACATCCAGCCCCTGGCGCCGAGC
>JAABTP010000066.1 GCA_011389815.1 Desulfobulbaceae bacterium | reverse complement strand
AGGTACAGACAAGGTGGATGAAAAAACACTGCGTACAGCCCTTGACCAGGCTGTTCCAGGAGGTGACACCATGAAATCATTTCTGAAAAAATATTTTGATCAGGGACGGCAGGAAGGGCGGCTTGAAGGAGAAATCCGATTGTTGCTCCGGCAGTTGCGGAGACGTTTTGGCGAACTGCCCGGCTGGGCCGAAGAACGACTGGGGCGGGCCTCTTCCGCAATGCTGGAAACCTGGTCGGAACGGGTACTGACAGCTTCCAGTTTGGAGGAGGTTTTTTCAGAGCAGTCGTAGGATGCGGTTTCCGCATCAGGACAGGTGGTACGCATGGCGCACTTTACCTAAGCATCATTGGCCAGAGAAACCCTGGTTGGCTGAGGTAACTGTCAGGAGGGTCAAGCGAAGAAGATACGTCGGGATAAAACACAGTATAAGACAAGGAATGCGTGCGTTGAGTAAGCCCCAGCTTATCATGTTTTTTTATTTTACCCACTGGAAAAGCAATAATGAAGGGACAAGAAACTTCTCTGAAATCCGAAAGGATTGAAGTTTGCGAAACAGGGGGGCAGCCAGTTCTGTCATCTCTTGCGAAGAACGATAGATAGCCTTTGAGGTGGTGAATTCGGTCAGTTTGAGGATAATAGCATCATAGCGATTATTTGTGCAGGCCTGAGAAAGCAAGAGCTGACCACCTGGTTTGAGCATCATAGCCATTCTTTCCAAAGCAGCTTTCCCATCAGGGAAATAGGGAAAAGAATGGCTGCACACGATCAGGTCAAAGAATTCCTGATCAGGCATAACACCCATGACATCACTTTGGAAAAAGTCTGCCTGGGGAAATTTTTGCAAAGCCTGCTCCAGCATAGCGCCAGAGGAATCAACACCAAGATAGTAAAACCGCTCCTTGCCCAGCTGCTGGATCAAATCCCCGTATAACTGGCCTGTTCCGCAGCCCATGTCCAGTATTTTTAATTGAGAAACCTCCTTGGCTCCCTTATCAGAAGTGTCAGAGAATGCAGGCAGGTGCCTCAGCGCTAAGATTTTTTCACAGACCAAGGCCCGTGTGGGCTGAAGAGAAACCCGTTGGAGCCAGAGACGGTCATAGAATTTTGCCCAGAAATCCCAGATTTCTTGTTTTTTCATGATGTTCTTCCAAGTTTTAATGCAGTGCTCAAGAAATGTTGGCGCAATGTTTGGTTTCGCCAGAGCAATTTTGCATGCAGCCACCAGATTCTGCTCATAAAACCCAGGCGGCTGAGATGCTGAGGCGGCAGCACCAAGTGGAGCAGATCCCATTTCCGGCAATCTTTGGTCAGAAGTTGGTCTGCCAGGGCAGGATACTCTTCTGTGCCGGGAAAGGGAGAAAAGACCGAGATGGTATAGGTGTTCAGACCAGTCTTGGTAATCCATTGATCCAGTTTGCGAAAATCAACAGCTCTTGCCTGTTGATCCATGATAAATAAGCCCACACAGCCTATGCCCTGCTGGCGGAGCAGGCGTACGCAGTCTTGGTTCTGTTCTGCGTTGACCTGCTTATTAAACTCTTTAAGGCCGTGATCGTCAATAGCCTCTAAACCGATAATCACTTCAATAACCCCGATTTCCTTGAGCAGGGGCAGAATTTCAGGGTGTTTGCAGATAAAATCTGCCCGTGCGTAGATGATGAATTTTTTTTGTATACCCTGTTTTTGTAATGCAGGAGCAAAAGAGCGCAGGCGTTGGCTATCCAGAAGAAATGTATCATCAATCAGCCAGATAAGCGAGCAATTAATTGTTTTGATTTCCTCAACAACTTCCACAATCTTTCGTGCTTGATAGACGCCATTATTGAGCAGGCGGCAATAGCAAAAAGAGCAACTATAAGGGCAACCAAAGCCGGTTTTGACCAGGGCGGCAGGTCCGTGATAGAGCCAGGAAAAACGCTGTTTATGGGCATGGAAATAACTGCGGTCTGGTTGGGGGAGTTTGTGGGGATCAAAGCTGGCCTTGGAATTCTCCTGCCATTGTCCTTGCTCATCCTGCCAGCTTATGCCAGTAAGATTAGCCCAGTTTGCTCGTTTGCAGGCAAGGATTTCCTGAAAAGTAAAGACCCCGCCGGAATGAACAATCAGGTCAATTTCAGGTTGCTGAAAATCTTCCTGATTTAGTTCTGCATGAACCCCGCCAATAATAATCACCGCTTCTGGTTGGAGCGAACGGATGGTCCGGGCAGCGAGCAGCATCTGGTCACGGGCTGGATAATAACCGGTAATGGCAACCAGGTCTGGTTGATATTCTTTGCATGCCCGACGCAACGAGCCATCAAACTGTCCATCCCAGATTTGATACTCATGGCCTTGGTCAAGCACTGCCCTGGCCAGATACTCCAGCTCCAACGGTTCTGTTCTGATAGATCCAAAACGGCTCATGCCGGTGTGATACTTAGGCCGGATAAGGAGGATGCGGGCCGGTTCGTTTGATGATCTACTTGAAAACATGCCGGTCAGCCAGCGGAGCTGTGTAGCTGAGTAGGTTGATTCCTTTGCGGATAAGCAGGTTGAATAGAGGATGAGCATGGCGGGCGTAAAGAGAGCGGCGGTGAAGGGTGCAGCCCAGCCTGGTTTTCACGTCCTCAGCAGTCTGGCCGAGGTTGACCCGATCTGCTCCCAGCTCCATTCCGCTCCTGACCACATGAAGGAGCATATTGATATAGGTTTGGTATTGCTGATTCAGTTCATATGCCAGTCCTCCAAAGAGAAAGATCTGCTCTTGATTCCCCTGATTGTTGAGCATGGTTTGGGTAAAGCCGAGCAGCTTATCTCCTGCGGAAAAAAACGAGATGGTGGCTGGAAAATCCTGGAAAAAACTCAGGGGCAATTTTTCCAACTTAAAGTCTGAACGCTCATAAACCTGCTCATAAAGACGGTAGAGCCTGCTATCAAACTCCTTATTGTTGGTCAGTGCTGTGGTTTTAACCTGTTCAAAACGTTTCATTGAGGATCGGAGTTTATAGCGATAATGACTGCGCATTTTGCCCAGATAGGACGAAAAATCAAGACCTCGGATATCCAGCTCGCAGTTGGGCAAGGTGAGTCCCTGGGCACAGGTCGGTGCAAGGGGCAGGGCAGGCTCTTTTTCATTGAGGATGAGCAGGGCTCCTGGAATTTGTTTCAGGGTTTGACGAAAGGGCTTGATATCCTGCTGTTGAATGTGCATGCCAGGCCAGGAAACAGAACAGGGCAGGCCGATAATGGTCACTGGAAGGCGCAGGCTGCCTTTTCCATAGGTGAAAATATCCAGGCGGTGCTGATAGCTGAGAAAAAGAGAAACTCTCTTCTCTTTTTCCAGAAGATAATAGCGTTGCCCACAGGGATTGGCCTGCTCCAAAATTCTGAGCCGGGTGCGGCAGAGAAAGGGGTTATCTCGGCATCCCTCATCCCAGGATGGAGGCAGGTCATGGGCTGTGGAGAATTTTACAAAAGTTGATTCGTTCATGCCACTCATTAGAGAGCAAAGGTGAAGACTGAATAGCTTGGCCCAGGTTCTGGGTTCCATCGCTTACAAATATTTCTTGATTTGGAATTTTCCGAAAAAATCCAGCCAGACTCGCATTCCTGGAAACGATGCCGGGTCAACTCAAAACAGGCATGGAAAAGACCAAGGATAACTGAACTTCCTTGAAATTTGGGGAGCACCCCGATTTCCACGATCTTAAAACGTTTGATAGGGCGACGCAGTATTTTATATTTGAGCAGGGCCTGGATGCCCAGTTCCTGACCTGGGCCAATAAGTTCGTTGAAATCAGGGTACCAGAGCAGGAAGCCCACAGGGGTCGCACCGTGCTCAGCTATGAGGAGGTTTTCTTCTTTCAGGAACCAGCGAAAGGGATGAAAAAGTTCATAGTCCTCATCATCATAACGATGAAAATAGAGGGGGTGGTCAGCAAAACACTCATTATTGAGCCGGGTGTAGATACTGATTTCTTGTTGAAGGCGGGAAAAATCAGCCTTGCGGAAGTTAAAGCGTTGCTTGGTACGTTCCAGGAGTCTCTTTTCCTGCTGAGCAACAAAGGTGGACATGGGGTAGCGATAGGAGATAAGTTGCTGTTCACTAAAGCCCAGGGTTCGAAAATAGTCTATATAATAGGGAGGGGTATAGGCGGAACCAAAGCAGGGCATTTCGTCAAAGCTATCAGCAAGAAACCCTAACCCGTAGTTCACATGACCGTTCATACTCACCAGCAGGCTTGTTGCTCCCCATTGGCGGGCAAGAGAGGAGGCCTTCTCAACCAGGGCCTGAACAGCTGACCGGGCCTTGGGCAGGGCCTCAAAAAAACTGAGCTGGACCTGATCAGGTAAGCCTTCAGCCTGGAGAAGCAGGGCTGAGGCCAGGAGATTGCCGTCATCACCCTTAACCATAACGGCCTGTTGTTGTGTGCGCTTTGCAAAGGCCCCCTTGGGATTATTGATAATGGTCAGGATACTGCTCAGGGAATCACGAAAACAGGGATTGTCCGCATAGACGCGGGCTGTAATTGCCCTGTATTCAGCAGGAGGCAGGTTGTTGCTACAGGTTATCTGCATGACACATCCTAATGTTTAACTTTATGATCCTGCACCCCTGCATAGCATGTTTTGAACAGGCCGTCAATTTTTTACTTTCTGTGCAGACGTTCTGGGCTCATGCTGGGCCGGGTTAAAAAGTTACTTTTCTCTTGGCCTTCAGCTTTAAAAATCTCCGGTATATTTTTTGTTTTCGCGATTCAATCGCATATTGCGAACAAGATAATCAAGCTTTGACTCTATCGGAATTGCTTGCGGATACTTACTTATAAACTCCGCCGCAACCTCCTCCCTGGTAAAACTGAGAACCAGTTCATACTTCGCCCGTATCCCGCGCTCTTTTTGATTGGCTTGGTTGATATCAAAGCCCAGGCCGGAAATGCCAAAATTATTCGTTTCTAGAGGGTAATCACGGAAAAAAGAAAGCCTTCTCAAAAACTTGTTTATTACGGTCATACCGATTATTCCAGAGAAGAGGGACAGGAAAAATACCACAAAGGGCAGAATGAGATATTTTGCATATGAGGGAAATTGCCATTCTTGGAGAAGAGGCCAGTCAAAAATAAGTGCTGCAATATATAGGGCTGTGGAGAGCAGTGTAAAACCAGCAAGAAGTGAGAACTCAATATATTCAAAATGACGAAGCCTGTGGGTTTGGCGCAGATGTTTTGCGCAGAGCGGGGCTGAAAATTGGAGATGACCGTTCTTGTACATTCCGTCTTTGTCCTTCAATCGTTCTGTTACAGTGACTATTCCGGCCTTGCCTCGGTTGCGGCCCACCCATCGTTCGAGTTTGTAGTCTCTGTGGTAGGTCCAGGTGTCAGCAGCTGGTTCGCCGCAGCAGATACAATCTCCTTCAAGGGAGAAAACATCCTTTGTGTTGGATAAGGGATGGCGGATGATTGCAGCGACTTTCATGGTGTGATTTTCTCCATCAATACTCGGACTCAAACCGGGGATGCACCCACAGAAATTCCCGGCGTTTGTTCAGCACCTTTTTCAGCCCGCCAAAGCCGGGGTCTTTTTCTTTGAGCAAGACATGCAGTTGTCGTAGCACCGCACCTTCAGCCCGCATTGCGGATTCCTGCGGTAAATCGCTTGAATCATCTTCCCCCAGCCAGCCTCCGACATCCTTGCCGCCTTTCAACGTAGCATCAAAGCAATCTTTACCGAAACGAAGCTGTTCGTCAATCGCCTTGTAGGTCGGATCATCCAATGCTAACTTGACGCCGGAAAATGCTGCCGGCAGGATAAGGCTCAAAGTAGTGGTCAAGGTTTTAAGAAAAGGAGCGGCACTGACGACCCACTCACGGAGAAAATCCAACTCATAGATGCCCTGTTTCTTTTTCTCGTCAAAGACAAACAGGGGCAGGCGGGAATGTTCGCACCAGAGAATCAGGCGGAACTTTTGGCTGGTCCATTTGGGCTTGTCAAGAAAACCGGGATCAACTGGTACAAGGCTGAACAGGCGCGGCCCTTCCTTGGCCTCATCCGTGAAGGTCTGGAACAGATCGTTGAAGCAGGCATCCACCTGACTGAAGAGTTTTTTCTGGTCTGCGTCAAGATTGTTGATCCCCTCAAGCAGGAGATGCCGTTGGTCACGCATCTCTGCAAAGAGTCTTTCCAGCAGCGCATTGGTCAGGAGCTGTGCATCGGCAATAGGGGAAACAGCAGGGGCATTCCGCAACAGGGTGTCGATGTCCTGCCATTCATTGCAGACCGGACAGGGGTATTCTGGACGTTTTTTCCGTTTGCTGGCAATGAGCTTTTCCACATTGAAGAGCCCGGTTCCGGGTGCATTCCTGCCGCAGGGTTCCACACAGGGCACCATGACATTGCAGCGTAATCCTTCCCAGAAGCTCTCCACCAAGTACCTGACCTCGCCAGTGAGCATGGCAAGAAAGCGTTCAGGATACGGGGCACGGACCGTGATATGGACATCATTGCCCTTATGCTCCAGCAGGGCGCGACCGTTATAGCTGTCATCAAGAAGGAGACCTCGCTGCCAGTGGATGCTGTGCCGATGGTCGTTGCGGCCCAGAGAGTATTTATGGAGGCGGACGATGAGTTGATAAAAGAGTCCTGTGGCATCAGCGGACTGACCTTTTTCATCCACGATGCAACAGATTTGTTTCTGCTGAATATCACCTGCTGCCGCTTGCCCCGGCCATTGCTGCGCTAACGCATCTTCCGGTCGGGTGTCGTCCACTAACTGGGCGATCAGGCTCAAGGGATCGGTCTCATTTTCCGCAAAGGGTTCCGCCACCCGATAGGAGAGATCAAAACGTTCCATCAGGCGAAGAAAAATTCGGTGCAACGCTTCCGGGTATTGCATTTCCTCTGGGCGGGTCGGATCATTCCATAACGCACTGAGGTGGGAGAAGCGCACCAAGCCGTGGTTTCGCCGCGTCTCCTCATCATCCAGGACAAAGCTGATGGCCGTGGCCAGCCAATCCGGTTTCAGGACCACCATGTCCCGCAGGATCGGGTCGTGCTCGTAATAGATGAGATGACCGAGGCAATGGGAGATGGTGAGAAAGAGGCGGGCCACCTCGTCGTCCATGTTGCGGTCACTGCAAACGGTGAGCACTTGCTCCAGGGGCAGGAAGGGTTTGCCGATGTCCTTCAGAGCCTGCCGAACTTCCTGAAAACTCTTGGGCACGGTGCGGCCCATTTCCGGGAGGGTGACAGCGACCTCGGCAATGGCCTGTTTGAGATCCTCAATACCCCGGCGTTTGCCGTCGTTGTCCGGTTTGCTCTCCACCGTGAGAAAATCCAGCACGGTGTCCTTACCGAACAGATCTCGAAGCTCCTGACGGTCGATGTCAGGCTGACGCTGCTGCGGTCCGCCATGAGTGGCGATCACCAGAATCTTCGCCTCAGGCTCCCGGTGCTTGATGAGCTGAATCCATTCTTTGACAAAGTTTTGTTTCCAGCCTTCACGGGGTTTCCAGACCACCAGATAGACTGCCGGGGCACTGAAAAAGAGCTGGTGGGTCGGGCGGTAGACCCGTTGACCACCGAAGTCCCAGGCATTAAGTGCTATCTCTTTGCTGCTCTTTTGCTCGGTAACTTGTACGGGTTTGATCTCTATGCCGTGGGTGGTGTCGTGCTTCTGCCAGGGATTATCGAGCAAGGCATCCAGCAGACAGGTTTTACCCACCTCGCCTTCACCGATGAGGATGAGTTTAGCTTCGTTGAGGGTGATCGGAGCAGCGTCTTTGGCGCAGAGGTAGGCTTTGAGGGCATCAAGGCCTTGAGCGTAGGAGATTGCGAGTTCAGAGTTAAGTGGATTGTTATCAAGCCAGATTATCTCCAACTGCTCAAGTTGAGCTATAGACGAAGGCAGCTCATTAATTTGATTATTGAAAAGATCAAGTCGTTGTAACTGGTTGAGCTTTCCAATTGTTTCCGGAACTGTTGTCAATTTATTAAAACCAAGAAATAATATCCTTAAGTTTTTGAAACAGCCTATCCATTGTGGCAATTTGTCCAGTTGATTCCTTCGGAGACTCAGTTTTTGTAGTTCAGAGAGTTTAATCAACCACTCTGGTAAAACATTCAAACGGTTATCGGCAAGATCAAACACCCTTAACTGTCTTAACTCTCCTAGTTGTTCCGGTAGAGCCTTCAACTGATTTTTTTGGAGATTCAATACTTGCAATTTGTTGAATTCGTTTATCCATTCTGGCAATTTTCTCAGTTTATTATCGGAAAGATCAAGTAACCTTATCTGCTTAAGATGGGGTAGAGAGTCTGGAAGAACCGTTAAACGATTATTGGAAAGGTTGAGTGATTGCAATTGGGGGAGTAATTTAATCGCAGCTGGCAGTTTGTTAAGCCTCATACTGCTAAGATCAAGCTTTTTCTTCCCTGTCCTCCACGCAACTTCGATCTTTTTTGTAGCCTCATAATACGCTTCATCCCGCGCCATGCTGCCCACCTTCCCCTTTTCCTTTACACCCGCCTCTTCCACCAACCCTACCCCAAAAACAACCTGCGAATCATCCTGACCAAGTTGCTCAACATCTATTGCCTTGTTTCACTCATCCCACAACAGCTTTTACACATCTGAATGCTCCATGCAAACGTATGAAAGCTCTCAACACACGTTGCAATGCTCTTGCGCAACGTATAAACGCTCCATTCAAACATGTAAATGCTCCTGACAAACCTGTGAACACTCCAAACAAACGAGTAAACGCTCTGTTCAAACGTATGAATGCTTCGTTCAGACATATAAATACTCCTGACAAACGAGTGAATGCTCTGTTCAAACATATAAAAGCTGTCAACATATGTTTGTTTGCTCTGTTCAAACATCTGAATACTTCTGTGCAACGTATAAATACTCCGTTCAGGCGTTGAAATGCTCTTGATAAACAGGCGTATCTATGAGTGAGGGGGAGCCAGTTTTTTGTGCCCGGCTCAATAATATTTCAGGCCACGCAACAGAAACCGCTCTTCAATCTCAGCGGGCTGAAAAAACTGCCGGGTAAACCCTTTGATATACTCAATACTGAATTCCTTACACGAGTAGACATCCAGACTGATGAAATTACTTACTGTCAGGGTGTGGAGAGAAATCCCTGATTCCACCAGGGGCACCCAGCCAGACAACCCTTCCTTACCAGCAAAGTCATTAGGAGTCCTGAAAACATAGGGTTGGGTCTGCTTGTTTGCCCCAACGATTTCCACTAACTCATCAAGAAATCTGTAGCAGGCATCAATATCATCCAGATGCTCAGGGCTGCATTGGTAGCAGTCCAGCATGAGATGAAAACCAAAGGCTCGTTGTTTTTCGTGTTCTGTAAATGCCATGTCCTTCTCTCTGGTCTTACTCGCTTTGGGCCGGGCTGAAAAAGGTCTGGAGCACTTTGTAGAGATACCAGCAATCGGTGCAGGCGGCTGTTTCACGGATGGAATGCATGGCCAGGGAGGGCACTCCCACATCCACGGTCTCAACTCCGATCTTTGCAGCAGTCAGTGGGCCAATGGTGGAGCCGCAGCCCATATCGTTGCGCACCACAAATTCCTGAACAGGAACATCTGCCTGCTGACAGAGTTGGCGAAAACGGGCCGCTGTTTCGGCATTGCTGGCATAGCGCTGATTGGCATTGACCTTGATGACCGGTCCCTTATTCATCAGGGGCTGGTGCTGGGGCTCATGTTTTTCCGTGAAATTGGGGTGCAGGGCATGGGCATTATCTGCGGAGATGAGCAGGGAGTTGCGGAGCATGGCCTGTCGTTGTCCAGGCTCAGGCAGGAGGCGTTCCAGAATATCACGGAGAAAGGAACCTTGGGCACCGGCAAGGGAGCTACTGCCCACCTCTTCGTGATCATTGAGGATGATCATGCAGTTTTGTGTTGTTTCCTTGGCATCAGCAGTTAACAGGGCCTGAAGCGCTGCAAAGCAGGATATTTGATTGTCCAGCCGGGCCCCGCTGATAAATTGCCTTTCCAGGCCTATCAGGGCAGGGGGAGCAGCATCGTAAAAATAGAGTTCATGATCACTGATAGTGATATCTTCGGGCAGGGAGTACTGACGACCCAGCTGCTCAGTCAGGATTGCATGAAAATCCGCTTTCTCATCAATCAGGGCAAGTAAGGTCACCATGTCCTTTTGCCGGTTGACTTCCTGCTGGTTATTGGCCTCGCTGTTCAGGTGAATGGCCAGATTGGGGATAATGGCAATGGATCGCTTGAAATCAAGGAGGCTGGAATGAAGCTCCGTTGATCCGGTTTCGTGCCAGAGAACCCGGCCAGCAAGAGAGAGTTCCCGGTCAAACCAGGGCCTGAGCAGGGCACCGCCGTAGATCTCGACCCCGAGTTGAAAGCAGTTCTGGTTATGGAGAACCGGGTTGGGCTTGACTTTGAGGCCTGGGCTGTCGGTATGGGCACCCACCATTTCAATGGACTGTGCGCCCTCCTGCCAGATAAAGGCAATCAGGCTGGACTCGTTGCGCAGGACAAAATATTTGCCTGTGGGCAGCTCTTGCCAGGCTTCTCGTTCATCAAGCTGCTGAAAGCCGTTTTTTTGCAGGAGATCTCTTGCAGAGGCAACAGCATGAAAGGCTGTGGGCGAGGCTGTGATAAAGTCAGCCAGTTCCGGGGCGTATTGTTTTTCTGCTATCATTGAATAGAAAGATTGTTTGGGAGGTTTGATGGGGTTTTCCTGCATGCTGCTGACAGGGTGCATTTTTTTTCTTGCATCTCTGCTTAGCATGTTTTTTTCTGGCCGTCAATTTTCTCGGAGCGGAGTCGCTTGTTATGTTCATGGAGATTAGGCCGGGAAGGCAGCTAATTTTCCTGACACTGACCATCAGGACCGTACTATGAAGGAGCGTGTACAAAAGAGATTACGATCATTATGATGAGGGGAGCATCCGGGTAATTGGCCGGGTCTTCAGAGAGCAGCTTGATGGTGTGGAAGCCCGGTTCGCCCGGCACCTCGGCATAGACATCGGTAAAGGTGCCGCCCCGGTCTATGGAGAAGTGGAATTTTTTTGAGACATAGTTAGTTCACAAGAAAATCAGAGTGTTGGCTTTTCAAATGGTTCGTCGTTCCAACAAGTCATTGTATGATTCCGACAGCTTTTTGTGGTACGGCATTCCGATAGAAATTCCAGTAAGCCATCCCAAGAAAATTTCAGATACAAACAAGTCATTATGTTTCATTTTTCGATAGATTAACCCGATGAGACTGCTTGGCTCTTCCTGACGACCTGAAGAAAAGCATTTAAACGCTTCCCCCATAATCCGTTTCACTTTTCTGTCATCTGTACATTTATCAATTACTGCATCAAGAAAGATGCTGAGAACGGTACTGTTTGAAAAAATATCAGCCGAAGGCCCGCCAATCATTTTAAGCAACGTTGACACTTCTCTTGTTATTTCAAAATTATCTTTGCGGGCCTGATACATCAGACAACCTGCTTCAAGGGCGATATAATTGTGTCCGCTCAACGCCAGTTTGTTGACAGCTTCGTAGTAATTATCTGAAGGTAACAGCCCTTTTTCTTTTGCGATTATCAGTACTGGCTGCAACCATACGCAGGAAATGTTAAAGGTGGTTGCGCCCCAGGCTCTAAGGCCATAATCCTCAGAGAGAAGTAAAAGGTTGTTTCCGTCGGCAGCAATGACAGGATCACAGACATCTTTGCCAAACATATCAATTATCTTTCTTATTTCATGATTGAAATCTTTTTTAGGTAGAGCTGGGATTGTCCGTATCTTTCTCGCCCATTCGATTTCTTTTGCACGATCAGCTGCTGCTCTTTCAATATCTTCATCAGAAAATTCTGTGAGAACTAATCTGTTTTCTTGCCAAGAGAGAAAACCTTTTTGTTTTCCAGAAACCTGATTGAATTCAGCATTCCGAAGTGAAAAGAGGTCAATGATTGATTGTGTCGTGCTGATAGGCCCGCATACAGCTTCAACAGCTTGCTCAATGCCCAAACGTCGTACTAATGACAAAGTTATGGCATCAAGAACGCAGCCTCCTTGCTTATTTTGTTGTATAGTTTGAAATGCAATATTTCGTTCAAGCCAGTTTCCTCGACATGTACGAAAAGGTATGCCAAATTCTGAAAGTCCTGCACAAGAATCTATTGGGTCTTTTCCAGTATATTCAGCTATGAATGCAAGGGGAATAGTGCTCGTTTGATATATATCTAAAATTTTCTGATCATATTCTGCCCGTGCCTTCACGATAGCCCGCATTTCTTCGAAGGGATCGGATGAACTGAAATCAAATGTGAATTTTTGCAGATCATACTCACGGGGGAAACGATCATTAAATTGATCCATTGAGCGATGACATGCGTCAAGATATATGGGCTTAATCCATTTTATTTCAGTTGGCTTGGAACCGATTCGTTCCTGTAGCTCAATTTTTTCTCCTGCCTTTTTCCCCATCAAAAGTAAGGCAAGGTCATCTGTAGGAGTTAGCCGCTCGTCCTGGAAGAATGTATACTTGTTGGTTTCAATCCGATATATTCGTTCCTGTCCTTCACTCGAAAGACAAATTGCCGTATTCTCGGCAACAGAAGTTGCTTCCAACATTGCCCTTGCGATGATATCACTGTTGAAAAGCATCAAGCCTTGATAGGCAAGGTGTGCTTTTGGCTTATCCCAATTGTTCATCAATATGGAATAACCGTAGGTTAATCCTCTCTCTGCATCGTCGTAATGGATGATGATTGAAGCAAGTTGAATACGTTGTTCCGGAGTGCCGCGCAAGGAGTCTAAGTCAAGACGACCCAGCAAGCGTCGTATATCGTTATCGCGTCCAAGTCCCTGCCAAATGCTTAACCTGGCAAGGATCATCTGGATGTCGTTCGGGAATATTTTGAGATAACGTGCAACTTTTTGATCAGCGGAGGTGTCGCCGGTATTTAATGAAAGAAATGCATCGGCTTTTAAAAACCAATCTTTTTCATGAAGAGATTCAGGTATGCTGTCCAACAGTTCACGGGCTATAACTAATCTATTTGAATTTATAGCGGAGGTGATCAAGAAGTGAAGTCCCTCACTTTCCCGGTTGGTATCAATATGATCTTTCAGTAAATCAACAACAATGTTATATTCACCTAATTGTTTTGCTTCAAAACTTAAACAGAACCGTGGAGATAAATCTGTCTGTTCATCAACTAATGCAAGGGCTTCTTCAAGAGCAGTATTTGCTCGCTCAATATCACCGATGAAACGATAGGTATTAATCTGCAAGGCTTTCAGAAATAAGCTCTTTGGTTTTTCAGTAAGTTGTTGATTGATTATGTTTATTGCGAGTTCTTTTTCTCCTTGCCCTATATATGCATGAATGCGGACATTAAGTAGTTCAATTACAGCACTATCCGGTAATCTTTTTTCGTCAATAGCTTCAATTATATTTAACGCTTCAGAATGCTGTCCTTCATCTTCTAACACTTTAGCACAAATCACTATTGCTTCAGGGTCTGTTGAACATTCCGAAAGCAGAGACAAAACTTCTTTTGGCTCATTCTCTGAAAAGGCGATTATTGCCCGCTGGAGTTTCAGATACTCCTCTGACGGATTTTGTTGTATTGCGTAATCAAGGAGTTCTTTTGCCTTTGACAGCTCGCCTGAAAATCTAAGTGCCAGCGCAGCATTATTCGCAATCTGCGGAGGTAATGCTAAATTATTATCTACAGCTTGCTTGGCTTCAGCGTAAAGAATATCAACAGCCCAGTCTTTATCCTGCAACGTAACATTTCCCTGTACCCCTCCTACAATGATATTAGAACCAGAGTTAACAAGCTCATCAAGGATGGCTTCTGCCTTGAATAACTTCAGGAATTGAGAGTCGGGGTATTTCTCTAATGCTGCGTTTGCTGTATCCCTCCAGGATGAGTCGTTTCTATTCCGTAGAAAATGTACATGCGCAATTTGTACCTCTTCGGTACTCAGCAGTTGTTCAGGTAATAGCGTGAGAGGGTCATGACAGGTGCTATCTTCGGTTAAAGAAGAAATGAGGATACTTGCTGCACTTGTGTTGCTACAGTCATCTTTTAAAATTTTTAATGCAAGAGCAGCAGCGTCCTTGTAGCGTTTTGTGAGCAGTAATCCATAGGCTTTATTTGTTCGTGCTTTTTTGTGCTGAGGACATTCGTTGTAAGCATCTAAAAGAAGATTCCCAGTTTCTTCATATTCGCCTAGTTTTCGTTTTGCGGAAGCGATACCGACTAAAATTCTGTAACGTTCAGAGGATGAAGCATCGGCCCATTCATTTTTTTTGAGCTGTATAAGTTCGTCAAGGGCTATAGCCACCTTATTATCGTCTATGAGTTTTTGCAGAAGAGTTATTTGTCCATGACGAGGCGTATTTTCATCAGTTTCATTTAACGTTCTTTCGGAGGGAATGGAGGGCAGCGTTTTTTCACCCCTCTGGAGAATAAGCATTCGCTTTATCTCCTCCACAGAGGAAGATAATTCAGTTATTTTTTTCGAGTTTGACTCAGCGAATGGGTTCCAGGTGGGATCAAAAGCGTTCCATGCTTCTTTGTGTTCTGCTGCATGTTCTTCAATGTCTTCCCATCCCCAAACTGATACTGGAAAGGAATGGGTAGTTTCTGCCAACTCCTTCGTTATAATCCGTGCCTCTGTTTGAATTTTCTGATCACGAGGAGCTGTTGTAATTAGAATGAATTCAGCAAGTTTTGGCTCGAACGTTTTTGCTTTTTCCACCTCTTCCCGGAGTTCCTTTTCGGAAACATTATCTTCTTGTTTTTTTTTGCATTGAACCCCAACGAGTTGCTTAACATCTCTGTTTCTGTAACCATAAACATCGACACCTGCCTGTGGTTGGCCTGACCTGCCATTTTGCTGGGTGGTAGGGTCGCTTAGTATACATTTAAACAGAACACGGGTGTGGCTTTCAAAATCCTGCCAGTTTTTGGGTTTTGGCAAAGATGTGCTTGATAAAGTCATTAGAAAATTTTAAGAGAAAACAGGTTGAATAATGCTATTTATCTAGGGATGCTGGTTGTTACCAGAACATAAATTTCCCGTATGTTCATCATGAATATTGCTATGCATAAAAAGGAGGGTGAGCACCAAAATATCCATTATTTCCTATGGTGTCAATGTATCCGACGAGGGCGAGTAAGGTTGCTTGTTGATTGCGAAAGGTTAGGGGGAGAAAAAGGATGTTTGCTGCATCGAATAATGTACGTTATAATGTTAAGTATAACGTACATAATAAAGCGCAAAGGACGGCACTATGCAACGATTACGAGTAGATCAGGATATCCGGCCCATGTCGGAATTCAGAACAGGAATTGCTTCATTTTTTAAACAAGTTCAGGAGACAAAACGGCCTCTGGTTATTACACAACATGGTAAGGGAGCGGCTGTGCTGCTTGACGTGGGAGAATTTGAAGCCATGCAGGAGAAGCTGGAATTGCTCCAGGATATTCAGATATCTGTCAGTCAGATTAATAATGGTGAAGGTGTCTCCCATGAGGATGCACAGGATTTGATAGTACAGAGAATATCCAAATGAAAATTATCTGGTCTCCTTTAGCGATTGATAGAGCAGCTGAAATCGCACAATATATTTTTTCAGATAATCCGACAGCGGCTCAGAACTGGATAGGTACAGTCTTTGCGGAAGTAGAGCTGCTGAAATCTTCACCAAAGATCGGGAGGATCGTGCCGGAGATTACTCAGGAGGATTTCCGAGAAATTATTTTGGGTAACTATCGTATTATCTATCGGATTGAGAAGAAGAGCATTTCCATCCTCACCATACGGCATGGAAAACAGATATTGCCTGTTGAGGAGTTGTCACCATCAGATAAGTTGCATTGATCTCAGTTTTTCTTGATAATGAATTTCAAACAGCATGAGATACAAACACATCTACCTTTCCCCGCATTACGACGACGCAGCCCTGTCTTGCGGCGGTTCCATCCACATGCAGGCAAAGCAGCAGGAACCGGTTGCAGTCATCACTGTCTTTGCCGGTGCGCCTGACCTGCCGAACGCGGCTCTGTCCAAGCTGGCACAGGCAGTGCATAAGTACGTTACAATGGTAAGGTATAGAGGCAGTTACCAATAAAGAATTATTTAAAAAACTGCAACAAAGCATGCAAGGTAGTCAAGGGATGGGGCGGGCAGCCGGGAATGTACAGATCCACTGGAAGCAGGCTGTTCAGATCACCAATAATATCCTTGCTGCCGTAAAAAGGGCCACCTGAAATGGCGCAGGCACCAGAGGCGATCACGACCTTGGGCTCGGGAACCGCCTCCCAGGTGGTTAACACGGCCTGACGCATATTTTTGGAAACCGGCCCAGTAACATGGATTCCGTCAGCATGGCGGGGTGAGGCCACGAACTGGATACCAAAGCGGGACAGGTCGAAAAAGGGCGTGTTTAACACATTGGTGTCTGCCTCGCAGGCGTTGCATCCACCAGCGGAAATCTGGCGCAGCTGGAGCGAACGACCAAAGAGCTTTTTAAAATGCTGCTTAGAGTGCTGGGCCAGGGCAGGCAGACTGCCGTGGGTGAGCAGTTCGTTACGGGCCGCAGTGCCCATCTCAAAGCTGGGTGTAAATTTGGCAAACTTGCCCTCTGAGACGGTCTCGCAGAGACCGCAGAACACGCATTTGCCCAGATCAATTTGACAGGTTGCTTCATCAATGGCCTCCTGCGGGCAGGCTTCAGCGCATTGCCGGACCACATCAACATCGCAGTTCATATCAATCATGGGCCGCCCCCGAAACCGTTTGTACAGGTTGATCGGTTCTTCAGGGTATTTGGTGGTGCGATGCCCTTGCTCAAATCTGTTTTTAATGATTTTTAACATAAAAATACCTTTGTAAGGGCACGGCGTGCCGTGCCCCTACGTATCAAAGCGTGAGGTTATTGTCTTTGGAAATCTCCTACAGGTCAAAGCCGCAGTAGGAGAGATTAAAACTCTTATTGCACAGCGGAAAGTCTGAAATTCCCTGATCACGGAGCGCCAGAGCCAGCCCAGTCCAGTTGTGAAAGGAAGGGTCTTTGACTTTATAGCGGAGAATATCCCCTTGTTCGTCCGTGAGAATACAATGGGAGGCCTCACCACGCCAGGCCTCGTTCACCGTGACCACAAAGGAGTCTGGAGCCAGCTGGATATCCTGGGGCGTATATTTATTCGCCTCTGTGCTTCGGGCCAGCAGGGTATGGATCAGGTCAAAGGAATGCATGATTTCTTCCCGGCGAACTGCGGCTCTGGACCCCACATCTCCTTGGGTTTTGTTGTTGGTATTGGCAGGCAGATCAGCATAACATTCTGTGGGAAAACTGACCCTGGCATCATAAGGCAGTCCACAGGCCCTGCCTGCATACCCTACCATGCCAAGCTGTTCAGCGTTTTCCTGGCTCACCGTACCTGTATGATCAAAACGGGTACGAACGCTGGGCGTGGAAAAGATCAGGTCGTTCACATGTTCGACTTCCGGGGTGAGTTCATCCATTTTTTCCTGAATGAGTTTTCGTTGCTCTTCCCCCATGATCTTGGTCACTCCACCAGGACGAACCAGGCCCCGGCCAAAACGGTTGCCCCCAAGGATCTGGCTGAGGTTCAGGTACTCCCCTCTGATCCGACCAAAATAGGCTGCTGGTGGTCCAAAGGCAACATCCAGGCTAAGGGCACCAAGATCGCCTATATGGTTGGCAACACGCTCCAGCTCTAAAGCTATGGTGCGCACGATTTTGCTTCCTTCATCGACCTCAAGATCAGCCAGGGCCTCAATGCCCTGGGCCATGCAGAGGCCGTGGCCAATACTGGTGTCTCCGGCAATGGTTTCACCAAGAATGGGCAAACGCTTCATGGGGACAGTTTGCAGCAGATGCTCCACCCCGCGATGCTGGTAGCCCAGCTGGATTTCCAGGTGAAAGACCCGCTCGCCAAAGCATTGGAAACGGAAATGGCCGGGTTCGATAATGCCAGCATGGACCGGGCCTACAGCCACCTCATGCACACCTTTGCCTTCCACCGTAAAGTAGGGGTAATTCCCTGGAATATCTTCACGGTAATTATTGCCAAAGGCATCAGCCTTACCTGTGCAGTTCTGGTGATAGCGCACCATCTTCCACCAGGGATGGCCTTTGGCCTTGATGCCGTACTGTTCGCCAATTTCCCGCTCAAACATGTGAAATTTTTCCGTGACTGCTGTGAGGGAATCAAAGCTGTCCGGGGCATCACAACCGGTAACATAGAGATTGTCATTGCGGAGCACGGCAAGCAACTTGAGGGAGTCGCTGTCTTTACTCTCTTGATAGGCAAAGAACTGTACCACCTGCCCTCCGGCTTCGGTGAAATCAAGCAGTTCTTTGCGGAATTCATTCAAGGAAAGATGAGGAAGAGCTGAACGATTGACCCGCTCACCGTTTTGTATATGCAGAAGCTTATCCATTGATGCTGCCTCCTACTGTGGCTATTGCTGAAAGAATGGTTTCATACAGGCTGTCAGGCAACCAGAGACAAAGGACAAATGAGGTGAGAAGTAAGGCATAGGAAGGCAAGACCCGAATCAATTTTTCCTCAACAAGGATGTCATCGGTAAATTTGCCAAAGCTCATTTTCATCACCAATCTGGAGGCCCCGGCAAAGATAAAAATCAAGGCCAGGATAAAGATGAGAGCTGGCAAAGTCCGACCCTGTTGAAAGGCACCCATAATAATCAAGACCTCGCTGATAAAGATACCAAAAGGAGGAAAACCGGATATCCCGGCAAAACCAGCAAAAAAGGCGGTAAAGGTCTTTGGAAAGAGCTTGGCCATATTACCTGTTTTCTCAATGAGTTTACTGCCATATCCCAGCAGAATATTACCTGCTGATAAAAACAGGGAGGATTTAATCAACGAATGATGGATAAGGTGGAGCATTGCTCCATAGGTTGCAAGACCGCCAACCCCTACACCAAAGGCGATAATGCCCATGTTTTCAATACTGGAATAGGCCAGCATTCGTTTATAACCGGTTTGATCAAAGATAAAAATCGCTGCAATGATCATGGAGAGCAGGCCGAAACTCATCAGGATATTGCCGGAAAAATCCCCAAGACCAGCCTGATGGAGCAGTTGGTGGCCGCGATAGACACCAAGAAAGGCACAGTTGAGCAAGGCCCCGGAAAGCAGGGCTGATGCCGGGCTGGGGGCCTCACTATGCGCATCCGGCAACCAGGTATGCATGGGAGCCAGTCCCATCTTGGTACCGTAGCCGATAATCAAAAAGATGAAACCTGCCTTGAGCCAGGTTGGGTCCAGCTGCTCTGCAACCTGTCCCAGTGAGCTAAAGGTGATGGGTACATCAACTCCGCCCAGGTCCATTGACAGGACAATGAGAAAACAGCCCAGCAGGGCAAGGGCAATTCCAACAGAGCAGATCATAACGTATTTCCAGGTTGCTTCAAGGGCAGTTCTGGAGCGATGGAGAAAGATGAGCGGAGCACTCATCAGGGTGGTGGCCTCTATAGCGATCCACAGCACCACCAGATGATCAGCCAGGGCAACCATAGACATGCTGGAGAGAAAGAGCATGGTGCAGCCCAGGTAAATGGGTTCACTGGAGATTTCAGTTTCTTGCAAATACGAGACTGCATAGATGCTGATAAAGAAAAAGATAAACGAGGTGACCAGCAGGATGAGCAGTCCCTCGGGCGTGGCTGTAAAATACCGGGACATACAGGGGCCTGTTCCATTGATAATCGTTGCAATACTGAGCAGGAGATGAATCAACCCGGTGGCGATCATGATTTTTCGTCCTAACTGAACCGGGACGAACATGATCAGGCCGCCAGCCAGTAAGGGTATGAGAATGGTGAGTTCCAACATTGTGTCGTTCCTTGTAACTTTTTTTCAAAGGTGTGCCCTTACAGATTCTGATCAACAGAAAATTCTGCTCAACCGATCAACCTTTGAGACGGTGAAAGAGCGAGCGATTGCTGTCCAGATCATGGAGGCTGTCCAGTTCATCGGTATCCACACCGTCATAGGTGGAGTTGATATTATGGAGCACAACCCCCATAATCATGATAGCGACCAGGATATCCAGCAGAACACCAAATTCCACCACATACTGGGTATGGGTCTGCTTGGCCAGGGCACTGCCCATGAGATAGATTCCGTTTTCCATCATCAGGTAACCAATGACCTGGGTAATGGCTTTTTTGCGACTCATAATGAGAAAGAGGCCAGCTGCCAGGGTGGACATGGCTGTGATGAGTAAGAGCACCTCTTTATCATGCAGGTTGATCTGAAAGCGGTGAGCAATAAGGGCAGATATCAAAATAAAAAGCAGGCCGGCAAAGGTGGAGGCATGGTAACCGATAATCGGCTCAATCTCTCTGCGCATCTTAACTTTTTTCAAAGCCATAAAGAGAAACCAGGGGATCAGAGCACCCTTGATGATCACCATGGCCTGAAAGATCAGGAGATTGCCAGCCCCGATTTTCCCGTGATGCTCCTGAATAAGCAGTGTCAGGGGAATTAAAGAAACAATGATCCCCTGAAAGGTCATAATCTTGACCAGAGAGACCAAACGGTTTGACCCCAGTGAAAGCAGCACAGATAAGAGGGTCAGAGCAAGCAGAATACTGGTTATTTGTGTCATTGGGCAAATTCCATCGTGAAAATAATGACAAAGAACACCAGGGCAAAGGAGTTCAGGATAAAATTAGGCACCAGGTTCATTTTATATCGAGCTGTGATGGACTCAACAACGCCGATAGAAACAGAGATAAGGGCGACCACTCCGTAGAACAGGGTGGTGTTGACCAGCCAGCTGTCAAATCCGGGAATCCAGAGCAATGAGGCAAGAAAGGAACAATAAAAAAGGAGCTTGCACCAGGCTCCTGTCTCAATCAGGGCCAGATCCGGGCCACTATGATCCAGGATCATGACTTCATGAATCATGGTCAGCTCCAGATGGGTGGCAGGATCATCCACCGGCACTCTGGAGTTTTCAGTCAGCATGACAATGTACAGGGCCACAGCAGCAATCAACACAGCTGCACCATAGCCACCGCTTAATGAAACAGAACTTTGGCCGACAAAAAAACCAGCAAAGCTGAGGCTGCCACTGATCTTGAAAAAGAGAAACAGGATAGTAAACAATGTGGGTTCAGCAAGACTGGAAAAAAAGGCTTCCCTGGCTGCTCCCATGCCCTCAAAGGGCGAGGCCGTGTCCAAGGCTGCCAGAATGGTAAAGAAACGACCCAGCCCCATCAGGTAAAGCAGGATAATCACATCGCCGTGAAAAGAAAACAAAGGTTGGATTCCGGCAAAAGGGAAAAAGAGGAGCAGCATCAGGCCGGAAGCAGCAGAGATAATCGGCCCGAGCTGAAAGATAAAACTGGTGCTGGTACTGTACACAGAGCTTTTTCGCATAAGCTTGTGCAGGGTATAGTAGTTAATAAACAGGGGCGGTCCTTGTTTGCCGCCAAACCATGCCTTGACCTTTTGGATCACTGCCGGGAACAGGGGCGCGATCAGCAGGGCGCAAAAGAAGGAAAGTACAGAATCCATTGATGACCTCAATTACCTCAAATATTCGTATTTCTGCGCGGGTAACCGTTCACCCCCCCCTCATTCCACACAAAAAAAGATTGGACAAAAAAAGAAGATCACGATAGTTTAAGGGTCA
>JAABTP010000065.1 GCA_011389815.1 Desulfobulbaceae bacterium | reverse complement strand
TCAAATGTCCATTTTTTTCTGGTGTAAAATTAAAAGATTAACCAGCTAGCAGAAAAAGGCTGTCAGGGGCCTGTGTTTCAAACTCACCTTTTCCGATACGGCTCAGGAGATAGAAGGATGCGCCTGTGTCGTTTCTGAGAGCGGAAACAAATACGTTGGTATCAATGACTATCTGAACTGGTTTCATAGTGGCACCATATACGATATGTTATGTGATGTCAAATTCAAAGAGTTCCCCACCCACCCCCGCCGGGCGTACAAATCCTGAGCCGCTCCCCAACCTCAGCCTGAATCGTATTCTTCCCGCCGAGATTTAGCTTTCTACCGTTGTTGCGGATAAAGATATTCTCCCCACGCTTGCCATCTTCACCACCGTTCAAGCCATAAGGCGCAAAGACCCTGCGTTCCGAGAGGATGGAGACCTGCAAGGGTTCCAGGAATTCCAGTTCCCTGATTAACCCATCGCCTCCCTGATATTTCCCGTTTCCCCCGGAACCCCGACGCAGGGCGAACTCCCTGACCAGCACCGGATAGCGGCGTTCCAGTATTTCCGGGTCTGTAATGCGGGTATTGGTCATGTGAGTATGGACCCCGGATTGACCGTGCCAGCTTGGTCCGGCTCCGGCTCCGCCGCCGATGGTCTCGTAATAGCCAAAGCCTTCATTGCCGAAGCAGAGGTTATTCATGCAGCCCTGAGAGGCCGCTGCCACGCCGAAGGCCCGAAGCACCACATCCACCACCCGCTGAGAGGTGAGCACATTGCCGCCCACCACTCCTGCTTCAGGCGAGGGATCAAGCAGAGAGCCGGGTGGAATGATCAGGCGGACCGGAATCATACAGCCGTGGTTGAGCGGGATATCCTTTTCCACCAGACAGCGTAGGCTGTAGAGCAGGGCGGAGCGGGTCACGGCCTTTGGTGCATTCAGATTGCCCCAAAGCTCCGGCCCGGTGCCGCTGAAGTCAAAGGTTGCAGAGCCATCCCTGCGGTCGATGGTCAGGCGGAGGCTAATTGGGCTGCCGTCATCCAGATAATCCACCGCCTCTACGGTATCCTGTTCAGCCATGCCCCGGTTCAGGGAAAGTTCGCAGAGTGCCTTGCGTACTGCGGCCTCAGCAGCATCCTGAACATGGCCCATATAGGCATGTACCGCCTCCAGGCCGTAGTCCTCCACCATGCCGAGAATCAGGTCAATGCCCTTCTGATTAGCAGCCACCTGCGCCCGGAGGTCAGAGATATTATCAGCCAGCCTGCGGGTGCCGCTGCATCCCGGACCAGTGCTTTTGAGCAGCAGGGCAGCAATGCCCTCTTCCTGAAAGACCCCACCCTGCACCAAACGGAACGACTCTATAGCAGCCCCTTCTTCGCTGAGGAGGCGGGAGTGCGGCGGCATGGAGCCGGGGGAGATGCCCCCTATATCGGCATGATGTCCTCTGCTGGCGACCCAGAAGATGATCTTTTCCGTATCCTGGGCAAAGACCGGGGTGATGACCGTGATGTCCGGCAGATGACTGCCCCCGGCTGCCGGGTGGTTGCTCACCAGTACATCACCGGGGTGCAGGCTTGGGCAACGCCGGATCTGCTCCTGCACGGCCTCGCTCATGGCCCCGAGATGCACCGGGACATGAGGGGCATTGGCCACCAGTTGTCCTGTGGTGTCAAACAAGGCACAGGAGAAATCCAGCCGTTCCCGGATATTGGTGGACACGGCGGTCTTTTGCAGCATCCGACCCATCTGCTCGGCAATGGACATAAAAAGATTGGCAAAGACCGACAGTCGCACCGGATCAAGGGCCGTGCTGATGACTTCCTGCTGCCTGCGGCCCACCTCAATCTTCACATCCCCGTAGCTGCTGATACGGGCAATGCAATCCGGCTCCACCACAATGGTGGCGGTATCCTGGATCAGGATGGCAGGGCCGGGAATTGCATGCCCGGCCAGCAGGGTCTCCATTCTATACAGAGGCGTGTCCCGCTCTCCCTCTGTAAACCATACCCGCACCCGAGCCTGCTCCACAGGCGGGGCCTCTGCCTTTGGGACAGGCTGCTTCTCCACCCTGCCTGCCTGACCCACGGAACGCACCCTGCAATCATCAATCAGCACCGCACGATCTTGGAGAGTGAAACCGAATTCCCGTTGATAGGCGGCTTGGAAGGCTGCGCCGTAATCACTGTCTTGCGGTTCTTCAATCATCAGGGCCGTGTCCGTATCTGCATAGCGGAGATTGAGGAAGCAGCGACTGTTGATCCGCTCTCGGGGAATACCCTGAGCCAGCAGCTCCTGCTCGGTGTCGGCTCGGAGGCGGGCAAGCTCGTTCCGCATGATCTCCAAGGTCTTTGGCCCTAATTCGGCGGCAGCGGCCTGACGACGATCCACAGCAGTATCGGCCATGCCCATACCGCAGGCCGAGAGGATGCCGGAAAAACGATGGACTACCACTTTACGAATCCCCAGGATGCGGGCCACGGAACAGGCATGTTGGGCCCCGGCTCCCCCGAACACGGCCAGGACATGCTCGCGGATATCGAATCCCCGCATCACCGAGATCTCCCGGATAGGCCGAACCATGACCTCATCCGCCACCCGGAGAAAGCCCAGAGCCACCTCCTCCACTGTCAAGGGGGCATGACCCTGTTCGCTGTACGAGGCATTGATTGTTGCGGTCAGCTCGGCAAAGGCATTGCAGGCCGCTTCCTTATCCAGGGGCTGATCCTCGTCAGGGCCGAAGATATGAGGGAAGTAATCTTGTTGCAGGCGACCGAGAACCAGATTGGCATCGGTCACGGTCAGAGAGCCGTTCTTGCGGTAGCAGACAGGGCCGGGATGGGCACCTGCGGACTCCGGCCCCACCCGGAACATCCCGTTGTCAAAGAAGAGACGCGAGCCTCCGCCTGCCGCCACGGTGCGAATATCAAGCTGCGGAGCATGGATACGGACCCCGGCTGTGCAGTTGGCAAAGGTCAGCTCAGGTTCTCCGGCAAAACGGGACACATCCGTGGACGTGCCGCCCATATCAAAGCCGATCACCGGCTCCCTGCTGCTCGGATTCCAGACACCCCGGCCATAGCCTATCACCCCGCCCGCAGGCCCGGAGAGCACGGCCCGTGACCCGGTAAAGTTGTCAGCCTGGGCCAGACCGCCGTCGGACTGCATAAACAGGAGCTTGTTATCCGCTAATCCGCCTGCAAAGCCGGAGCGAAAGCTGTCCAGATAGGCGCGGATATGGGGGGTGAGATAAGCATCCACCAGGGTGGTGTCGCCGCGCAGAACCAGCCTGACTGCGGGCATGACCTGAGAGGAGAGGGAGATCTGACTGAAGCCCAGTTGCCGGGCCAGTTCACCGACCTGCTCCTCGTGCTCCGGGCAACCGTAGGCATGGGCAAAGACTATCGCCACTGAGCTGATACCCTGATCCAGGATGGCCTGCAAGCGGGGTTGCAGGGCCTCAATATCCGGGGCGGCCAGCGCGGCAAAACGCTCGCCCGTGCTGCCGATGATAAGGCGACGGCCCAGGGTCTGCTGGCGGGCTGCTTCCTGATCATCCTTGATAAGCAGGAGGCGTTCCTCCACCTCAAGAACCTCCTCATACAAGAGGTCAGGCTTGACGATCCTGAGGTCAAAGAGGTCAGGCCGATCCTGGTAACCGATCTGAAGAATATCGCCGAAGCCCTTGGTGGTGAGCAGGGCGGTGCGGGCACCCTTGCGCTCCAGCAGGGCATTGGTGGCAACCGTGGTGCCCATGCGAATCCACTCAATGCCGGAGCTGTCCAGCAGGCCGTCTTGCAGGGGAATACCGAACTCGGCCAGAATGCGACGGATGCCCTCGCGGGGAGCATCCGGGTAATTGGCCGGGTCTTCAGAGAGCAGCTTGATGGTGCGGAAGCCGGGTTCACCCGGTACCTCGGCGTAGACATCGGTAAAGGTGCCGCCCCGGTCTATGGAGAAGCGGAATTGGCCTGTTGCTGGCATGGGGGCTTGTTGGTTGAGTCTGGGGTATGCGTTGCCTGTTTCGGGCCGCTATTCTAGCATGTCGGGACGGGGGATGCAATGTCGGGGTAGGGGATGGTGTTTCCCGAAGCCAATATCGGCGGCACTGCCGTCTTTCGCAGGAGCATGCCTGTATCTTCCTGAAGAGCATACCGAGCATGCCTGCATCCTCCCAAAGAGCATGCCTGCATCCTCCTGAAGAGCATACCTGCATCCTCCCAAAGAGCATGCCTGCATGTACTATCTGTCCCTGCAGGCATGGAGTTTTCCCCGGTGCCGGGTCGGAGCCGCTTTTATACGGACGACACTGTTTTTATTGCAGGAAGGGGTGATGGCGGTTTATAGTCCTGCTATGACTTTTTTTCAAACGGGACAAAACACAGAACATGATACTGGAGAAAGTGTCCAGTGTTGCCTCTTGAGGAGTTTTTGGCATCAGAGTAAGTTGCTTTGATTTCAGGCTTTCCTTAATAATCAATCCGCCTGGAGGCTATGGAAAAGACCAAGGCTTTTTATAGATATCTTCAGCAGGTGGCTGCTGCAATGAGATGAAGGAAAAAGGGAAGAGGCGTTTGTGGCGTTGTTAACAAGACTGGCCCGCAAGGGGTCAGCCTTGTTGTCTCGGATCAGTAGGGCCGTTTTCCTCTAAGGTTTCCTGGCTCTTTGTACTGACAAACCCATATCTGAGCATTGTTTTTACAGAGCGCCATAGCGCAACCCACCTCTGTTGTGTCCTTCCAAATAACCTGAGTGTAATGACCGCATTCTCCTCCGTGACAAGAATTTGATCGGTAGTCGTACCATTTCTTTTCTTCTCCCCAGGTGTTCACCACATCTTTTGAGGAAATCTGTTGAGATACGTTTGTTTTTCCCCCTGAAGGATCTGTTTGGGTGAGTGGGCCAGCATAAAAGATGTTTTCGCCATAGGGTTCGCCATGACTATGCTTCATGATGCAGCGTCCTGCCAGGGTTTTTGCCCATGATTTTGATCTCTTTGCCAGGATATCAGACCATTTCAAGCCGGGAACACCGACCTTTGCCCGCCATTTATTATGGGCTGTAATGACGGCGGATGGATTAAGAGAACGAGTAGCTGTGCCAGATGAGGTAATGGCTGTGTTCTTTCTCTTGCCTGTAACGCTTGTGGTACCTGTTGCTCCGCTACATCCGTTTACTCCCAGCACGGCAAGCAGTCCCATACTTCCCCAAAAAAAATAACCATGACGAACAGTTTTCATAATGCGATCCTCTCTGGTTTTTCGTGAACGTTTATCGGGTAGCATGACCCGACATGGCTGTCCATTGCTTTCTGTTGATTGAAGCTGTGTTCAACGGAAATTCAAGGTGCAAATTTTTCATATCCGGTATCACGATACTAGAATTATCATGCCTGAGCAATAGGATGATAAGCTTATTTTTTCAGAGAGATAGATCCTTTTTGAGGGTGAAAATGTTGGAGAGAGAAAAAGCCTACTCCCCGTGTAAAATTCCTATGGTTGTTTCTCTTAAACAGGTGGTCAAGGTGCTTTAATGATGAACCGAATACCCAGAAAAATAATTTCACTTTTGCGTTCTGGAACCATTATCTCTCCATGTCCCCTATCTTTTGTTTGCTTTTATTTTGAAAACATTATAAAGTTTTTAGGTAAAAAAAGAGAAAAATCAATCCTTATTATAGAGGACGTGGCTATGGAACTTGTTTCTCCTATTCTTGTCTGGTTTCTTTTAGGAATCGTCTTTTTTGTCATTGAACTTATAGTTCCTGCTTTTATTCTTTTCTTTCTCGGGATTGGAGCGTGGGTTACAACCGCTATGTTGGCTGTAGCTGATATTCCGTTAACTGTTCAAATGATCGTTTTTTTAGTAAGCTCTCTGATTTCTCTGGTTATACTCAGAAGATTGCTTCGTGCGATTTTCTTCGGGAATTCAAGTGAGGAAGACGGTTCAACAATTGTCCACTCTTCCCCGTCAACTGGTGTTGTAATAGAGGCTATTATTCCCCCTAGTTTGGGGCGGGTCAAATACGGCGGTTCTTTCTGGAAGGCAACAGCAGAGGTGCCGATTCCTGTGGATGCCGTTGTTCAGATTATGGAACGCAAAAATCTTGTTGTTCAGGTTTGTCCTTTGCTTACTGAAGAAACTGTATAGATTGATTATCTTTCCGGATGAGCTGGCTTTATTGTCTGGCGCAGAAAAAACCGGAACAAAGCATACAAAAAAACTTGGTGAAAGGGAGTTAGAACATGGATTTATTATTTGGTGTCGGTGTCCTGGTTGTTTTTGTTATTGTTGTCCTTGTTAAAACAGCCATTGTTGTTCCACAGCGCCATGAATATGTTGTGGAACGTCTGGGGAAATATCGTACCACTTTGGAGGCAGGGTTTCATATCCTGGTACCCTTTCTTGATAAGATCGCCTACAGGCGAAATTTGAAAGAACAGCCTGTCGATATCGGAAGCCAAACCTGTATTACAGCAGATAACGTTACGTTAGAAGTAGACGGTGTTATGTATATTCAGGTCATCAATTCCCGTCAGTCTGCCTACGGTATTGAAGATTATCATTTTGCCGCTTCCCAATTAGCCCAGACCTCACTGCGTTCTGCTATTGGTAAAATCAGCCTGGATAACACGTTTGAGGCCCGTGAAGCTTTAAATCAGCAGGTGGTGGATGCTATTGATGACGCAGCGCAGAACTGGGGTATTAAGGTGTTGCGTTATGAGATTAAGGATATTCAACCGCCCCGCACTGTTCTTGATGCTATGGAGAAACAGATGCAGGCCGAACGAGCGAAGCGGGCTGAGATTGCTCGCTCTGAGGGTGACCAGCAATCCATGATTAATCGGGCCGATGGTGAACGGCAAGAGGCTATAGCTAAATCTGAGGGTGAGAAGATTAAGCGGATTAATGAGGCTGAAGGTCGGGCCCAGGAAATCCTCAAGGTTGCCGAGGCTACCGCTGCTGGTATTCGTAAGGTCGGTGAGGCTCTATCTGCACCCGGAGGGAATGAGGCAGCCAATCTTGAGGTGGCAAAGAAATATCTTGATGAGTTTGGTAAACTGGCTAAAGAGAATAACACGATGATTGTACCCGGCAACCTTACTGATGTGTCCAGCATGGTTGCCACAGCTATGGCTACCATGGAACAAACAGGCAAGCAAAAGCCTGTCCGGTTTCGCCAGGCAGACTAAAGGCTGTTTTCGTCTTTTTCGTCCAGTTGATGTAGTTGATGGGCTGCACTGACATATGTTGTGTTTTTTTTACTCGGTGAACAGATGAAATGTTAAAAAAATAGTACTTCGTGTAAAAAAAGATTGTACCTCCTTTTTGTGTCATGATATAAAGAAGTGTATCGTCAAGGTAATCTCTCTTTTGCAGTTTTTCTTGAGAGCGTTCCCCCTGGCCTGTGGCCGGGGCCAAACCTCCAGGTAACAGTGACGTACACGTCATGTTACTGAGAAGGTGTCTGTATACTTTTTTCATATTATTTGTCATGCTACGATGTACTTTCTTTAAAAAACTGCTGTTTGTTTTTTTCGGATTCTCTAGTGTCTTTCTTGTAACAGGTGGATTATGTGCAGAAAAAGGAAGGTGTATAACAACCTGTACTGATGGACAAGGGGTGATGGTGTACCCAAATGGATGCACCTATACCGGAGAATGGAAAAACGGTCAACGGCACGGCAAAGGAATCCTTTTGTATGTTGATGGTGCCAAGTATGAGGGAGATTTTGCTCATGATCAGATGCACGGTAAAGGGGTGATGGTGTATTCTGATGGAAGCACGTATACCGGGGAATGGAAAGATGGTCAACGACACGGCTCAGGAGTCTTGGTGTATGCGAGTGGGAAAAAGTATGAGGGGGACTTTGCTCATGATCAGCAGCATGGAAAAGGGACTGTCACTTTTTTAGATGGTCGAACAATAGAAAGTGAATGGAGAGATGGCGAACAAGTATCAGCACGTTATCCCAACGGCGACATTTTTACCGGAACCTGGAGGAACGGGAAATTTAGCGGAGAGGCAACAGTTACCCTACCTAATGGAGACCGTTATTCTGGTGGGTTTAAGGACAATAAATATGATGGGTACGGGGTGATGATGTATGCTGATGGGAGTAAGTACGAGGGTGAGTTTAAAGAAGGAAAGTTTAACGGCAAAGGAGCAATTTCTCTGCCAAACGGCAGGGTGATTGAAAGTAACTGGGAACAAGGTCACCCGGTGCATTGAGGTTGTTTGACAGTTTTGTGCTTCTCATATTTTTTGCCGGGAGACGTTTGTTGTCTTCCGGCTTTTCTTGTTTTTGCAGGCTATCAAGCTCTCTCACTGACATCATAAGAAAATCGTTCTTTGCTTTGCTGTTCACAGGAAAAAGGTTTATAATGCCTGCTGTTTTGTTGGAAAGAAGGAATAATTTTTTTATCTCATTGATTTTTTATGGAGGTATGAAAAAGTATATGCTGGATCATCTTTTAATAAACTTTTTGTTATGAAAATAGCAACCTCGAACCAGATGCAGGCCCTGGATAAGACCTCTATTGAAGAAATTGGCATTCCCGGTATTGTCCTGATGGAAAATGCAGGTAGAGGAACTCTGGATGCCATGGAGCTGGAATACGGGCCAGTTCAGGGGCGCACAGTATGCATTTTTATCGGGCCAGGTAATAACGGAGGTGATGGCCTTGTTATTGCCCGTCATGTTGCCCAGCGGGGAGGTCGTCCTTTTCTTGTTTTTTTAATCAATCCGGAAAAGCTTTCCGGTGATGCGGCGATTAATGCAGGAATCTGCAACAAACTTGGCTTTATCCAATATATTATTCACCACGAGGATGAGGTCAGGCAGTTGAAGCAGTTGATCCGCCAGCTCCACTTTAGAAATCCTGTCCATAGCTTGGTTGATGCCCTGTTTGGGACCGGGTTGTCCCGGAATATTGAAGGTTATTTTTCCGATCTTATAAAATTTATCAATAGCTTGTCGACAACCGGAAAATGGCCTGTGGTGGCGGTGGATATACCTTCAGGTCTTTGCGCTGATACAGGTACCCTTTTGGGCTGTGCTGTGCAGGCAGATTTGACTGTGACCTATGGCCTTGCCAAACCTGGACATTTTCATCATGGGGGGGGGCTTGCAGGCAAGCTGACAGTACTTGATATCTCCATTCCTCATCGGGTGATCAAACAGGCTGAGCTGCGAGGCCAGGTCCTTGGTTGTTGTGGAATAGCCCAAATGCTTCAGGACCGTGGAGCAGCAGCTCATAAAGGAACCTACGGGCATCTGCTCACCTTGGCTGGTTCTGAAGGGAAAACCGGTGCAGCCATTCTGACAGGTAAAGCAGCTTTACGCAGCGGCTGTGGCTTGGTGACCTTGGCTGTTCCTGCTGAGTTGAATCCGATTTTTGAAGTAAGTCTACCAGAGGCCATGACTGTTCCTCTGCCACATTCCCAAAAAGCTTTTTCCTTTGATGATTACGACGTGATCTGTGAAGAGCTTGTCAATCGGGACGCCTTAGTGATCGGACCAGGTTTGGGAACCGATCCTGAGACAGGTTCGTTGGTTCGCCGTTTGTATCAGGAGCTGAAGCTGCCCATGATTATTGATGCAGATGCCCTGAACCTCTTGGCCGCAGAGCCAGAGGCCTTAAGCAAGAGCGCAGGGGTTCGTATTCTTACCCCACATCCAGGTGAGCTGTCTCGTTTGATTGGCAAATCAATCCTTGCAGTGCAAAAAGATCGCCTAGGTGCAGCTGCTCAACTGGCAGCAGGGCTGATGCAGGATGAGCATGAAGTTATTGTGATCCTCAAAGGGGCTGGAACTGTTATCCATTCCTGCACAGGAGATTGGGCAATCAATACCAGTGGTAATAACGGCATGGCAACCGGTGGGATGGGCGATGTATTGGCTGGGTTGATTGGAGGACTGCTCGTTCAGGGTTATACGCCTTGGCAGGCAGCTGTGATAGGGGTATATCAGCATGGTTTGGCTGCTGATATCCTGGCAGAAAAAAGCTCCCACGGGTTCACAGCCTCTGAGGTTGCAGAGGCCTTGCCTGAGGCATTTATGCGGATACGGGACTCTGATTGCAGCGTTTGTCCTGCTTGTAATGAGCCCTGTTATGTTTGCTCGTGCAGTGAAAGTTTGGACTGTCTGCATGAAGTGGATAATTCAGAAAACGATACCAAGAAAGGGAAACAGAAAGTATAATGTTAAGCGCACAAGACCTGATGACAGAGAACGTCATTGCTGTTACCAAAGATACTGAAGTCCGTGAATTGGCTAAGATCCTGACAGAAAATAAGATCAGCGGGGTTCCGGTGCTTGATGAGGATGGCAGGCTTGCCGGGGTGGTGACGGAAAGCGATCTTATCTTTCAGAACAAGAAAGTCCATATTCCCACTGCTGTTGCTATACTGGATGCCTTTTTCTTTTTGGAAAGCCCGGAGAAAATGGAACAGGAGATGAAAAAGATGGCTGGTGTCACAGTGGGGGATATCTATGCCAAAGAGGTTATCTCTGTGCAAAAGGAAACGCCTCTGGATGAGCTTGCTACCCTGATGGCGGAAAAAAATATCCATACCTTGCCTGTACTTGATAAAGAAAAGCTGGTCGGGGTGATCGGTAAACGGGATATTATCCGTATCATTGCTGAAGGAAAATAATATTCGCAAATATGCTTGAACTGCGGAACATCAATACATCGTACGGTAATATTCAGGTCCTCCATGATATCAGCCTCCATGTGGAACAAGGGGAGATCATCACCCTGATTGGGGCAAATGGTGCTGGTAAGTCCACCATTCTGATGTCTATCTGCGGCATTGTTCCTCCTCAGAGCGGTCAGATTTATTTTAATGGCACAGCCATCACAGAGAAGGCTCCAGATAAAATCGTGGCCCTTGGACTGAGCCAGGTTCCTGAAGGGCGTCATATTTTTCCTGACCTGACAGTGGCGGAGAATCTGGACATGGGAGCCTTTCTTCGCAAGGATACTCGCCAGATGCAGCAGGATTTGGATCATGTCTACTCCCTTTTTCCTATTTTGGCAGAGCGGCGTCATCAGCCAGGTGGTAATCTTTCCGGTGGGGAGCAGCAGATGCTGGCGATTTCCCGAGCCCTGATGGCCCGGCCCCGGCTGCTGTTGCTGGATGAGCCCTCAATGGGGTTGGCTCCCTTGGTGATCAAGCAGATTTTTGCAATTATTCAAAAGATCAATCAGGAAGAGAACACCACGATTTTTTTGGTGGAGCAGAATGCTAATTTGGCTTTAAAAACAGCTGATCGTGGCTATGTACTTGAAAATGGAAGAATCACCATGCATGACCGGGCAGAAACCCTTCTGGGCAACACAGATATTCAGAAGGCCTACCTTGGAATTTAACAGTGTAAGGAAACAGAACAGGCAAGAATATCTTTTTCATCTGATCCCTGAGAAAAAATGAGTAAGAAAAAATTACGTGTCGGAGTCATTGGGGTTGGTTATCTTGGCCGTTTTCATGCCCTGAAATATGCAGCGCAGCATGATGTTCAATTGGTTGGCGTTGCTGATATTGATCCGGGACAGGCCCGGCTTGTTGCTGAAGAATGCTCCACCAAGGCATTTACAGACTATCTGCCCCTTCTTGAACAGGTGGATGCTGTGTCTATTGTTGTGCCCACTGTGCATCATCACACTATTGCCAGTGTCTGTTTAGAGCATGGAGTGGATATTCTGCTGGAAAAACCCATGACAACCACTCTGCAGGAGGCAGATGAACTGATTGCCTTGGCAGAGCAAAAACAACTCTTGCTTCAGGTGGGGCATCTGGAGCGCTTTAATCCGGCTGTGTTGGCCATGCAGCCCCTGTTGAATAATCCCCTCTTTATTGAAGCCCATCGCCTCTCAACCTTTAAGAATCGGGGCACAGATGTAGATGTGATTCTTGACCTGATGATTCATGATATTGATATCATTCTGTCCATTATCAATTCCCCGATTCAGGATATCCATACTGTGGGCGCGCCAGTGATTACCCGGCTCACAGATATTGCCAATGCTCGGATTGTGTTTAAGAACGGTTGTACTGCCAATATCACGGTAAGCCGGATTTCCATGGAAAATATCCGGCGGATGCGTATTTTTCAGCCAGGCAAGTATTTATCGGTTGATTTCAGTAAAAAAGAAGTTATGGCTATCCAGCTGAAACAAGGTACTCAGAGTGGTGTTCCACTTCCTGATGTGTCCCGGCATGGTTTTAGTGAGCAGGATGTGTTGGAAATGGAGATCAGGGAATTTGTGGCTAATAGTCACCACCGCCGTAAACCCACTGTTTCAGGCCGTGAAGGTCGCCGGGCACTTGCTGTGGCCTTGTCTGTTATCAGTCAAATCCAGGAAAACCAGGAGAAATTTGGTCATTTGATGGGGGATACAGGGAATTTTGGTTTTGTGGATCATCCCTGAATAAATTATTAGAGTACCCAGACTTGTTTATCATGTCTTTTACTCAGACCAGTAATACATCGCAACTTCCAGAACAGGCAGAGAATCTCAATGCCTTGATTGATTCCAGCTGTGCCAGTTATGCCCGGTATAATGCCCTGGGTATGGCCTTGGAAACCCCAATCAGTTATCAGGAACTTCGTGACCGTATTTGTGTCCTTGCGGCCCGATTACAGAAAGAGAATGTGGGCTTTGGTGACCGGATCGCTCTGCTTGCGGAAAATTCCCATAATTGGGGAATAGCTTATTTTGCCGCTGTCCGGCTCGGTGCAGTCTGCGTGCCGATTCTGCCTGATTTGCCCAAGGATGATGTTCAGAATATTTTGTCGGAAATGGCATGCAGGGTTGTCTTTACCAGTAAACGACAGCTCGACAAGGTGGTTAAGGACGTTGATGCGGGGCATGAGGTTAATCTGCTGATTACCCTTGACGATTATCAGGAGCCTGGTAAGGCAGGGCGGAACAAGGTACAGCCCTTTACGGACTTTTTGTCCGAGGCCAAGGCGGAGTTTATCAATGCCCTGAAAAGCAGCTCCCTGCAATTTCCCGAGGTAGCAGGCGATCATCCCGCTTCCATTCTTTACACCTCTGGTACCTCGGGTTTTTCCAAAGCTGTGGTTCTTACTCATGCTAATCTCTGCTCCAATGCCGCTGCTGCTGCCGGAGCAATAGCGATTGAACCTGGAACTGTTTTTCTCTCGGTTCTGCCAGTTGCTCACACCTATAAATTTACAGTCGGTCTGCTCATGCCCTTGCTTAAGGGAGCCTGTGTGCTGTATACGAACAAACCCCCGACGCCTGCTGTGTTGAAAAAACTCTGCGCTCATGAACGGCCCCATGTCATGCTGATTGTGCCGTTGATTATAGAAAAGATATATACGAAACAGGTGGCTCCCGCAGTGCTGAAAAGCAGGCTGCTCACCTTTCTGTGCCGGTTTCCCTTTGGTCGCAAACGAATCTATCGTAAGATCGGCAACAAGCTGGCAGATTTTTTCGGTGGACGCCTGAAGATGCTGGCTATTGGCGGAGCTGCACTCAACCCGGATGTTGAAGATTTTCTCCGGGACTCTGGCCTGCCTTTTTTGGTGGGATATGGAATGACTGAAGCCTCACCGCTTATCTCTGGCGGGCCAGCAGGAGACAGGAGTATCCGACCCGGTTCCGCAGGAAAGCCGATTGCCGGGGTGGAGGTGCGTATTGATCATCCTGATCCCAAAACAGGTATTGGCGAGATCCTTGCACGGGGCCCCAATGTCATGCAGGGCTACTGGAATAACCCGGAAGAGACTGTCAAGACCATTGATGAGCAAGGCTGGTTGCACACTGGTGATCTGGGCTGTCTTGACGAACAGGGCAACCTTCATATCAAAGGGCGGTCAAAATCGGTTATTGTGCTGGCTAACGGGGAAAATGTTTACCCAGAGGCTATTGAGCATAAACTGGACGGCTCGCCCCTGACAGCAGGTTCTTTGGTTGTTGCAAGAAACGGTGTGCTGCAAGCATTGATCCATCCTGATTATGATCTTGTTGACAAGCATATGCAGGGTAAAAGTAAAGAGGAGCGGCAGGCATTCATCACTGCGGAGCTGGAACGCATTCGCCAACTGGTTAACATGCAGACCGGGTCTATGTCCTACATCACCAGGATTGTTGAACAGCAGGAACCTTTTGTCAAAACGGCCACGCATAAGATTAAGCGGTATCTTTATACAGAAGGGAGTTGAGCTGCATCCTAACCTGTTTTTTTGTCTTTTTGGATTCAGGGCGGGATGACAAGTGAAGGCAATTAACGGAGATCGGAAGTCCTGCTGTGAAACTCGGCCAACCGATTCTATTAATTGCCTTCACTTGTATTAAATGATACTATTTGGTTTTGGTCAAGGTTTTTTTGCGGAAATACAAGCGGTTAGTTTGTGCGCAGATGCTTATTTGCGGTGCGTAAAAAAGGGGCACAGGTAATATTTTGTATTACTTGGTAATGCATGTGCATCAGATGAAGGAATGAGATGTGATGTGTAATTAGTACTCGTTTTTAATAAGTAATCAAACCCGAATAAGATGTATTCAAAGCGATGTCGAATAACTTCAGGGAAACGAAGTGATAGTAATATTCAGATTAAATGGAACCTGATCTGGTTATTTTTCTAAGCCTGGCAAGGTAGCAGCCACTGGTCCGGTTTTTTTCGGTTTACCGGTCACATCAGTCACCTGACGAACTACCCGACTACTGATCCGTTTTCCCTTGGCTGCAACCCCCTTGATCAGGTAATCATCCATCTCAATTTCTAGCGAGTTATAACGGGCCCGGGAAGAGGGCACCAGGCTGATTCTGGCCCGGATATCTTTTTCGCCGGTACGGAGCAGTTGGATCATTGATCGTTTATGCGCGTCAAAGAGGCGGTATTCCCGATTGAGGATAAACTTGGGTGTTTTAAAGCGTTTCACATAGCTCAGGTTAACTGCCCCTGCCCGGTAAATCAAATTAAAGACCAGGCTGTTATCCACCACGCCCATCCAGACCACCTCGCTGCCAATAAAGAGTTTGTCCGGCACATTGATCACCTTGTACAGCCCATCTTTAAAAATCAGCAAGATGCGATCAAACTCAGAGCAGGCAAATTCGATATCCTTTTTCGGATGTTCTGCTTTGACCTTATGCCCCATAAAACCAGAGTCCCGATGATAGCTGACCTGGATATTGGACAGGGCCGCTGCCCGTGCATTGACCTCATCAAAGGATTTTAATTCACTCCGGCGTGGGAAGGCTTCCCCATATGTATCCAGTATGCCCTGAAGGTAGTTCTTGGTAAAGAGGACCATGTCCTTCAGGTGTTTATCAATGGCCGTAATGCCTTTTTCCAGGGTTCGGATTTCTTTTGCCTGCTTATTGATATCATAGCGGGAAATACGTTTTATACGGATCTCCAGCAGCCGTTCAATATCTTCCTTGACCACCTTACGAATCAGTTCGTCAGCAAAAGGCAGGAGAGCCTCACGCACAGTGCTGGTCACCCCCTTGTACGAGGTCTGCTCCTCAATCTGTTTATAGAGCCGCTCTTCAATAAAGATCTGCTCCAGCTTACGGGCATGGAGTTTATCCAGCAAACGGCCTTTTTCAATGTTAAGTTCTGTTTCCAGGTCCCGTTGCAGTTTGTCCGTATTATGGCGGAGCACCTCTTCCACAGTGGCAATACAGGGCAGGTTTTCCCTAATCACCACCAGGTTGGGCGAGACACTGAGTTCGCAGTCGGTAAAGGCGTACAGGGCGTCAATGGTCTCCTCAGCATAGACCCCACGCGGCAGCTTGATTTCCACCTCCACCTTTTCTGCGGTGTAATCATTGATTGAGGAAATTTTGAGCTTGCCTGCCTTGGCAGCCTTTTCCACCGAGTCCATGAGAGATTGGGTGGTCAGGCTGTAGGGCAGTTCGGTGATGGTGATGGTCTTTTCATCGGTGATTTCGATCCTGGCCCGACAGCGCAGGCGACCGTTGCCGTGATCATAGTCTGAAACATCGACAATCCCGCCTTTGGGGAAATCCGGGTACAGGGTGAATTCATCGCCTTCAAGATACGTAATCTGGCACTGGAGCAGTTCCCGGAAATTATGGGGCATGATCTTGGTGGCCATGCCCACTGCAATACCTTCTGCACCCAGGAGCAGGAGCATGGGCAGCTTGGAGGGCAGGGTGACGGGTTCCTGCATTCGTCCATCATAGGAATCGATAAACTCTGTGATATCCTTGTTAAACAGGGTCTCACGGGCCATTGGGGTCAGGCGGCACTCAATGTATCGGGCCGCAGAGGCCTGGTCACCGGTATAGATATTGCCGAAGTTGCCCTGTCGGTCGATGAGATAGTTTTTATTGGCCAGATTGACCAGGGCCGCAAAGATGGATTGATCCCCGTGCGGGTGGAGTTTCATGGTCTCACCCACCACATTGGCTACCTTATGAAAGCGGCCATCGTCCATATTATGGAGGGTCTGGAGGATCCGCCGCTGGACCGGTTTCAGGCCGTCGTCAATGTCGGGTATGGCCCGTTCCCGGATCACATAGGAGGTGTAGTCGAGGAAGTTATCGTCAAAGAGCTTGTGGAGCTTGCCCTGGCGTTGCTCTTGCAGCTCATCTGGGGGTGTTTCTTCAGCAGTCTCTTTTGGTGTACTGGTCATGTAGTCCTCGGAGTAAGCGATTTAAGGAAGGAGTTCATCACAAGTTTGCTTTTACGATCCCTTTGATTTTCTTGAGTGGTGCTATCTTTTTTCAAAGATCTCGCTCATGGTTGTAGCTGTTAAGACCCGTTCCGCATACTCCTGAAGAGAATCAGTATCTGCCGATTGAACGATCAGATGGTATTTTTCCGATACCTTTCCGAACTTATGTTCTAAGAGTCGGAGTAATAATGTACTTTCTCCCTCTTTAACTCCTTCTTGTCTCCCTTCCTTTCTCCCTTTCTTTATTCCTTCCTGAAGTCCTTCCTGTACTCCTTGTTGTTTCCATTCTTTTGTCCATTCCACAACTCGTTCAGCCAACATAGCTTTCACCTCCTGTAAATCGTTTACTTCTGGTATTTCCGTTTCCGGCAGACGTGCTGGCAGGATAACCCTTTTAATTCATACTGTAAAAGCTCTTCTCAGGCTTGTCTGTTTTGGATCACTTAACCACTCTGTCAGGGTGATCAACACCTGCTGAATATCTTCATGAGTCCTGCTGTTTTCCAGTCGGAACAGGGCTGCGCTCAGATTAACAAGCGGTTCCAGTTCGCTTTCAGTATAACTGCCTTCGTCAAGGAGCAGGTCTTCTACCATCCGTGCGTGGGAGAAAAGTATTTTATAGCTGTTGTCGTGGGCTGCCATTTGCTACGAATCTCTTTTGTCCAAGGGTCAGGGAGGTCTGTTGCGTGGTTGTTCAACGAGCTGTTGTATATTACTCACCCTTCTGTTACAATTGCAAATTGTTTTTTCAATTCATCAAAGGAGCACATCAAAGGAGTGTAACACATGAAGGTTATTCAATTCGTTCTACTGGCTGTTGTTGTCTCGCTGTTTGGCTGTATGTATCCTGTCACACCAGGCACCACAGGTAATCCTGATCAGGATGCTCTGAACAAGAACCTTGCCCTGTGGGAAAAAGCACATCTTTCAACGTACACATATACCTATAAGAGAATGTGTTTTTGTCCCTCTGAGGAAGATATCCTGGTGCAGGTGCAGTACGGCAATGTCGTTGCTGCCTCGTACTCTCCCAGTAATAATCCTGTGATGCCGGAACGGCTGGATGATCTTATGACGGTTGAGGAACTGTTCCAGGTCATTCAGAAGGCTATTAACGATGACGTGGCTCAACTTGAGGTGACCTATAATGCACAATTAGGCTATCCAGAGCGTGTTTATATTGATGTGAACGAGCGGATTATGGATGAGGAAGTTACCCATATTGTCAGTAACCTGCATTGAAAGTCAGTCTATGTAGGGGCACGGCGTGCCGTGCCCTTACAGGTTGCAGGCTCCCCCCTACGCCTACTACGCCGTGTTCACATCCAGCACATCCACCAGCCTGCCGCCGTAGCTGTTACGGATCAGCTCCTTGAGTGCGGCATAGTCATTGACCCGTACCGTCAGGCTGCTGATTGCCGAGCCACTGAAGCCCTGCAAGGTCTGTTCGCCGTCAGCACTGACTGTTACTGCCGTGCCTGTCTGCCCCTCCTCGTGCATATCCAGGAGGCTGAAGAGGAGCACGTCCTGACGCATGTCCAGCACAGCCTGAATGCGCAGGGTCTCGTCAGCGCTCACGCTGCCGCCGATGGCACTGACCAGCGGACTCGTCTCCGTGCTGGTCAGGATACCCACTTCCGGCGGGTTGGGGTGGCCGAATGCGCTCAGGGCGAGGGGTGTGCGCAGCAGCCTTTTGTAGATGCCGGTGCGCGGGGTGCCGTGCTCGGTGTAATGGGTGGTGACGGAAAGGCGGTACTCGTTGTTCCAGGGATTGTCCTGACTGGGTACGTCCGGCATGAGTACGATCTCGCTGTTGGTGACCGTGCCGACCCGGCTCTGGACTGCACTGCCGCTGCGGCTACCTTCAATCAGGCAGTATGAGTCAGGGTCGTTGCGGTCGAACAAGAGATTATTGCCTGCGATGCGGAGCATTCCGTCGGAGCGCAGCACGTTGCGAAGCCCCAGTACCGTGTCTTTGGCGGATGTGATGACCGGCAGTTTTTCTTTCATGGGCAGCCGCTCGGTCTGTGCTTCCTGGCGCAGGTGTTCGAGAAAGGGAGCAGAGATGCGGGTGTTGAGGTGCAGGCATTCGTCCAGAGGCGGCAGTGGGTCGTCCGGGTTGTCCAGTCTGCCGGTGAAGGAGGGAAACCAGCTCAGACTGCCCTCTTTGGTGACCTGCTCACCGTTGAGCAGCCGCTCCATGACGACCTCGTCCTCAGCACTCAGGATGGTCATGATGTCGGCTTTGCTGAAGTTGGGATGGCGCAGGGCGATGTCGGCGGCAATATCCTCAAGCCCGGCAGAGCCTCGGGACACGAAGCGGATGCTGTAGGAATCAGGTGTGGTCAGGGCGTTGGGTGTCGGTCTCCATTGAATTGTGGACATAGCTCTCCTCCTAAGCGGTTGAGTTGATACTACCTTGTAAGTACACTAAAAAAGAATCATAAACAGGTGGAATGCACTTGTCAAGCATATCCGGCTGCTGCCCCGGATTTATTCTGCCGGTCCTGTTCCTGTGCCCATGAACAGTCCGTTGGTGTAGGCACCAATACCTGGTTGGTGTACACACCAATGCTCCGTTGGTGCAGACACTAATGCCTCGTTGGTGCATACACCAACTGATTGTTGCTGTTACCCCGCGATAAATTACAGGGCTATTATCAATTGTCCTTCCGGGACAGAAGATGTGTGCCCGGCGCGTTGCACCGGGCTGATCGAACTCGCTCATGTCGGCGGCTTCATTCTGGCGTGCCTTGTTCCGGCGCAGCTTCTCTCTCAGGAATTCGATGAAGTCAAGCACACTCTGCGCCTGCGCTTCAGGGAGATCCCTGCTCTGCTGTGCTGGTAAATGCGTTCTGCGATCGTCATAATGCCTCCTGTATGTTGTTCAGGTCATGCGCTATCATAACACAATCCCCTGTCCTTCCTCCACAAGAAACATCCTGTTGCCTTCTCACAGACGCGACTCTCCTTCAGCCGCCAACCAGACCGAAACCGTATCCCGTTTGCCCCGGCTGTCCACCAGGGTGATCCGGGTTAAGCCCGGACCTTCCGGGCTATACGAGGTAATCGCCTCATGGTGTTCCCGTCCCAAAGGCCGTCCATTGACCAGCCAGTGAAAGGGCGGGGTGCCGCCGTGGGATTTAAGGGCAAGGAGCGGTTCTTTCTCCAGCTGCATGGTGCTGCCATCCACAGGGAAAAAGATCCTTGGTGTATTGATTCCCTGGCCTGATCCAGCGGTACGGGAAAACCATTGGAGATGCACAGGCAGCTGGTTATGGCGAACCAGCAAGACTTCAGCAGGAAGCCGGTTGTTTTTCTCCTTGCTTTTCTCATGTAAGCCTATCCTTTGTAACTCCTGGTTGGTGCTGAGCGCCGCAAAGACCCGAAGCAAGACCGGCACAGCTGAATTCGCCCCTGTGGTCTCCTTACCATAGCCCCAATCCGGGCGACCAATCCAGATTCCCACCGTATAGTCAGGCGTGTAACCCAGTGCCCAGGCATCCCGGTAGCCGTACGATGTCCCGGTTTTATAACGAATCCTCGTGCCCTGAAGATCTTTGGCTACCAGCCCGGAACGAGGCGGTCGGGTGCGAAGAATATCATCCACATACCAGGCAGCAGCCCTGGAGAGCATCTTTTGTCTGGAAGGAGCAGGGCCATTGGGGCTATACGAAAGAGGGCTGTACCTGCCTTTATCTGCAAGAGCAGCATAGAGGCCAGTTAATTCAATAAGACTTGTTGCAGTGCCACCCAAGGCCAGAGAAAGACCGGGTGGTTTATCGGGATCAACAGCAAGCCCCAGTTGGGCAAAGCGGGACAAGAGGCGTTGGGGACCCACCCGCTCCAATACCTGAACCGCAGGCAGGTTGAGCGAACGGTGGAGGGCCTCCCGAACAGCGACCCAGCCTCGATAACGTCCATCAAAATTGCCTGGGCCGTAGCTGCCAAAGCGGGTCGGACGATCCAGGATTCGGGTTTCCGGGTGGAGAAAGCCCTGCTCAAAGGCCAGTCCGTAGATAAAGGGCTTCAGAGCTGAACCTGGCGAACGCTGTGCCCTGGTCAGATCCATCCCATTAGTCCAGAAATCTCCCGACCCAACATGGGCCAGTACTCTGCGGCCCTGATTTTCCACCACCAGAAGAGCCAAGGTCTTTTTCCCATCAGCCCCGAGTTTATCCTGGACCTGGGCCGCAATGGTCTCCAGTTGCTCTTGAAGGGCTTTGAGCAAGGAAGTCTTGATGTCTTGCTGATCAACAAAACGAGCAGCAAGGCGTTGGCTGAGATGGGGAGCCAGGAAAGGGGTTGGACTCCGTTTATGGGGGATTGGCTGCTCTTTCCCGAGCTGTACCTGCTCTGCGGTCAATAATCCTTCTTCATGTAATCGATGGAGGAAGCGGTCTCGAGCTACTACCGCCTGCTCATGGTGGCGATCCGGTCGTCGTCGTTCCGGGGACTGGGGCAGACTGATCAGCAGGGCTGCCTGGGATGGAGTGATACGGGCTGCATCTTTCTGAAAATAAAAGCGACAGGCTGCTTCAATGCCTTCAATATTACCGCCATAGGGAGTCAGGGTGAGGTAGGTCTCCAGGATTTCTTGTTTGCTCAGCTGCTGTTCCAGGCGCAGGGCCTGGAGCATTTCAATGATTTTATGCCAAAGGGTACGGGGATGGGGACGGAGCAGGCGTACCGTCTGCATGGTGATGGTGGAGGCCCCGGACACCACCCGGCCCTGGGTGATGAATTGGAACAAGGCGCGACTCATGGCCAGCGGGTCGACGCCGTGATGGGACCAGAAGCGTTTATCTTCACAGGCCAGCAGGAGACGAATGAATTCTGGGTCAACAGCTGTGTTGCCGTTTCTGCTCTCCAGCTGGGCAGGCAGGCGCCAATAGCCGTCTTTGGTGGTAAAAAGGCGGAGCAGCTCACCGTTGCGGTCAACTATCTTGGTGGAGCAGGGAGGCGGGAAGGATGCTGGCAAAGGGGAGGGCAGGGTAAAGAAGAGGAGCAGGAGGGTGCATCCTGCTATAATACCCAATGCGGAAAGGGCGATGAGGAGCTTTTTCTTCCGATGCAGCACTGCCTTCTCTTCTACCTGCGATGCTTCTGCTTCATCACGGACTTGCAATGCTTGGCAAACTGCTTATCCTTTTTCCGTTTATCATGATAGGACATCTCATGAAAGGCAGACTCTCTGGTCATTTTCAGGTAATTCTCATAGCGATCAGCAGGCAAGGTCCCCTGTTCAACAGCAGCTGCAACTGCGCATCCTTTCTCCCCGCTATGGGAGCAATCGCTGAAACGGCATTGTTCGGCCAAGGCAGTTATTTCGGCAAAGGTCTCATCAACCCCTTTTGCTGCTGAGAAATTGCCCAATTCCCGCATCCCCGGTGTAACCGTTCAGATCCCTCTCATTTTTTTACGCAGCAAGAGGCAGAGGAGGCACATCCAGCCCCTGGCGCCGAGCCG
>JAABTP010000064.1 GCA_011389815.1 Desulfobulbaceae bacterium | reverse complement strand
GAGGCGGGATAGTTGCGCCCAAAATTTCTCATTGCGCTATTCTCATATTGAAAAAAGTTTAGGCTCTGAATTGCTGTGGACCGAGAGCTTCCGGGACAGTACCTGGCAGAACAAATGGACTGTGTTCTATTGGGCCTGGTGGATTTCCTGGTCGCCTTTTGTTGGCATGTTCATAGCCAGAATCTCAAAGGGGCGAACCATTCGCGAATTCGTGCTCAGTGTTTTAATAATTCCTACCGTATTGACATTCCTGTGGATTACAGCCTTTGGCGGCTCTGCGTTGTTCATCGAACTGGAAAGCGTGGGCAGCATCTCCGACGCCGTCAAGGGCAATGTAGCCATATCCCTTTATTCACTGCTCGAACATTTTCCCCTGTCAGGAATGACTAATCTGATCGCTATTGTTCTGGTAATCAGCTTTTTTGTAACCTCCTCGGATTCAGGGTCCCTGGTGGTGGATGCCTTTACCTCAGGCGGCAAGCTGAACTCACCTGTTGGCCAACGAATCTTCTGGGCGTGCATGGAAGGTGGAGTTGCCGCTGTCCTGCTGGTCGGTGGCGGTCTCGGCCCCTTGCAAACCGCATCCATCACCACAGGTCTGCCCTTTGCCGTTCTCCTGCTGGTCATGGGATACAGCCTGTGGAAAGGGCTGGAGAGTGAATATGAACGTGAAAAACTCAAGGCGAAAAAGGTGGAACAGAAATCCTATCAGAACCTGGTCCAGGGTCTGCTTGATGACAAAGCAAACAAAAGGAACCGGAACATCCGGAACACTACCGCAGATCCGTCCGGGAACAATGTAACGGAGGACGAAAGTGCATGAAGACCCAAAACGATGCCAACAATGATACCAATGTATTGCAGCCGGTTCAGGATCTCCTTGTATGCCTGGATTTGACGGCGATTGACCCTTACCTGATCCGCTGTGCCGCCGACCTGGCCCTTGGGGTTTCCGCGGGGAAGGTTATTTTTTTTCACGCCATTCAGGCCTATGACCTTCCGGAAAAGGACAGCGGTGATTTTCCAGATGTAGAGACCGAACTGCGGCAAGTTATCCACCAATCAGTCCATGAAGCTGTGGACACCCATTTTGCAAATACCTGTGAATGGGAGATCGTCACCCGGGTTGCGGAAGAAGACGCTGCCGGGGAAGTGGTCGAGTATGCCAAAGGCAAACGCATCGAAATGATCATTATCGGCCAGAAACAGGGTGAGAACAGAGAAGCCCATTATAGCCGCAAGATTGCCGTGCAAACCGGCAGTGATATCCTTTTCGTTCCGAAAAACGGCAAGGGCTTTGATGCGCCCATTCTCTGCGCCATTGATTTTTCCGATACATCGATGAGCGCCTTTGAGCGGTCCCTGGATCTCTCCAGGGGCTGGGAAGTGCCCCTGGTATGCTACGCGATTTCAGACCCGACCAGAGCGTATTTCCCTGGAAGTACAGAACGCAGCGCCAGTCACGAGCAAAAACGATCCCAGAAGGCCTTTGAGGCATTCCTGGACCAGTATGACCTTTCCCCGGAACAGGTGTCCTGCCGCATTGAGAAGACAGATCAAACAAGCAACGAAGCGGAAAAAATCTGTTCCGCAGCTCAACAGGAGAAGGCCGGGCTGATCATTGTCGGTGCCACGGGGAAAAAAAGCAAAGAGACCTCTTTGTTAGGGAATCTGTGCGCATCGTTCCGGGGTATGAATAAAGAAATCCCGGTAATGGTGATGACCGGGCATTCGTCTTGATTTCGGCTTCTGGACAACAGGGGGGACGAGTATGTTCCAGTACCCCCACTCCCTCCTTGCATCCTCACCCCTCACCCTGTATCCTGTCCTGCGCAGTCAACACAAAAAAAAACTGAAGCGAAAGACAAGATACCCATGCCCCCTATCCCAAAAAATGCCCGCAACATCCTTATCCGTTCCACCAACTGGATCGGCGATGCCATCATAACCACCCCGGCAGTACGCAGCATCCGCCATAACTTTCCAAAGGCCAGAATCACCTTGCTGGCCCTGCCCTGGGTTGCAGATGTGTTCAGGGCCTGTCCTCATATTGATCATATTTTTATCTATGATAAACAGGGGAAACACGGGGGACTCCGGGGCAAGCTGCTCCTGGCTACTGAGCTGCGCCAGCAAAACCACGACCTCACCATCCTTCTGCAAAATGCCTTTGAAGCAGCCCTGATCACCTTCCTGGCCCGAATCCCGGTGCGGGCCGGTTACACCACCGACGGCAGAGGGATCCTCCTCACCCACAGGGTGCGCAAACATCACGAAATTAAAACCAAGCATCAGATCCATTATTATCAGGAGATGATTGAAGGGCTGGGACTCCAGCGCTGCGAAAACACTCTGGAGCTTTTTCTTGACCCTGCGGCGGAGCAGGAGGCAGAGACTCTTATCAACGAGGCTCTACAGGGACAAAAAAGAGATAGCATCCCCATCATCGGCCTCAATCCAGGTGCAGCCTATGGCCCGGCCAAATGCTGGCCTGTGGAAAAATATGCCGAGGTAGCAGGTCATCTTGCCGAAAAAACAGGTGGGCTGATCGTCATTTTTGGCACTGAAGCAGATCAGGAGGCAGCTACTGAGATCAGTGCTGCCGCCGGAGAGCTGGTTCTGGATCTCACTGGCAAGACCACCCTGGCCCAGGCCCTGGCCTGCATTGCCCGTTGTTCAGTCTTTATCACCAACGACTCTGGCCTCATGCATGTGGCTGCGGCCCTGAACACCCCGTTGGTTGCGGTGTTCGGCTCCACCGACCATATCGCCACTGGCCCCTATTCTGAGCAGGCAACTGTGGTGCGTCAACCCGTGGAATGCAGCCCCTGCATGAAAACCCATTGCCCCAAGGGCCATTTTCAATGCATGGAAGGTATCACGGTGGAAGAAGTAGAACAAGCGGCCTTGGAGTGGTTGAAGGGTACCCACTGTTAAAACAGTGGGCTATGTATTCTGGTGCCCAAGCTCTGCTTGGGTATCTTGAATACAGAAGCTCCAGCTTCGCGGAGTATGAAGCAGAGCTTCAGCAAAAATAGTTCCCAATCTGGAGCTTGGGAACCAGTATGAACCAGCCCATCACCCCTCCAGCGTCCTGATCCCCTTCCGCACCGACCAAAGAGAAAAAAACAGGCTCAATACTGCCAAGCCAAGAATGGTCAAGCAAGAGAACACTATGCCCTGGCTATCAACCTGCTCCCAAAGCAGCCAGCCTTTCATCAAACGAAAATTTCCCATAAAACCCAACACCAAAATCAGGAGCTGGGCCGCAAGGGCACTGAAAAGAAAAAGGATAGCTCCAAAACTGCCCTGAACAGCAGCCCGGCTCTCAATCTTGAAATCCGCATACATGGCCCCAAAACCCAGGGCCTGGGCCAAGGCCCCCCAGGTGATGATCAGACTCATGGCAATGGAAACCCACCACATGGGGCCGGTGATCTGAAGCAAATAATTGGAGGTGATGATCAGAAAGAGAATGACCAACGTAAAGGGAATGCAATAAAAAAGGTATTTGCAACCCAAGTACCATTGCAGGGTCAGCGGCGACGAACGGATCATGGCAAAGGCCATACCTTCGGCCCCGATAGAAGGGTAGACAAAACGGGCCGCCAGAGAAGTAGCCACAAAACCAGCAGCCCCAATATTGGCAAAGGCAATGATATTGGCCACCTTGTCCGCAGAAAGAAAGGTCCGATCCAGGGGCAGGGCTTTAAAATTATAGAGATAGACCACAACCAAGGCCCCCACCAGAAAGAGCTGGGACCATTCTGAAGAATCCCGGAGAAAGAGCTTGGCCTCTTTATGAAAGATGCGAAGCAAGGGCGAAGGATGATAGGCTGTCTGCTTAAAGGTATGGTAGCCGCCAAAGGATTCCTGGGCCTTGCTGAAACCACCTGCAAAAAAACGGGTCATCAACCATTCGCCTCCCCAATAAAATACCACCGGAGTAAGGAGCAGCAACCCTACAGCGGTCCAATCAATCAGGCGATCCTGAAGATAGAGATTGAGCAGCTGATTGGCCCAGGCCGGGGGCAGTAAAGACAGGGCCGGGGTCTGCATGCTGGAAAGATATTCGATGAAATCAGGGAAACGCTCCGGGTCTGCCATATCTTCCGGGCGCATGAGGCGGATCACCAGGTAAAGGAGAATGCCAAAAAGCATGGACAGGTAGACGGCAATATCCTTGGTCTGCTTGGCAGGAAAGAGCCTGACCAGAAGGATGGTTGCTGCCAACCCCACGGCATTGGCGGTCAGGGCTGTACTCAGAGCAGCAAACAGGAGTAAGGGATAGTACCAAAAGTCAGCATGAAAAATAGTACCGTAAGCGCCAAAGATGGGCAGGGAAAAGATCACCATCATCCAGGAGGTATAGAGAAAGGAGGTCAGAAAACGCATACCAAAGAGCTGATTTTCGTGAATCGGGGCGCTGTAGAGGATCTCGTTATCCGAAGAAAGATAGAGAGATGAAACCGCTGACACCATGGACGAAAAGAGCAACAGGGAAAACATGATCATCCAGGCCATCTGAAAGATTTTCAGGCTCAGGATAATGCCCAGCTCATTCTGACTATGGAAATAGCCGATCACCTTCAGGCTGCCAAGGTATAAGGCGATAAACAGGACAGCCCCAAAGGCCAGGATGGCCAGGGTACGCAACAGGAGATGGGCCCGAAAAAAACGATTACGAATACTATGAAAAAATGGTTGGAGAAGGAGCATTTTTTCCTCTCTGAGAAACTCTGGGAAACTTTAATGAGGGATGCAACAAGAAATATTCTCCCCATTATTCAGCACCTAAAAATGGGGAAGGTATTTTTTATTGGTATCCTTAGCATGTTCCCCTCCCCAAGGGAAGGGTGAACAATTTTATCAAAAACCTCTTTTCTGTTTACCCGGTGACGGAAATATGTCAAGAAATTCTCTGTTCTGTTCGTTCGGGCCTCTTTGGGGAGATGCAAAAAGCATCCCCACAGCATACTGGTATCTTCTTGAGAAAAAGGGTATAATGGTTCTTCTTCCTGCTCATTACTTATGCGACAGCAAGATATTGCGGTGAATACGGCTACACAGAACAAATCTTATGTACACCAGAGATATGGACACAATATGGACAAAATAAAAATACAGAACCTGTACAAGGTGTTTGGCGAACAGCCGGAACAGGCGGTCCGGCTCATTGAGCAGGGCCTGGACAAGGAGACCATCTTTGAGCAAACCGGCATGACCGTGGGTGTGCAGAATGCGGACTTCTCCATACAGCAGGGCGAGATCTTTGTTGTGATGGGGCTGTCCGGATCAGGCAAGTCCACACTGGTGCGTATGCTCAACCGGCTCATCGAACCGACCAGCGGGGCTATCCTGGTGGACGGACAGGATGTCACCCAATTGAACAACAGGGAGTTGGTGAAATTCCGGCGGCGGCATACAGGCATGGTGTTTCAGTCCTTTGCTCTGATGCCCCACCTCTCTGTCTTTGAAAATGTCACCTTTGGGCTGGAACTGGGCGGCGCATCCAAAAACAAAGCCAAAGAAGCAGCACAACAGGCCCTGGAACAGGTTGGGCTGAACGGCTGGGAAGATGTCCCGCCTGATCAGTTGAGTGGCGGTATGCAGCAGCGGGTCGGCCTGGCCCGGGCACTGGCCATTGACCCGGATATTCTGCTTATGGACGAGGCCTTTTCCGCGCTTGACCCGCTGATCCGGGCTGAGATGCAGGATGAACTGCTCAGGCTGCATGATCGGTCCAAGCGGACCGTGGTCTTTATCTCCCATGATATTGACGAGGCCTTTAAACTGGGCGACCGCATTGCGATCATGGAGAGTGGTCAGGTGATCCAGGTGGGGACGCCTGACGAGATCCTGCAGAATCCGGCGGACGACTATGTGCAGGCCTTTTTCCGGGGAGTTGATCCGGCCAAGGTCATCACAGCAGGGGAAATCGCCGGGACGCCCAAAACTACGGTCATCCATCAAAGCAAGGGCAGGGAAAGTCCACAGGCCGTCCTGCGACAGTTGAACAGCCAGGAAGCTGCCTTCGCTTATATTCTTGACACGGATGAACACTTCCTGGGCATTGTGTCAACGGATTCCCTGCAGCAGCAGTTGCAGCAACCCAAGGAAGAGCAGCAGTTGTCACAGGCCTTTCTCCAGGATGTCCTGCCTGCAACGGTGAGCGACTCCATGCAGAATATCCTGCCCCAGGTGGCCTCGAATCCCTGGCCGGTCCCGGTGCTTGATGAACAGGGCGTATATCAGGGAGCCGTGTCCAAGGCGCAATTTCTGCGCACCCTGCACAAAGCGGAACAGGAGACAGCGGAACAACAGACAGCAGTCTAAGGAGAACGTAAAAGCCGGAGAGCCGAATCTTCTTCAAGAGGAATAATTATGCAATGGAACTTCTTACATTTTGAAAAATATCATCTGCCCCTGGACGACCGTATCAGTGACTTTGTCCAATGGTTGGTGGAAAACTATCGTCATATCTTTCAGGCCATGAAATGGCCGGTGGAACAGACCCTGGACCACATTGATGCGGGCTTCAACACCCTGCCGCCCTGGGTCGTGATCCTTGCTCTCAGTCTGCTTGCCTGGAAGGTCTCCGGCAAGGGGCTGGCTGTCTTCTCCCTGATCGCCCTGATCCTGATCGGCTTTCTCGGATTGTGGGAAGACACCATGACCACCCTGGCCATGGTGCTCTGCTCGGTGCTCTTCTGCGCCCTTGTCGGCATACCAGTGGGCATCCTTGCCGGTCGCAACGATACGCTTCATGTCTGGTTCAGGCCGGTCCTGGATGCCATGCAAACCACCCCGGCCTTTGTCTATCTGGTTCCCATTGTCATGCTTTTTTCCATCGGCAATGTGGCCGGTGTCCTGGCCACCATCATCTTTTCCCTGCCCCCGATTATCCGTCTGACCAGCCTGGGGATTCGCCAGGTTCACCCCGAGCTGATTGAGGCTGCTCTGGCATTCGGTGCCACCAACTGGCAAGTGCTCTGGCGGGTCCAGTTACCTGCGGCCCTGCCCACGGTCCTGGCCGGGCTGAACCAGACCATCATGATGGCCCTGTCCATGGTGGTGATCGCCTCGCTCATCGGCGCGGGCGGGCTGGGCGAACCGGTTGTCCGCGGTCTGAACACCCTGGACATTGGTATGGCAGGCATCGGCGGGGTGGCGACCGTGCTGCTGGCTATCCTGCTGGACCGCATCACCCAATCTCTGGGTGCGCAGAACAGCCAGAAGGCAAAATCAAACAACTGAAACCTGAAATCTGAACACACACGCAACATGCAAGGAGAAATTATGCAGAACACACGAGGTATCCTTAAAAATGTCCTTATCCTGCTCACAGCTCTCTGCTGCGCTGCTCCGTCCCTGAGCCTGGCAGCAGGCAACAAACCCGGCAAAGGCGTAACCGTACGTCCGGCCCGGGCCACCTGGAATACTGGTTTTTTCCAGGAAGCCCTGGTCCGGCGGGGGCTGGAGGAACTGGGCTATGAAGTGAAAGAACCCAAGGATTTGCAGAACGCGATCTTTTACAAGGTCGTCACCCTGGGAGATGTGGATTATTGGGCCAATGGCTGGTTCCCGAACCACAACAGCCAGCTGCCCCGTAACTTTGATGAGAAGGCTGGTAAGTATGGGTATATCGTCAAGGCGGGGGGGCTTTCGGGCTATCTGGTCTCCAAAAAACATGCAGAACAGTACAAGATCACCTCCCTGGATGACTTTAAACGGCCTGAGGTGAAAAAGGCCTTTGACGCCAACGGCGACGGCAAAGCAGATCTGACCGCCTGCCCTCCGGGCTGGGGCTGCGAAAAGATCATCTCCCATCATATGGACGTCTATGATCTGGAAGATCATATCAACCAGGTCACTGCGGCCTACGAGGCCAGCATGGCCGATGCCCTGGCCCGGTACAAGAACAGCGAGCCCATCCTGTTCTATACCTGGGCACCGAACTGGACCATCTTCAAGCTCAAACCTGGCAAGGACGTGGTGTGGATCAATGTTCCGGAGATTAATCCCAGCGAGGCACAGCAGGGCCTGGATGACCGCATGACCCTCAAGGACGTGGACGGTGCTGTGAGCAATCCGGTCAAACTGGGCTTTGTGGTCAACGATATCCATATTGTTGCCAATAAAAATTTTGCCGAGAAAAATCCGGCGGCAAAAAAATTCTTTGAACTGTTCAGCCTGCCCCTGGAGGACATCAATGCCCAGAACACCAAGATGAACCAAGGCGAGAAATCAGACCGCGATATTCAACGCCATGTTGATGAGTGGATAGCCAACAACAAGCAGCAATGGGAGACCTGGCTGACCGAGGCGGCACAGGCCAAATAACCTCCATCCCTCCCCTTAGGGAGGGACAACAAAACAGGAAAGCTGATTCAGCGACTCCAAGGAGTTACCCGGTACGTAGGCCAAATAACCTCCCTCCCCTTGGGGAGGGAGTTACCCGGTACTTTCATATTAAAACAACGCATGAAGAACAGGCAGATTGAAAATCTCCAAAACCCCCGAACCCCCCCTTACCTGCATTTTCTCCCTAATGCCCTTGGGGAGGAGCTGCAGCGGGTTTATACGGAAAAACAGGCATGGGTCAATCAACCCAAGAAGGGCTTTCTCCGCTACCGCGAACCTATGGAGGCAGTTGCCCATCTCCGGGCCTCCTCCCTTGATTGCAGCGGGGATACAGTGCGGATTGGCAAACGGGAGGATCTAAGCGACCAAGAGCATGAGCAGGTACTGCAACTCCTGAAAAACTTCATGCCCTGGCGCAAAGGGCCTTTTTCCGTCTTTGACATCAACATTGATGCGGAATGGCAGAGCTGGCGCAAATGGAATCGCCTCCTGCCTGAAATGCCTGATCTCAAGGACAAGGTGGTGGCGGATATTGGCTGCAATAATGGTTATTACATGTTCCGCATGACAGACCATGCCCCCAGATTTGTGCTGGGCTTTGAGCCCTATGTCCATCATTATTACACCTTCAAAGCCCTGAACAGCTTTGCCGGGTTAGAAAACCTCTGCATCGACCTGCTGGGGATAGAACACCTGCCCCTGTTCCCCACCTGCTTTGATGTGATTCTCTGCCTGGGTATCCTCTATCATCGCCCTTCCCCCATTGATGCCCTGCGGGATCTCCTCTTGGCTCTGAAACCGGGCGGCTGCCTGCTCCTAGAATCCCAGGCCATTCCTGGTGAAGAGTCTGTAGCCCTGTTCCCGGAAAAAACCTATGCCAAGGTGCCTGGAACCTGGTTTGTCCCCACTGCGGCCTGCCTCCATAACTGGTTGCAACGGGCCGGTTTCAGCAACATCAAATGCTTCTGTTCCCACTCCATGAGCAGCACGGAACAGCGGAAAACCGACTGGATGGTTTTTGAATCCTATCAGGATTTTATTGACAAGCAGAACCCTGAGTTTACAATAGAGGGCTACCCTGCCCCATGGCGGGTCTTTTTCAAAGCAGAAAAGAAGCCCTGAAAGACAAAGAAATCATCCTGGAACATTCAGAAGAACAAGGTGTTATGTATTATGGTAGGACAAGTTCAAAGTCAATCGTGGATAAGCCCGGAAGAATATCTGAATATTGAGCGACGCTCCACATCTCGGAGCGAATATGTGGACGGAGAAATGTTTGCAATGGCAGGAGCAACCCGGCAGCATAATCGAATATCGTCGAATCTGGTCAGCGAGATCAACCAGCACATCAAATCAGGTGATTGTAATATCTATTCAAGCGATTTACGGGTACATGTCCCGTCAACAGGCTATTTTACCTATCCTGATATTGTGATTACCTGTGGCAAAGAGGAATTTACAGATGCCCATAATGATGTTCTCGTGAATCCGCTGGTGATCATAGAGATCTTATCCGATTCAACAGCCTCAATTGATCGTGGAAAGAAATTTGAGCAATATCGGGAACTGGCCTCATTTGTAGAATATTTACTTATTGAACAGCGAACGCCGCATATTGAGCAATACATCCTCTATGACGCACAGGAATGGCGTTATCGGACTATCCGGGGAATTGATGAGCAGGTCATAATTCAGGCCATTGACTGTACACTTTTGCTTCGTGACATTTATCATAAGGTGGACCTCTTGCCGCGTCCTGCACATCTTCACTCTATATCATAAATTCGTTGTCGGCACTCAGGGAAACACCTTGAGTATTTTCATAAAAAAACAGTGTACGGGCTGTATAAAAAATAATTCAAACCAAGGTAAGATATCATGAAGGCGGAAGAATGCACATTATACCACGGCGGCCTCAAAGGTGCCGAAACCGTGTTCGGTGAACTGGCAGAAAAATACGGAGCTGGAGAGGTCATCTTCACCTTTGAAGGGCATCGCCTCAACCGGGATCGCAATGCGGTTTCTTTAAGCGAGGAAGAATTACAGCGCGGTGACATCAGCATGGAGATTGCCTCACGGATGATGAACCGCACCTATTACGAGACCGAAAAAATCCGTCGCGTGTTGCAGGCTATCTTTCACATGGTCAATAAGGGTCATCAGGTCTTTGTGGTCGGCACCATCCTTGATGACAATTCAGTGAAAGGTGGGACCGGCTGGGCCGTGGAGCTGGCCAAGCTCTTTAACCGTCCCCTGCATGTCTATGATCAGAATCGCCAGGGCTGGTTTGGCTGGAAGAATGACAACTGGCAGGCTGAAGAGCAGCCCATAATCTCCTTTGATACCTATGTGGGTTCCGGCACCCGCTATCTGAGCGATGAGGGCAGGGAAGCTATTGAAAAACTGTATGCGGATAGTTTTGACGCCTAGTCTTTTAGGGCATCGTATTTCATACACTTATTAACCTTCAGAAAAAAGGAGCATACCATGCATAAGAAAAATGCAATACGGAAGGCAATCTGTTTGTTCTTGATTTGCAGCACCATGTTTATTGGTGCGGCAATGGGCTGGGCCGCTGATGCGGTCAATGTCATCCTGAACAACAAATCTTCCGCTGCCATTGAGGTAGAGTTGATTGATCAGTACGGTGGTAACTTCACCACCACCATTGAGCCAAGTACAAGCCAGAATCAGGCACTGAAGGCCGACAGTGAAATCAAGGTCAAGGACGGCAACACCCGCAAGGTGACTGCTGAAGATGAGGGCAAAGAGGTGACGCTTGCCGGGGAATAAGTAAGCGATAAGCCGGGGTGGTTGATGCAGGTTCTTTGTATCAGCCATCTTGGATGAACAGTCCATCTCCAGTCCTTCCAGCTCCTGCCTCTGCATTTCCGTTCTCCTGCCTGTAAGCATATTGCTTTTCATCCCATCCTGCCCGGTTTTTCCCGCCTTCAAACAGGAGTATTCATAACCTTTAATTTTTATCCTATCGAAATAACAAAAGGTTCGCAGCTTTTAACAAAAGGTTGTCAGGAACAAACCAAAGGTTGTTTGTAACAAACAGAAGGTTTGCGGTTACCACGAGAAGGTTGTTGGTAGCAAACAGAAGGTTATTTATTAGTGACAAAAGGTTTGCGGTTACCACGAGAAGGTTGTTGGTAGCAAACAGAAGGTTATTTATTAGTGACAAAAGGTTCGCGGCTATCAACAGAAGGTTGTTGGTAACAAACAGAAGGTTCTTGATAACGAACAAAGGAGTGTTTGCTCTTAACAAAAGGTTGTTTGCTATCAACACAAGGTTCCTGTTTATCAACGAAGGAACGTTGGTTATCAACCAAGGAGTTTTATTAAACGACGAAGGAGTGTTGTTTATTAACCAAGGAGTGTTATCAAACAACGAAGAAGCATTCGTTATCAACCAAGGAGCGTTGATTATCACGAAAGAAGCTCTGTTGAACAATATTCCTTTGCTGTCTGCTGCGCAGGAAACTTGACCAGTCCCGGCTTGTTTCGTTCATGTGTTTTTCCGATTGACAAAAGACAGCAACTTTTGTAAAGCTTATTAAAGCTTCGATGCAACTCACTTTTTTGAAAAGAATAATTCTTCCCAAAGGAGATCCGGTCATGGCATTCCGTCGCAAATCATCCCGCGTTATCGCTGAAGCCCTTACACGTCTCGCCAATCTCAAGGCAATTGATCCTGATCTGGATTTAGGCAATGGCCTCACCGTTGCTGCTTTTGAAACCCAGATAAACAAAACACAGACATCCGAGGATACCTATAACGGACAGCTTGCCCAGGCTGATGCAGGGGGGCAATATCTTCAGAGCGGATGAAAAGGATCTTCGCGATATGTCTTCGCAGATGCTTGCCGGGGTAAGGGTGAAGTTCGGGAGGGACAGCAACGAGTACGAGATGGCGGGAGGGACCCGGTTGAGTGAGCGCAAAAAGCCTAAAAAGAAGGATGGTGAGAAGTCGGGAGGTGGTGGTGAAGGAGATACTCCGTAGGGTTGTCGGGAAGGTTCTCGTCATATCAGTAGAAAAATTATGCTGTTTGAATGAGATCGAAGCAGCCTTTGTTGCCTACTCAGCAAGACATCAAAGGCTGTTTTATATGTTCAACTTCTCCAGCGGACTTGACAGGCGAGAGATGTCTTTATCCATAACATGGGTGTATATTTCTGTGGTTTTCACATCGGCGTGGCCCAGAAGCTCCTGAAGCGCCCGAATATTGGTGCCGTTTTCCAGCATAGCTGTGGCAAAGCTATGGCGCAAGGTATGACAGGTGACCCGTTTGTCAATTCCGGCCCTATGCGCTGCCCGTTTGACAGCTTTTTGTAAACCTGACTCCATAACGTGATGACGCCGTATTTGTCCCGAGCGTGGATCAACAGATCGTTTTTGGGAGGGAAAAACATACTGCCAGCGGGTTTCCCGTGCAGCGGCAGGATATTTACGCGCCAACGCCTCCGGGATATACACTTCACCAAAGCCTGTTTCCAGATCGTTGTGGTGCAAAAGCTTCACACGATCAATATGCTCCCTCAGTTCCGCAACGACAGGTTCAGCAAGAATCGTACTACGTTGCTTATCTCCTTTTCCCAAAATACGAATTCGCTTTCGATCAAAATCAACATCCATAATCCGTAACCGCACACACTCCATAAGACGCAACCCGGAACCGTAGAGGAGTTTAGCCATCAGAGCATGCGTTCCCTTGATCTGCTGAAAAAAACGCTGTATTTCTTCACCCCCGAGGACGGTGGGCAAGTTGGGCTTTCTTTTTGAGCGGACGGGCTGAATTTTTTCAGCCAAGGGCATATCAAAAACATCCCGGTAAAGAAAAACCAGGGCGTTTAATGCCTGACGCTGTGTGGATACGGATACTTTGCGTTCCACAGCAAGATGAGAAAGGAAGCGTTCAATATCGCCAGCCCCGAGTTCGGCAGGATGAATCTTGCACTCAAAAAAATGAATGTAGCGGAGTATCCACTGACTGTATGTCTGCTCTGTCTTATAGGCATAATGATGATAGCGAAGAACTTCATGAACTTGCTCCATCAATTTAAGCTTCGGATTTGGACGAAATTTTTGTTTACTCTTTTTATTTTCCATGTTAGCTACTGTATATCATAATAAGAGGAAGAATGCAGGTAAAAATTGATAAGTGGAAAAGGTTTCCACTTTTACCGTGTCAATATCTGAATAAGTGGATTTCTACGGTACCTATTACGGTCAATAGCAGGACAAATTTCCACTTATTAATACTGTTCGCTGCAACAACAATAACCCAAAATGAGGTATCCATGAATTTCACCGACAGAATAAAGCCAACGGATAAAGGCATAACGACATATCTTGATGAACTCAAGGGACTTGCTTATCAAATTCCTACTTTCCAAAGAGATGTTGTATGGGAAAAAGAAAATGTGAAGAAATTGTGGGACAGCATATACAAATTTTATCCGCTTGGAAGCATTCTCGTTTGGAAGACAGATATTAAACTCCAAAATCACAGGCACATTGGTGGTCACCAAATTTCCGACCATCATTCTTTTTCAAGCGAGTTTCAATATCTTTTAGATGGCCAACAGCGGACAACATCTTTGCTGACCTCCTTGTATGGCGGCAAAATCCAAGGACGAGATAATTTCGATCCATCTCTTTATGTCGACCTTTCAGTTGAGAATATTGATGAAACAGATGATGAGATTTACAAAAAGCGGTTTTTGTATTGGGACGAAATCGACGACAAAGATGGTACGTTTAAGAGAAATACTGGCAGAAAAAAGAAATATGACTCTGGCTTAATTGTCAAACTTATCGAAATAAAAGAACAATTTGACACAGTTCAAGAGAAAATTGTCAACCATACTGACGTAAATCAGCAATATAATCATCCTTATTGGGTGGAGCTGAGAAGGGTTAAGCAGGTACTTGACAATTATAGACTTTCATTCATTGAACTAAAAGGTATTCAGGTCGCAGAGGTATGCCAAATATTTGAGAGAATAAATCAAGCTGGGAAGCCTCTTGATATATTTGATATTGTCGTGGCTAAGACATTTCGTCCTCAGCAGAACGGTGCTAACGGCTTTTACCTTCGAGAGTTGCTGGATAATTTCAGAGCAACAAACAACAGCAAATTTTTACAAATCGATGACTTTGATTATCTTCAGGTAATTGCAATAATCATACGTGAGAATGTTGAAAAATCAGGTATTTGGAACATTACCCCAACCTATTTAAACAACCTAACGACTGAGCAAATTAAAGAGGTTTGGGAGGAAACTAAAACCGCACTTCTAAAAACCTTTGACTTTTTTGAAAACACCCTAAGTATTAAAGGACCTCAGCTTATACCATACAGATATTTCTACTTAACAGTCGCCTGTTATTTCTATAAAAACGACAATCCGAATTATGACTTTCTAAAAAAATACTTTTGGTACAATAGCTTCCACAACTCAGATCTACTCAGCAATACAGGACACATCAACACGCACTTATCATTGCTGTACAAAGAAAAAAATAAGGAAGAGTACTCCTTTGACAGATTCTTAATCGACAAAGACGTTCTTCGTAACTCTTCCTATAGCTCTAAAGGCCGCTTGTCACGGGCCATTTTGTCACTTTATTCCAACAATAATCCGAAAGACTGGAAATACACTGATCGTAGTGTGATCGCTGACAATTTTTTCTTTTCAACAGATCAACCAAATTTGCATCATGTTTTTCCCTCGAATTTCATAGCCCAAAATCCTGGCAAAAATTCATTTTCAAACAATAGCCTAATGAACATCGCTTATATTACCCAACTGACAAATCTTGAAATTAGCGACAAGAACCCCCTGATATATATTCGTGAATACAATCAGAATCCAAATTTTTCAAATGTGCTTCAGTCACACTTGTTATCACCACAACTCATCGAATGGTCAAAACAAGATAGCATGCCGGAAAATGCTCTCGATATGTTTATTGAAGATCGAGTTTCTATAATAATTGAGAAGCTACATGCTGTCTTGTCAGGCATTACATTTGAAGTGATCGACACGCGTGCAACAATACAAAATAAAGAGATTACCAACAGCGAACAACCGCATTAACTCGGACTGGGAAAAGCTGCGCCGCTTCGCTATGCAGCTTTTCCCAGCCGGTTATGCGGAGCGTTAGCCGCCAAAAAGGACGAGTTTATGAAATTATTAATACAAAGAGTAATTGACAGAGAAATTTGTCATTTCGCAGAATCTGATGTGCTAATAACATCTAATTACAATAAAATATTTGTCAAAAAAACTAATAATAACTATACAGTCCAATTGCCAAGCGACGGCATCAAAAGGATATTCGGTTTGTTTAGATTGTCGAGAAGAGCGCTCAGGCTGGATAAGTGCAATGTTGTTCCGGTAGAAGGCGGACTTGTTATTATAAGACAGGGTAAAGTATATCATTATTGTGAGCATAAAGAAGAACTGAAACAAACCTTGAACCTTAAAAATTGTCGCAATGTATTGCACCAATCAATTGCTGTAATTGACGACAAAAAAATGCTGTTTTTTGGTGAGTACGGCAATAATTCTTCACGTAATGAGGTTCCTGTTTATCGTAGTTTAGATTATGGTAAAACTTGGGAAGTTGCATTCGTTTTCCCAGCCGGAAAGATAAAACATATTCATGGATGCTATTATGACCCTTATGAAGATAAGATTTGGACATTAACAGGAGATTTTGAAGGCGAGTGCCACATCCTCTGCTCTGATAAAGACTATAAGAATATTGAGTTGATTGGAGATGGAAAGCAAACATATCGTGCCTGTAATGTGTTTTTTGAAGAAAATACAGTTCATTGGATTATGGATTCACAATTACAAACAAGCCATCACATATACATTGACCGAAAAACACGACAAATCAGTCAGGGACAGGCTTTCCCTGGTCCGGTATGGTATATAAAACGCCTTAATGATGGCTATTACCTTGCAGCGAGTGCGCAAGAAATTGGGCATGGTGTCAAAGATAAATATGCCCACCTAATGGTTTCAAAAGACCTGAATAAATGGGAAGATATATATCAATTTCATCATGATGGCTTTCCGAAACGGTATTTTAAATTTGGTGTAGTCGGATTTGCTGATGGTGATCAGAATAGCCGTTCTTTTTACCTGTTTACAGAAGCAATAAGAGGATTAGACGGCAAAACGGCTTTATGCTCGATTGAAGAAAACGGAGGTATTTGATGAGTAACACTCTAATCCAAAATTGCTGGAATGTTGTTCTGCAAAAAGAAAGAACTCTGCTGACAACCGTTCACCAACCCCTTTTTTTCATAGATAATTATCTTTCCTACTTCGATCTGCCTTTATTGCCGCATCTAAATGTCAAACCAGATGCATTAGCGGATATTAGCTCAGTAGATCCCAGTTTCAAAACTCTTACTGATGATATAATCTTTTCTTTGAGATATCACATTTACAATCAAGCGAAATCGGATATTGTTGATAAATGGGCTGAGAAATTGATGCGTTTTTGTGAGGTGAGATATCGAAATTTAAAAACGATAAGTATAGGCAAATGTGAAACGAAAGCTAAGGCGCAGCTACATATTCTGCACCTTGGTTGTTTGTTTATGGATCAATCACTTTCTACAAAAGATCTTAGATTTTTAAATGTCGCACTTAAAATTGCAGATTTGAAATGGGTGATTGATAAAAGATCAATAAAGAATGGATTGATTAGAAGAAATAGTGATTTTGACTCTGCTCTTTTCCAGTTCAGACTCATTTTGACAATTGAATACGCTATGAGTCAACTTCAAAAAGGTGGAATAAAATGAAAGATGTTGTTATACTTTCTCCGAACCGCTTCAGCCTATACACGATTTGCGTAACGGAGTTATTAAGACGCAATAATGCAAACATAAATGCCATTATTGTCAGAAGGTTGTTTAATCCAAAACGATTTACATCCGAATTTACCCGAGACGGCTCTCGTCTTATAAAAAAGATATGGAAGAAATTCGTGTTACGAAAGAACGCATACCAACCTGCCAGTTATGAAACAATATTGGACTTGATGAAGAGTGAAAATATTCGATTCTCGAAAGTAGAAGATTTCAACGAGAAGTTTGAAATCCCTGTTATATACTGCAACACACTGAATGATCCCGTAGTTGTTGAAATGCTTAAAAAGTCCAAACCAGACATCGTTGTATTCACTGGAGGGGGGCTGATACGAAGTGATGTTTTAGAAAATTCCGGTGCTGGAGTATTGAACTGCCATATGGGGGTCTTGCCGCAATACCGAGGAATGGATGTTGTTGAATGGCCGTTGCTTGAAGATAATTTTGATGAAATTGGTATGACCGTCCATTTAATGGATAAGGGAGTGGATACAGGGGATATATTGCAGATTAAAAAAGTAAAATTAGAAACGAATGAGGGTATTAAACAACTTCGAGAAAGATTTGAGCCAATAATGTGCCGTCAAATGGTGACAGTTTGTCTTGACTACTTGAATGGAAGAATTGATCGAATCCCTCAAAAACTTGAAGATGGGAAACAGTACTTTATAATGCACTCACGGTTAATAGAGATAGCAGGTACTAAAATGAAACAAAAAATGGCGGAATAACACAACGAAGCGGCTAACAAGGCGCTACACCGGACGGCAATTCCGCTGCGCTCCATTGCCGCCGGTGAGCTTGGACGTTATGCCCAATAGAAATCATGAGCAATCGAAAGTCATTGAGCAAAAAACTACGATTTGAAGTCTTCAAAAGAGATAGTTTTACATGCCAGTACTGTGGAAAAGTTGCGCCAAACGTGATTCTTGAAGTGGATCATATTGAACCCGTATCTAAGGGAGGAAGTAACGAACTACTGAATCTAATCACCAGTTGCTATGACTGTAATATCGAGGTAAAACAAATATTGAGCTAAATGACGATGCAGTTGTATCAAAACAACGGCAACAACTTGAGCTCTTGCAAGAGCGAAGAGAACAAATTCAGCTCATGTTCAATTGGAGAAAAGAGCTTGATAACTTAAAAAGTGATATTGATGATATGGTGGTCAGCTATATTGAGAATAAGATTGATAATTTTTCATTAAATGAGTCTGGAATTAAGAAAATTCCACCGCTAACAAAAAAGTATGATTTAGCAGATATTTTGGAGTCAATTGATTTATCAGCATCTAAATATCTTCGCTATGACAATGAAGGCAATCTTTCTCAAGAAAGTGCCGAAGAGTTTCTTAATAAAATTGGTGGCATTCTCGTAAACAAGAACAAACCACCAATTGAACGGAAAGCCTCATACATAAAAGGCATTTGTAGAAATAGGTTCAGTTATTGGAACCCGCAAACTGGCTCGATAGTACTCAACAACTATATAAACGCGCTTCGGGAATATGGATGGAGTGAAGAGCGTATTCTTGATGATTTAGAAAACGAAGTAATTCCAAAAACAAAAGAAGCTAAAAATTGGTCGGAGTGGCGCGGATTGATTGAAAAGTGGACAGAAGATGTTAACGGATGGGAACGAAATGAAGATCAAAGTGAACACTATGAAATAGGCAGGGATGAACTCGACGAATGTGTGGACACTCTTGTTAACGAGAGGGAAAATATTCTTCCTGCAATTGTCCACATTGGGCGTGTATACGAAGATTTTCAAGAAGAAGCTTTACTAAATAAAATTGACTTGGTTGTTCTTAACTACTTGACTGAACTCGAAGAGTACTATGAAGCTCCAGAAGACGAACGAGAAAGGAAGCCGTCTTATCATAAAACGGCGTATGCGGATGGTTTGTTATCAATGTTCAAACCAATCAATAGTATGCTCACGTTTCATCTAGATACCGCAGTACATAGCATATTTAGTCAGTTTTTTGAAAACATCGATCAATATAATGACGAAAACGCTAAGTCTGAATACTTTCAATATATCGCTAATAAATATTTTAACTTGGCTGTAAAATCGAATGAAAAGGCATAATGAAAATAGGGGACAGACCCTAATTAACCCTGAAACACTCACCGACAAAAGCGGCCTGCCCCGCACTTCCTTTGAGATCAACATCTATCCTCCGTCATCGGTAATTTTTTATGAAGATGAATGAACCGAAATGTATTCAGTGGAAACGAAAAGGTGCGGAAAGAGTCGCTTCATTGACTTCTGGCATGTCTCGTGAGCAGGAACTTGCATTCTGGAGCAGGAGAACAGAGCAGTTGCGTACACGCCGAAACAGACAAAACCAGAAAAGAAATGGCACTTGAAATATTGCCTCCCCCAGCAGCATATCCTTTGCCCAAGACGCGAATTTCGTTAAGGTGCGGATGATCTCCGGCACGGTTGATACCGAAGCAGGAGCCGCCAGGAAAACAACCTCTCCCCTCAACACTAACAAATAAGGCCCTGAGTCAAGCATGATTCAGGGCCTTTCTTTTATATCCACCATTCATCTTGCCCTCCTCGCTCACATAAGGTAACATTCTTTTGTGGAAAAATTGATATTGCAAAGGAAGAGAATCTGAGTGCTTGCGTATATAAATATTGAAAGGAGTGTGAAATGCCCACGACATTAACCTTGCAAATCCCTGACCGGATTTATCGTCCTCTGCAAAAAAAAGCTGCCAAACGAGGAAAAACGCTTGATCAGATAATTATAGAATGGCTGGGAAATGCTGTAACGGATGAACCCGATGATCCTTTATTGCAGCTGGCAGGTGCTTTCTCTTCAGATGTCAAAGAGATCGGTAAAAATCATGATAGATATATAGGACAGGAATTGAGTGATGTCCATGAATGAGGTATTCGCTGATACTTCCGGCTGGGCAAATTACATAATTTCAGAGCTTGTCGCATTATTCATAAGTCCGCTGAGAATCCCCCGCCCGCAACAGATACAGACAATTGAAACAATCGTAGCGGCTGAATGGATAGAAGTTGTTCATATTGATCGAATACTGCATGATCAGACATGGCAATTTCTCAAAAAATATGACGATAAAATGTGGAGCTTAGTTGACTGCTCCAGCTTTGTTGTTATGCAGGAACGCCGTATCAGTCAGGGATTTACCACAGATCACCATTTTGAATAGGCAGGTTTCTTACGGTTGTTGAAGTAACGCTTTAAGAACTATGATCAAGCGATTGAAAAGGGATGTCCCTCTCCACTAAACAAACAAAGCCCTGAGTCAAGCATGATTCAGGCCTTATCTTTGTATCCACCATTCATCTTGCCCTCCTCGCTCACATAAGGTAACATTCTTGAGAAGATAATGAGACAAGCAACCCTATCATCGTAGCGATGCTTGGACTGGCGGGCTTATTATCAAGAAAAAATTTTGCAATGAGACTTTCAGGAGAAATAATATGACTAAACTGCTTGAACACGCATTCCAAGAGGCATCAAAGCTCCCTGATACGCAGCAAAATATGATTGCAAGATTGCTGCTGGATGAGTTATTGGCAGAAAAAAAATGGGATTCTTTGTTTGCTGAATCCGAAGACTTTTTGGTAGACCTTGCCGATGAAGCCTTAAAAGAACATCTGCAGGCAAGACCAAGCCGTTAGAATCATGCGAGTAGCCAACCCCATATACGACGTTGTTTTCAAATTCCTGATGGGCGATATGCGCATCGCCAAGCTGATCCTCTCCAAAATCCTTGATCAGGAAATAGAAAGCCTGGAACTCAAACCCACAGAGTTCAGAAGAAAAATCGGCCTGAACCTCACCGTCTTCCGCATCGACTTTTCCGCTGTCATTCGCCAACCAGACGGTAGCAGCAAACTGGTGCTGATCGAAATCCAAAAGGCAAAGCTGCCCACCGACATCATGCGCTTTCGCAAGTATCTCGGCGGTCATTATCAGGACCCCAATAACGTCTACACGACAGGCGAGGGAGCCGAAGAAAAAGCCCTGCCCATCATCTGTATTTATTTCCTGGGACACCCTCTCCAACATACCGAAAGCCCGGTGGTCAAGGTGCAGCGCAGCTATATTGATGCGGCCACTCAGGAAGAATTGGCACACAGAGAAGAATTCATCGAAAGCCTTACCCATGATAGCTATATTATCCAGATCCCACGGCTTAAAGAAAAACGCCGAAATGACCTGGAAGTTCTCCTCAGCATCTTTGATCAAAGCCAACAGACATCAGACAGTCGCCATTTCCTCAATCTGGACGAAAATGACTATCCCGAAGAGTTCCGAATTGTCATCCGGCAGCTTCTCAAGGCTGCGGTGGAAGAAGATGTCTGCGAGACAATGGATCTGGAAGATGATATCCTGGATGAACTGGAATCCCTGGAACGGGCCGTCTTGAAGAAAGAAAAAGCTCTTGAGGAAAAGGACAAGGTTATTGAAGAACAGAGCAAAGCCCTGACCAAGGCGATCCAAGCCCTTGTCGATTCCGGGATGACGGAATCTGAAGCGAAAAGCTGTCTCAGGTTATCCTCTTAAAACAGAGAGGGGATTATTTCAACGATACGGGTAACAGGTAAAAAATAGGCTCTCTCCCTCTCCACTAACAAACAACACCCTGAGTCGAGCATGATTCAGGGCGTTTTTTTTGTTCCCACCATATCCTTGCCCTGTCTGCATACATCAGGTAATATTCTCCTGAGAATGATGAGGGAACCATGTTCCGTTAACCTGCTGCCGAAACAAGGGGACACAAGAGTTTATAATGTGCATTGCACAAAAATAATGCTTTCAGTGATGAAGCCCAAAAAAGACTGTTGCGATATATTAACCCAAGTTCGTGACATAAAAAGTCAAAGTTATGCAAAAACAACAAGTTGCTTATTTTTTGACTATTCCTATGG
>JAABTP010000063.1 GCA_011389815.1 Desulfobulbaceae bacterium | reverse complement strand
ATATTTGAAAGAGGAGCAAGGCCCCAAAAAGGACTTTTTTTCGTGTTTTGAGCACAAATCCTACGAACTTGGGTTAGTGCTTGCCTCTTTTTTCTTTTATAACAAGGCTAATGAATACCTCGTATTTCTTGGTTATTCATTGCTTGTCTTTGTTCTGTTATTGACTGTTTTTGGTCAGGACTTTCCGGTTTGCTATGTCACAGGGGAGGGAGTAACTTCTTTTAAGAAGGCCTGTGAATATCTGGCCTGTTTTTTCTATTTTTGTTCACTGTATATTATTCACAAACGACAAAGGGATATTGACCGCAACTCACTGCGTTTTATCCAGATTGCCGTGATCTTGGCTGCTTTTTCAGAATCAATAAGTATTATTTTTGCTCACCAGTATAACACCCCATTGGATACCACGCTTGGAACACTGGGCAAAATATTCTCCTTATACTGTTTTTTTCAAGCTGTTTTTACAGAGAGTTTGCTCAAGCCCTATAACACTCTTATTGACAAAATAAGGGCGCATGAAGAACACCTGGAAGACAAGGTGCGGGAAAGAACAGCTGCTCTTCAGCAGACTACAGAGCAGCTTGAAAAGGAAATTGCAGACCGCATTAAAGCAGAAAAGGAATTGATATGGGAGCTGTCGGTGAAGAACGAACTGGCCCAGGTTTCTGATGCCTTAATTTCCCGGTCTTTTTCCATGCAGGAAATTGTGGGCCTGGTACTTGATGCAGGCCAGAGACTGACCGGATGTCAGCAAGGCTTTGCAAGTACGGTTGACCCGGTCAGCGGGGCAGTGACTGCGTATCCTGGAAAGGATTCTTTTATTCTTGAGGGCAGGAAAGAACAGCCTGTTACGTTGTTTTCTGCCAGGCAGGGCGATACCTATCCTGGTTTATGGGGACAGGCCCTGAATACACAGCAGGGATTTTATGTAGATTTTATCTCCACAGATGATCAACAATCAGTGCTCCCTTTTAAACTTACGCCGCGAAAAAATGCTTTAAATGTTCCAGTGTTGCTGGATAAAAAAGTGGTCGGTCAAATCGTTCTTGTAGATAAACAGGAAAGCTTTACCCGTCATGATCTTGCGGCAACAGAGCGTCTTGCCCATCTTTTTGCCCTTTCTGTGCAACGCAAGGAGATGGAGGATGCCTTAAGTAAGAGTGAGTTTGAATGCCGAAGCCTTTTTAATGATGCATTGGATATGATCCATATTGTGGATCGGCAGAGAAAGATTACCAGCGTCAACCCTGTGGAACTTAACACGCTGGGGTACAGCAGAGAGGAGATTATAGGGAGGCCCTTGGTGGATATTATTCATCCAACCTATAAACAGGGAACTACTGATGTCCTGGAGCAGATGTTTCAGACCAAAAGATGCATAAAAAATTATGAGACAGCCTTACTCGGCAAAAATGGGCAACAGGTTGATATTGAAGTGAGTGCGGTTCCGCAGCTTGAGCAAGGTCGGGTTGTCTCTATCCGGGCAATTATGCGTAATATTACAGAACGTAAAAAGGAGGAACGGGAGCGGGAAGATCTGGAAAACCAGCTCCGTCATTCCCAGAAAATGGAGGCAATCGGTACCCTTGCCGGTGGGATTGCCCATGATTTTAATAATATTCTTGGCCCGATTTTTGGTTATACCGAAATGGCTCTGGATGTTCTTCCCAAGGATGACCTGGTTCGGCCCTGGTTAAAAGAGGTGCTTTCTGCCAGCCATCGGGCCAGGGAGCTTGTACGCCAGATCCTGACCATCAGCAGGAAAGCAGATAAGGAAGTGCAGCCATTGAGGGTTCAGTTGCTTATTAAAGAGGCCTTGAAACTGCTGCGTTTTTCCATTCCCAGTAATATTGAAATCCGCCAGAACCTGGTGCCAGACTGTGAGGCAGTGTTGGCAGACCCTACTCGTATTCATCAGGTGATCATGAATCTGTGTACCAATGCCTACCATGCCTTACGAGAGACCGGCGGGGTGCTTGAAGTGTCCCTGAAACAGGTCAGCCTTACCCAAGCGGATATACAAAAGAGCATGCGTCTGCAACCTGGAGAGCATCTGCAACTCATTGTTCAGGATAATGGGCCGGGAATCTCGGCTGAGATTCTGGAAAAAATTTTTGAGCCCTATTTTACAACCAAGGCTCAAGGCGAAGGAACAGGCTTGGGCCTTGCTGTGGTGCAAAGTATTATCCTGGACTTGTGCGGTGACATCAGGGTGGATAGCGAACCGGGTAAGGGGACAGCATTTCATGTGTATTTGCCGGTTATCCAGCCAGGTAACGGTAAGGTATTGCCAGAGGATGGGGAAGACTTACCCCGGGGAACAGAGCGAATTCTTGTTGTTGATGATGATCTGGAACTGGTCAGGATGAACCAGAACAGACTGGAGAGGTTAGGCTATCAGGTGGCTATGTATACTGAGAGTTATGAGGCCTTTGCCGCGTTTCAGCAGGAACCGGATGCTTTTGATCTGCTGGTGTCAGATATGACCATGCCCAGAATGACCGGTATTGATCTGACCCAAAAAGTTCTTGCTCTTTGCCCTGATCTTCCTGTGATTATCTGCACTGGCTTTAGCGAGCTGATTGATGAAGAAAAGGCACAGAAGGTAGGGGCCCGTGCCTTGCTGATGAAGCCGTTGACAAAGAAGGAGTTGGCCTGTGCTGTCCGGCAGGTACTTGATCAAGAGGGGCAGAAGAAGGAATAAGGGCAACTCAGAAAACTGATCTGCATTTTGCGGGTTACCGGGTAGACACCGGGGTTCAGGGGTTGTTACGTTTTTTATGTTTTCGAGGAGGTAAGGGTGAACAGAGGAATAGAATAATTGCTGCCTCCAGCTTTTCAACCTGAGTCGTCTACTCCTTCCAGATCCTGTTCATACACGAACTTGATAAAGCGCATCAGGCAGATATCATTAAAGGAGTAGAATTTTTCCGATGTACGGAAAACTAAGTCGGCTGCATAGAGTTTTTCAATCTTTGCTGCCACGGCCTTTTTCGGGACTCCGAGCTTATCTGCAATGGCCTTGGTGTCCACAGGCTGATTATTATAGCGGGTAAAATAGTAGATCTGATACTGATCGTTTGCCCTTGCCCGTAGTATTTCAGGGTCGTATGGAGGAGGGCTGCTCCGTCAGGTATAGAGAGCGGTTTCATGTACATAAGATCGAATCGTCCACCCAAGGGCCCTCCCATGACGATTCTGAAAACCATAGTTACTGCGGAACCGGAAACCAGCATGGGGGCCTTGCGACTCTGGGCCTGTCGATCAAAGGTGTTAGCCAGCAGGATGGCACCATACCCCTCCGAACGGTCCTTGGAATCCATCAGCTCCTTGGGCATATTATAGACAGAGGTCTGCATGTCCTGAAACTCATCAATAATCACTGCAACCCTGATGCCGGAATGGGAGCCGAGCCGTTCCAGCACCCGGATAAAGGCGTCCCAGTGGATCAGGGCGTCTTCTTCGTCGTGGCTGGTATACCGTTCCAAAAACTGCTCTATATACTCCAGGGCCATTTGACTTGCTGTATGGGTTGTTGAGAGGGAGGCAAGTTTGTTCAGCGACATGGAGTCGTTACTGAACAGCATGGCATCCTGCTCACAATAGGCCAAATACTGGCGGAAAAAGGTGGTGGCGTATTCCAGGAGAAATTCTCTGAGGGTCCGTTTCTCCCGATTCATTTTAAAATAAAACGGGACCGCCTTATACTCGGGTTTTAAAAAAACCGTATTGACCAGTCTGTCCAGCAACACGGTTTTACCAATTCTGCGCGGAGCGATCAGGGCCGTGCTCGGGGCTGCCATGCGCTGAATTGCCGCGATCCATTGGTCCAGTTCGCGCAGTATTTCCACCCGGTCGGTGAATTCGTCCTCGTGGACCATTTCTTCTACGGGCCATATTTTCATATCAGGTATCAGGGTGTTCATTATAGGCTTATGCGAAAAGTTTGTTTAGGCTGAAGGCTGGTTGTTTTCCCGATCCAGAATGCCTGTTACAATTGAAAAAATATCCAGAAGATCTTCCGGGAATCGGAAGGTGTGAATATCCTTGCTCAGTTGTTTTGCTTCCCGCTCTAACACGGCAAAACGCCAAACTTCACCGATAGTGATTGCGCCGTAGACCCTTGTCAGGTCGGCCTGCTCTTCTTCATAGATATCCATAGCAATCATTTCTGCGGCCAGCTGATTGAATCCCCGATCAAGGTCACCTTTTTTTGCCTCAATAACGATCAGTTCCTGCGAAGAACGGAAAAGATAGTCAATGGTTCCGCTGAGTTTATCATTGACGCTGACAGGATATTCAATATTCAGGCGCGCATTGATATGCTGAATCACTGCATGCAGGACAGGGGCGATCATCACTTCCCGTTTTGCGATTTCCGAGTTGACGGATATTTTTGGGAGGATGGCGTAGTAGGTGGTGCTGATCTGTTTAATCAGTTCCTTGCTGATATTGTTTTTGCGGGGAAGGTCGAGCGGTTGGGTAAGAAAAGAATATCCGAGTTCTTTGATAATATCTTCGACAGGATTGTCCAGTTCGAAATAGTCACTGAAGGTGTATTTTTTGCCTTCTTGAAATATGCTTCTCACAGCCTTTCTCCATGTTATCAGTGCATATTGTTCCGCCTGACTGAACCGATTTCTTTGATTGTTTTTTCTTGAAATGAGGTTTAGGCTAGTCGCTATAATTCTTTCTGTCTGCATACCATACCCTATGCTAAAGAGCAAACAAATGCAATTCATCGAACTCAACCGCCGTTTTCGCGATATTACCGAAGAAGAACTTGAAAACCCAGAATTATTGTTTTCCTTTGGCGAAAGCTTCCTTGATTCCACCACTGACGACTGGGCAAAGCTGCTTGAATCCAGCCGGGTGGTGCTGCTGGCTGAAGCTGGTTCCGGGAAAACTGAGGAAATGAACGAGCAGGTCAACAGATTGAAAAGCGAAGGGAAGCATGCCTTCTATGCTGATCTCGCCTCACTTGATCAGGAATCTCTGCCTGATTTGCTTTCCGCCGATGATGAATACGCTTTTACTGCCTGGAAAAAAGAGCATGATACCCCAGCTTGGTTTTTTCTTGATTCAGTTGACGAACTGAAGCTTACCCAAGGCAAACTGAAACGGGCAATCAATCGTTTTGCCAAAGATGTTTATGGGTTGCTTGACCGCGTTTATGTGATCATCTCGTGCCGTCCCAGCGATTGGAAATTTGATTTGGACTTGGAGGTAGTGCAGAAAGTGCTTCCCATAACTTCTACTGCACAGAATTCGGTCGATTTGACAGGAGAAGAGCTGTTTCTTGCTCCGTTCCGACGGGATGAGGAAAGGCAACAGAAAGAGGAAGACAAGTCTGCCGAAGAAACAGATGTTGTTCGGACGGTGATAATGCTACCTCTGATGCCCAGTCAAATTGAAATGTACTCCAGCAGTTGTGGCGTGGAGGACGCTGAAACCTTTATGGAGGAAATTCAGCGGCAGGAAGCTTGGCTTTTTGCAAACCGTCCTCTTGATTGCGGCAATCTTGTTCAGGTATGGAATACAAAAGGGAAGCTCGGAACTCGTGTTGAGCAACATGAAGCGAATATTGCAGCCAAGCTCAAAGACGACCCGGAACGGCCTGACAACGATCTGCTGACAGAGGAAAAAGCCAGAGAAGGTGCGGAGCGACTTGCTCTTGCCTTGACCCTCACTCGGACGCGCACCGTGTTGGCACCGGGCCATGAAGCAGCAGATGGTGTGCTTGACCCGGCTGTGGTGCTTCCTGATTGGACGGTTGCGGAACGGAATGCGCTTCTCCGCAGAGGGTTGTTTGATCCGGCAACCTACGGACGCATTCGCTTTCATCATCGCTCGGTGGAGGAATATTTAGCAGCCTACCGTTTTAATCGGCTGCGTGAAAAGGGTATGTCAATCAAGGCTTTAAAACGATTTTTCTTTGCGGAACGGTACGGCGAGGAGGTGGTCATTCCGTCCATGCGGCCTATCGTTGCTTGGCTGGCCTTGTGGAACGATAATATACGCCGAGAGCTGATCAGGCGGGAGCCGGAGGTTTTGCTGGCCTATGGTGATCCCGGTGCATTGTCGATAGAAAATAGAGCAGAACTGTTGCGTTTTTTTGCTGCTGCTTATGGTGAAGGCGGGCGGCGGGGGATCAGTATTTCTATAGGAGAAATTTGTCGACTGGCGCATCCTGCATTAGCTCCGGTGGTCCGTGAGCTGTGGGGGGAATATTCTGCCAGTGAAGAAGTAAGCAACTTGCTACTCGAAATTATATGGCAGGGAGCAATTGAAGACTGCGTTGATATTGCCGAAAATGTTGTTTGGGATATGCAGAGGTCAGAGCATCAGCGAGGACTTGCGGTTTTTGGTCTTGTTGCCTGTAATCAATCAACAACGTTGCGTAAGATTGCCGAGTCCATTCTGACTGAACAGAACCAATGGCCGGGAAGGACTGTTCCCCAGCTTGCGCATCAGCTCTTTCCTGAATACCTTTCTGTTAGCGAGCTTGTCGTGTTGATTAAACAAACACCGGAGCCTCGCAGTGTGACATTTGGATTTTCATGGTATTTTGAGCTGATTGCAGGAGATGTTGTTCCGTCATCCAGCACAGCGGTAGAGCTGAGGAATGCGATTGCGGATCTGATCTGGCAGGGAAGACACAGCAGGCAAGAGGGATACGGGAAGATAACCGGCAAGTACGGTTATCTGTCTTCAGGACTAGCTATTTTATGCAAAAAACAGCTTTCATCAATTACTTTTGATCGTGATTTGATCCGGGCATGTACGGTGGCGAACCGTTTTGAAAAGGAACTAAATTCAGGCGAAAAAAATCAACTCATTGCAATCAAAAAGCACTTCAAAGATAATCCAGAACTGCGGGAAAGAGCATTTTTGATTGAAGTCGATCTGATGAGCTGTTTGGTACCTGCCCAAGAAGACAGGCTTCTGGATCATGATGTAATGGAGAACAGTTTGCTTGGGCCCCGCTCTGAAACCAGCTTGAAACTCGACCGGGGCTGGCTTTTCAAAGCACTCAATGACACAACCGCGACGCAGCAACAAAGACATGTTGCGCTTGAAGGACTTCTTTTACTTTGGCATCTGAATGAACGCTCGGACACCGAAGCAGAGCAGCTCCGGCAGGCTGTGGCCGATGATAGCTTTCTTGCCGAGAAGGTGAAAAGAGATACCGCACCGATCAAACCAAATCCTAAAAAAGAAAAATGGGAACGACGGCGACGCAGGAGAGAATGTGTTCGCAAGGGACGTGAACGCCAACGGATAGAGAAATGGCAAAAATGGCGGGAAGAACTGTTGGCAGATATAGAGACAGCCTTCAGCTCGGAACAAGTTTTCTCAACACTGCATAATCTCTATCACTGGCTTAATATCCATACAAAAACACACCGCCCATCTAAAGTTTGGAACAAAATTGAACTTATCCAAGCCTTCAATGAAGAAGTTGCTTCCCGTGCTGCGAACGCTTGCAAAATAATTTGGCACAAGGAATCTCCCACTTTATGGAGCTATCGTGCGGATGGCGAGAGAGATCTTATGATTTGGCATTATGCCTTATGTGGTCTTGTCGAAGAATCATCTTCACCGGGATGGGCTAAACGGTTGACCGATGAAGAAGCAAAGCGTGCTGCTGCGTATGCAACGCTTAATTGGGATGATTTTCCTTCTTGGTTTGCAGGGTTAGTCAAGGAACACCCAGGCGCAGTTGAATCAATCTTGGGCGATGAACTTAATCGCCAACTAGCAATGGCCTCTGATCACCAGCATCTTCCTCTTCTATATCGTTTATCCAATGCAGAAGTATCTGTTAAAAAGCTTCTGGCTCCCCGCCTTTGCGCTGCCCTGCCGAACTGGCCCAAAAAAATTGCTGAAGAAAAAAGCGTGAGGTTTTCAGCAGATCATCTCGGTCGAGTGATAAAAATTCTTGACGAAACGGCAGAATTACAGGAACGTCAAACTTTTGCTGCTGAATGCTCCGTGCGATTCAGCAAAGAGCCGGATGGGCCGCTGGCACTGTCTTGGCTAGCGGGGTTATTTCGCTTTGATCCAGAACAAGCCGTTGAAGTCCTTGAGCAGGGTCTGAATGCGGTCAAAAAGTCTGCACGAACAGACCTTGCTGTACGTCTCTTTGCCGGATTATTTGAAAGGGATTCAAGCTCAGTCCTGCCCTGTTTATCCAGAATTGAAGATCAAGCAGCTAAGACTAATGCGTTAAAACGTTTGTTACTATGTGCGTATACCTTCATTCATCCAGAACAGGATAAGATTCATGATGGAGCCTATTCACCAGATGTTCGCGATAATGCTGCAAGTGCTCGTAGTAGTTTGTTAAGTACACTACTTGATACTTCTGGAGCAGGGGCGCATAACATCATCCTGGAGCTGGCTGACAATCCGCTTTTTGGTCATTTTCCAGACCGCCTGCGTCAGATGGCGAGAGAGAGGGCTGCAAAAGATGCTGAGTTTGCCCCCTACGAACCTGCTGCTCTGGTTACGCTTGAAAAGAAGTTCGAGGCACCGCCGCGTAGCCGAGATGAATTATTCGGGGTCATGATAGATCGGTTTGAGGATATTCAGCACGATATTGCCCATCATGATTTTAATATCCGCCAGACACTTCGCACCATCACGGATGAAGAGGAAATGCAACGTTATTTGGCCAAAGAGTTCGATGAAAAAAAGAACGGGGCGTACACCGTTGTACGAGAGAATGAGAAGGGGGATAAAAAACGAACCGATATTCAGCTTAACGCTATTCACGGCGAGCAAAAATCTGTTATTGAGATCAAGTTGGCGATAAAAGATCGCTGGACAATAGCTGATTTTCAGTGCGCCTTGCGTAATCAACTTGTTGGAAAGTACCTCCGCCATGAAACCTGCAAAGCCGGTTGCCTGCTGCTGACCTGCAACGGTAGTAAAAAATACTGGCAACATCCTGAAACCAAAAATCAAGTTTACTTCCCGGAACTGATCAAGCTGTTGCAAACTGAGGCCAAGGCAATTGAGCAGGAAAAGAATCACGAGGTTTGTCTTGCTGTTTTTGGTCTTGATCTTACCGACCCACATCTTGAACCAGCACATGGAAATAATCGGCATCTTGAAGATAGAATGGATATCGAAGATGCAAAAAAAGCCCTTGCAGACCCACAAGAAAATCTTTCTGCCCAAGAGGTTTGGAAAGAACTTGGCGTTTAGCATATGCGCTACGATATAGAATTTCGTCCTGCGGTTCTCAAATCCCTCAAGCCCTTCCCAAAACAGGATTTGGTACGCATCAAAAAAAAGATAGAGGAACTGGCTGAAAATTTACCCAATCCTGATCAGACCAAGATGAAAGGTAATAATCCCTTTCACAAAGTCCGATCCGGTAATTACCGGATAATCTACACCATAGAAGAAAAACGTCTGGTGATTCTGATCGTGAAAATCGGGCATAGAAAAGACGTGTACAGAAATTTGGCGTGATCCGTCGTAGGGATATGAAAAACCGTTGACAAAGTTATCAAAAACGATAACATTTAACCATGAAATGGAAAATAACATTCTACAGTCAAAAAGTTGAAGAAGAGACGCTATCTTTTCCCAAAGGAATTCTCGCCAACTTTTTACATATAGCTGAGATGATAGAGGAGTTTGGTCCGGCACTAGATGGGCCGTATACCAAGTCGCTCGGTCAAGGGCTGTTTGAGATGCGAGCCAAGGGGAAAGAGGGCATTGGACGATCCTTTTTCTGTATGATGAAAGGGAAGGAGGTGATTATCCTTCACTCTTTTGTAAAAAAATCTCAAAAGATCCCTCAAAAGCGTGCCCCCCGGCCTGCGCCCGAGACCAAACCTACAAATAACAAGGAGATACAAACTTGTTACTTAGAAGGAACTTAAAATCGCCCGAAAAAGATTGCAGGAGGTACGGTCATGAGAGCCACACTTGATGAGTTTAAAAAGAAGGCATTAGCCGATCCTGAAGTGGAAAAAGAATATCGTAAACTTTCTCCTGCTTATGCGTTGAGAAAACAGCTGATAAAAATCCGCAAGGATGCTGGCTTAACCCAGGCGGAAATTGCTGAAATCCTGAAGACGAATAAAAGTAATATTTCCCGACTGGAAAATGTGCATTCAACGATTTCTCCCCGACTCTCAACCATTGAAAAATACGCCAAAGCTGCGGGTTACGATCTGAAAATTAACTTTGTTCCTCAAATATACTCAACACCGGAATGAATTGATTTTCTTATTCTTCCATACGTGATGTAGAAATATCGGACGCTATTTTTTCGCCCTTTTTCGGAGTGCCGAGGAAAAGCGTCCCAAAGGGACAATGGTTCCGTTTTTTCAGAAATGCGGTAGTTCAAAAGACCGAACCGCAATTATTGATCTGACCTCTCCAGTTAATCGCCAATAAAAAAAGAGTTATCCCGTATTTTGTAGTACAATTCATCTTCTGTTCATGTTTTACTGATAAAATAGAAGAAAATAAGATGTGACGATAGAAAGATCGTCCCTCAAAATATATTTATTCTTTAAAGGAAGAGTCCGCTATGAACACTTGTACACTATCGCTCCGGCATTCTGCTCCAGAAAAATTGTTTACAGATTACTTACTTGCTTTGACAACTCTACTCCTCTCTCTGTTCTGCGCAAGCACAGTCCAGGCCAGTGATGACGAGAGGTATGAGCGTTATAGAGGAAGAGAGGTGAAGATGTACGGCGTTATTGACAGTATGCCGAGTTCTGGTTTAACAGGAAAATGGGTCGTTGGCGGTCGTCACGTTGAGGTTACCGACAGAACGGAGATTGAGGAAGAACATGATCGGGCCGCAGTAGGAAGGCCTGTAGAAATAGAAGGGTATCGGGATAATGACAGGCTTATTGCCCATGAGATTGAAGTGGAGCGAAGCAGAAGGCACCGCCGTTCTGATCGTTGAGCAAATTATCCATCGTTTTAACGCTGGATAACTCAACACCCCAAGGTAATCGTCACCGCAAACCCATGAGGCTCCCGGTTACGAGCTGAAACCGTTCCCTGGCAGGCAGCAACACAGGTCTTAACAATAGCCATGCCCAGACCAACCCCTCCGGAATCCCGATCACGGGAAGGCTCTGGCCGGAAAAAGGGATCAAAGAGGCGATCAAGATATTCCTCAGCAACACCTGGCCCGGAATCCTTGACCATGAGAATGGCCTGCCTGTCTTTTTTCTCAGCAGTAACCGTAATTGGGCCAGCCTCACCAGCGTATTTCACCGCATTGCGAAGCAGATTCGCTAAAGCTCGGGTCAGCAGATCAGCTGAGGCAAGGGCAGAAAGCTCAGGATCCACCTGCACATCAAGCTGCACCGCTGGCGTTACCTCCCGGCGGACAGCCGCTTCCACCACAGGCAGCAGGAGAATCTCCTCCACTTCAACCGCGCTGGAGTTCATCTCTGCTCGGGAAAAAGCTAACAACTCCCGGATCAGCTTGGACATCTCTTCCACATCTTCCATCACATCCTGCACCCGTTCCCGGTTGTTACCCTGCAGCCGTTGCTCTAACACCCCTAAACCGAATTGAATCCGGGCCACAGGCGAACCCAGTTCATGGGCCGCATCACCGAGAAAACGCTTCTGTCCTTTGACAAATTCATCAAGCTGGAAGGTCATATGCTTGATGCTCGTTGCCAGCTGACCAATCTCATCGGCCCGAGGCTCATTAATGGAGACGTTGAAATTTCCCCTGGCGATCTCTTCGGTGGCCCGGGTCATACGGATGATGGGCTTGGTAATATGACGAACCAAAGGTATCCAAAGCAGGGCCGAGATAAGCAGCACTGCCGTCGCAACCACCATCCAGGGCAGGGGGTCAAAGAAAAATCCATTGCCGGTGATAGAATCAGAAACCGCCAACAGTATGCCAGGCACAGGCCCATGTTCTGCGTCGGGTAGAAAAGGCATACGCATACCAAACCAATACCGATCCGGCTCCTTGGAACGCATGATCAGCTCCCGGCCTCCTTTGTGTCTTTCCGGCAGATGAAATTTTTTCGGACAGCTCTCGAACTCTTCTTCTGTTTGGTATTTTGCTTTAAAATCAACACGCTGATGAAAAAAGCGCTGGCTACGCAATCCCTTATGGCGAAGAACTTCCCGTATCCTATGATGAACCTGTTCAGGCAGGGTTTTAAAAGCAGGAGAAAAAATAGTTTCGTTTTTCAACACAACAACAAAGTCAACACCGTGAACAGCTCCGTGGCGGGCCAGTATTGCAGGCCATTCCTGGGGCCGGGTCTGCCTGAGATCATGGGAGATCAGCATGCTGGCGGCCCGCAATCGATCCGATCCCTGTCGCCCAAAAAAGTCGTGTAAATGAACCTGGGGCTGAAAGGCGAAAAACAACGTTAATGCTGCCAGGACAAGCAGGAGGTTGAGAAAAAACCAGGACAGAATCTTGGTAAAAAGGGTGGAAGTCGGTTTGATCATTCTTCTTTATCAGGTCGATGGAACATGTAGCCAGCAGTGCGGATGGTACGGATGAAACGGGGATTGCGCGGATTTTCTCCCAGTTTTTTGCGCAACGAGGATATATGGACATCCACAGATCGATCAAAGACTTCGTAGTTTCTGCCTGCAACTGCATCAAGAAGTTGATCACGGTTCAGAACCCGGCCAGCAGAATGGGCCAGGGTAACCAGAAGATCATATTCCAACGGAGTCAGGGTCAAGGTTTCCTCGTTGAGCCGGACTGTTCTCGAACCCTGGTCAATCCGCAGTTCAGCAAAAATCAGCACATCATCAGCTGCGTCTGAGGCTGTTGATGGACCGGGCTTGTCTTTCACCCGTTGACAGCGGCGGGTCACAGCACGCAGGCGGGCAAGCAGTTCTCGGGAGGAAAAGGTTTTGGGCAGATAATCATCAGCTCCCATCTCAAGCCCGACGATGCGGTCAGTTTCATCGCCTCGGGCACTGAGCATGAGTACCGGGATATCAGATTCTTTACGGAGCAGCTTGAGCACCTCAAAACCGTCCATTTCCGGCAGCATCACATCAAGGATGGCGGCATGATATGTTTCGGCCTTGACCATCTCCAGGCCCTGGGCTCCGTTATGGGCTGCTTCAACCTCATAGCCCATTGGCTCCAGATAGTCGGTGACCAGGCGGCAGAGTTTGCGGTCGTCATCAATCATCAGTATTTTCATAACAGGTTCCCCGGCATATCAATATTGAGCAGTAGCTCCCGAACCGTTGCATAGATCCGTTCATCGCTGCTGGCTCGGGGGCCTGCGACATTCAGTACCTGAATGGTATTTCTTCTCAGCCATTGCTCAACAACCTGTATAGCATCTTCTAACGAAAAATAATCCATGTTAAGATGCAGGCAGGGGCGATCATAGCGAATTGCCAGGGCCTCAGTCAGGGCAGAACCACTGCTCAGTGGACCATAGGAAACAATCAGAGTGCCATCACTTTCCTCAACATTTTTCCGGGTTCGATCCCGATACCGGTACGAATCCAGTTCCTGGAGGCAATATTCTTGGCCCAGCGGCCCATCCTCTGTTATTCGTCCTTTGGGCAACCAGCCCCCGTGGGGAATGCCCCGTTCTCTTGCGGCATCCAGAGCTGCCCTGTCAGCCCCTGTCTGGCCCCCTGAAATTATTTTTATCATCTTTTCCTCAAGGATTGATGTTCTTCCGGGTTGGCAAAAAGGAAATAATTTTTTATCTTCTGGTTATACGCAGTTCACTCGTGTTCTGCAACTGTAAAACTCCTTGAACACCGAGGTCAGATCATGCAAGAAGCTTCTCTATATACCCAAGAAGAGGAGCGTAGGATATCCTGCGCCCTTTGCCATCATCACTGCCAAATCAATCCAGGAAAAAGGGGACGTTGCGGGGTGCGGGAAAACCGGGACGGCCGCCTTTATTCCCTGGTTTATGGACGATTGATTGCTGAACACGTTGACCCGGTGGAAAAAAAGCCCTTTTACCATTTTCTCCCCACCTCCCGATCCTATTCCATAGCCACAGTTGGTTGTAATTTTTCCTGCCTGCATTGCCAAAATCATCAAATATCTCAATACCCCCATACTCATCAGGGGAAAATTACCGGAAGCATGCGTACCCCAAAAGAGGTTGTGCAAGCAGCAGAGCAGGCAGGCTGCCAGAGTATCAGCTATACCTATGTGGAGCCAAGTATTTTTTACGAGTTTGCCCGTGATTGTATGGAACTGGCCCATGAACAGGGCCTTGCTAACCTCTTTGTCAGTAACGGGTATATGAGCAGGGAATGCTGCCAGGAACTGGCTCCGTTGCTTGATGGAATCAATATTGATATCAAAGCCTTTTCCGAAAATTTTTATCGCAAGATCTGTAAGGCCTCTCTGCAACCAGTCCTGGATACTGTTTGTTTGTTGCGGGAATCAGGCGTCTGGGTGGAAATGACCACCTTGCTCATTCCCGGCCTGAATGACACACCTGATGAGCTGACAGCCCTTGCCTCTTTTATTCATAGCGTTGATCCTGCCATTCCCTGGCATGTGACTGGTTTTTATCCCACCTATAAGATGCTTGACCGCGCTCCAACTTCAGCAGACTCCTTGCGTATGGCCCGACAGATTGGTCTGGATGCAGGCTTACGTTTTGTCTACCAGGGGAATGCCAGCTCCGGCGATGGTGAGAATACGCTCTGTCCTTCCTGTCATACAGAGTTAATCACCCGAACCGGCTTTATCGTGCAGAGCAATCGACTGCAAGACGGCAGGTGTCCAAAATGTCAAGAATCTCTTGAAGGACGTTGGTAAGGGCTTTTTCCGGTGCAAAAAGAAAAGGGCATGAAAAGAGGTGCTGATGTGTTGCGTATCCAACCTGTGCGGTTTACTCTGTTGATTGCAGCCTTGGTCGGGGCTTTTGTTTTGGGAAAATGCTCAACCCCAGAGCCACCTGAAGAAACCGTGTCTGAGGTGACGCCGTATCCTGAGCGAGCAGAACAGGAAGAAAAACAGGAGGCGGAAAAGCAGGAAGAACAGGTGATTGATAATAAGGAGATTCGTTTTGATGCACAATGTCGGGAGAACAGGCTTCATCATCAATGTCCTGTGTCGCGCTTTTTTGTATCTGAAGCAAGGTGGGGTGCAAGGATATATGGAGAACCTGATGACCAGGAGTTTCCAGGACGCCTTTTTATCCGGTTAAAGCCAGTACGAAAGAAAAAACGTATTGCGCCACCAGGGAAAAAAGTGGAGGAATATGTACCTCCTATTTTTGACGATGATATCCAGTACGCTTGTAAGGGGAACCTGATACCTGCTGTATTGGCAACTATTACTGATTTGGAGGCTCAATCTATCCTGTATGGTGTCGGTCCGCTCAGCGACTGTTCTGGGATTCTTCATCGGGTTTTGATGGGGGTGCAAAAACGTTGCCCAGAACACGAGTACCCTTCTCTTGCACTGTGTCGTGATTCCAGAGAGCTGGCACGTTGGTATCATGAGCAGGGAGAGCTGATTCTTATCAAGGACGCTGTGGCCCAGTCTGATCTGATCAGACCGGGAATGGTGTTGTTTTTTGGTCGAACCGGGGTCAGGTACAAGAATGCTTCTGTCAAGACGCTGTTGTCCTCACGGCATGGGATTTATCATGTGGGTGTGGTGGTGCGGGTATATAAGGACAGGAAGGGGAAAGTGGCGAGGTATGAACTCTTTCACGGGCATGGCCGCAGAGGCAGGACAAAGGCATCTGTAACAAAATGGCATAAACGCAGGCCAACCAGGGCCAGTTATCCGCCCTTGGGCAACGGACGTCAGCAACTGGTGGCTGTGGCCCGGATTGTCCCTTTGAAGAAAACGCTGAAAGTTGTTGAAAAAGATAATATCTTACCCTTAAAACACCCTTGAGTAAACGCCCCCGTACCGGTATGATATACAGGTTTACCTGGCTGAATCCGCAAACAACCGCACCACACATCTTTCTGTTTTATCAGCAGGACACAAAGAAAAATGACATCCCTAATGCCTGAAAACAAAATATGGCCCGTGGAAGAAATGGTCCACGAAGATGAATTCACGGACCGAGTGGAACTCCTGCGCGAGCTGGACCAGTGGGTCGCTGCGATCCGGCGCATGGGCGCAACCAGCACTGCCCTGATCGCGCCCCGGAGAATCGGTAAAACCGTGCTCCTGGATCGGCTGGTGAACACCGTGTTCTTCAAGCCGGAGTATCAGGTCGCACCGTTTTACTTCAAGATGACCCGGGAAAAACGGACGCTCAGGGAGTTCCTGCTGGAGTACGCAACTACCTTTTTCCGGCAGTACCTGGCCTATTGCGAGCAGGATCCCGTGCTATTCGGACAGGATACAACAATGGAAGAGCTGCTGGATTATAGAACAGACCATAAGGCCGCCATCATGGCAAAGGAATATATTCAGCGTTTTGTGCATCGCTATACGCATCACGGAGATGAGGATGCTCTGATCCATTGGGATGCCTTTATTCGGGTACCTGAACGGCTGGGTTCCCATTCCGGCACCAGAGTGGCTGTGATCATCGACGAGTTCCAAGATATGCAGTTCAGTATTTACAATATGCCCAAAGAGCTGATGGATGCCAAAGACCGCTCAGACGGGTACGGTGCCATCCGGCTTGCCAACACCTTTGACCGGCAGGCCCAGAGCCGCAAGGCACCCATGCTGGTTTCCGGGTCCGCTGTGACTATGGTGTTCCGAACCGTCATGGGCGGGCCGCTGGGCGGACGTTTCGGCTTCAAATATATCAAACCGCTTTCCGTGCCCGACGGGGCCGCGCTTCTCCATACGACCCTGAAATACTATGCTCCGGATAAGAAGGTCACACCGGAACTTGCTCTCTATGCCAGTGCCCAGACAGGAGGTCATCCCTATTATCTCTACTGTCTGGCGATATCCGAATGCGAAGGGAAAAGTTTCAGGAGCCGGGAGGACATTGACCGAATCATCCGCTACGAGATCGAAAACGGCAAGATCTACGGTTTCTGGAGGACCCACTTCGACAACAACCGGGACCTAATCAATCAGGATGATGATACGGAGCTGGGGAAAAAGATCATCTACTATTTCACCCGCTATAATAATCAGCCTGTGGATACCAAGGCCATTGCGGACAAGCTCGGGGTGCCGAAAAAGGCTGTAGCAAAAAAGATAGAGAAGCTCTACGCAGCAGATTTGGTTTATCGGAGTGCGGAAAGATTCTACACCTTCAATGATATCTGTCTGATGCGCTTTATCAAGTTTGTGTATGAACAGGATCTGGAAGGAGTGGACGAGGTGGATCTGAGCCAGCAGGGACTGCTCAACACCATGAAGGGAAAATTTCTGGAAATGGCGACCGAGGTTTCCATGCTCAAATTCAACCGTGAGCAGCTGCCCGGTGCTTGGTTTGGTAAGCAGGGCGAGCTGGAGGTACCTCTGTTTCAGTATGTCAGAACCCAGACTGTCAAGGCGGCAGCAAGCCCGGCCTACCAGATTGACCTGCTCGGCAGAGAAGAAAAAGAAGATCGGGTCTGGCTCTGTGAATGCAAGTACACCCGGAAGCCTATGGGGATGGCACAGGTGGAAAAACTTGAGGCTGCGGTACGGGTATTCAGGCAGCAACTGGAAGAAGAAAGACAACCGGTGCCGGAAGTACGGTTTTGGCTGATCTCAACCGGCGGGTTTACTGACGAGGTGCTGGGGCTTGCTGGCAGCCGGGAGGATATGTATGCATCTGATTATGACGGTATTAACAGCATCTTCAAGAGATTCGGCAGTAATTACTCCATTCCTCTGTTTGCGGAGAATGAAAAGCGCACATAAGGATTTCCCTAAAAACACCCCCTTGTTCGGTATGGGATTGTAGGGGCAGGTCCCTGTGCCTGCCCGTTTATATACCGTATGGGACATTCAGGGCGAACACAGGGGTTCGCCCCTACGGCATTCAAGATAATGGACAGTATATTGTCCATAACTGAAAGATTATTGCTGCAAGGGGTGATATATTAACCTTTACTTTGTTTCGTCACCGGTTACAATGAAGTCATGCTCACCTCCATCCCCGCATTACTCACCCCGCCGGAAACAGAACAGCTGTTGGCGGAACGCTTCAAGACCCTGCGCCTTCAGGCTGGCTATAAACGGATCACCTTGGCTGCTCGGGCCGGAGTGTCTCCGGCATCTCTGAAACGTTTTGAGACAACAGGGCAGGTATCCCTGAAAAACCTCTTGCGTCTGGCTCACGCCCTTGGTCGGCTGCCTGAGTTTGCCGACCTTTTTACTCCTCCTGAGGCACGCTCTCTGGCGGAGTTGCGGGAGATGACCCGACAAAAAACACCGAAACGGGGAAAAATCTGATATGGCTGCTGGAATGCAGGACGTAGAGGTACGATTTACTGTTTCGCCGGAAGAATCACTGCCAGTGGGTGTTCTGGCGATACAGGGGCATCGCCTGTTTTTTGAATATCATTCTTTCTGGCTGCAAAGGAACCTGGAACTCTCCCCCTTTATCCTGCCCGCCAAAGCCGGTCTTGTGGAACATCAGCAGCGGACTTTTGGGCCGCTTTTCGGGCTTTTTGATGATTCCTTGCCCGACGGCTGGGGACTGTTGCTCATGGATCGGCATTTTCGCAGCCTGGGTCGTGAACCGAGCACCCTTTCTCCCCTTGACCGCCTGCTGTACCTAGGCCGTTCCACTATGGGCGCATTGACCTATTATCCTCATGAGGCCCGGACTTCGGAGACAGATTTGCTGGATCTTCATGACTTGGCTGCGCATTCTCAACAAATCTTTGCCGGTGACGAGGCCGAGATACTCCCCCTCTTATTGCGCACCGGCGGCAGTCCGGGCGGGGCGCGGCCCAAGGTGCTTGTGGGCTGGAATGGGCAGGACAGGAGGATTATTGCTGGTGACGATGATTTGCCTCCCGGTTTTGAGCACTGGCTGGTCAAATTTTCAGCCGAAGAAGACAGCCGCGATGCCGGGCCGGTGGAGTATGCCTATGCCCTTATGGCCTGTGCTGCCGGTATTGCAATGCCGGAAACCCGATTGTTTACCACCGAACAGGGAGAGTCTTTTTTCGGGATCAAACGTTTTGATCGCAGCCCGGATAATCGTCGTTACCATATCCACACCTTTGGCAATCTTATCCAGGCGAATTTTCGTATCCCGTCCTGTGATTATGCTGATCTTTTCAAGGTGACCACCCTGCTGACCCGCAACCATGAGGATCTTTTGCGGGCCTTCCGGCTGATGCTGTTCAACATCCTGACTCATAATCGTGACGACCATGTGAAGAATTTCAGTTTTATTTTGGATGATCGCACAGGGAAATGGTCTCTGGCCCCGGCGTATGATCTCACCTTTGCCAACGGCCCCGGAGGTGAGCACAGCATGACCGTTGCCGGTGAAGGGCGTGCTCCTGGGTACAGGCAGGTTGCCGAGCTGGCAGGACAGTACAGTGTTGCGGAGAAAGAACTGGAGATGATGCTTGATGAGGTTGGCGCTGCTGTGGAACGCTGGCCGGAGTTTGCTCAGGTTGCTGGGGTTAGAAGGGTGGTCAGTGCGCGGATTTCTCGGCGGTTGGCTTCGATACGTTTTGGGCATAAAGGGTAACAAGGAAAAAGGTTGTCCTCAACCGGAAGGGCAGGGCACTTGCTGATTGCTGAAGAACATCCTTGAACAAACAGTTCCGCATAGGTATGATGCCCTGAACACAACATTATATATCCTTTCATTCTGTTATGGGCATCAGAGAAAAAACATGCAGCAGATCATCAGGCCGGAACAGGTACTACCTGCAAACCAGCTGAAAACGGCGCAGTTCCTCTGCGAACACATCTTCCCGCATCTCCCGAAACAGCATTTCTTTCTGGTCGGCGGCACGGCCTTGGCTCTGCAATACGGCCATCGGCAGTCAGTAGATTTCGATTTCTTTTCCTTTCCGCAGGGCGAAACCACTGACCCGGCTATAGAAACCGTGGACAGGCTGTTCAGACGGCAGGGGATCTACCAGCGTCGTGACCTGGAAATAGTGTACGGGCAGCTGCATTATCAGATCAACGGGGTTGCTGTCCTCTTCAGCGTATTTCAGAATTTCAGTGCCGAGTATGAACAGGAATTCTACCGTATCCCCCTCCTGCCCACAGCAAAGACAGCCTTTGATTTTGACATCCCCCATACTCTTGACCTTGCCGGAATGAAGGCCTTTGCCCGCTGTCATCGCAGCAAGATGAAGGACTTGGTCGATCTTGCGGAAATCCTTGAGCAGGGCTTCTCCCTCTCGGACATCATCAGCACGGCGGAACAGCAGTTCGGCTATGACATTTCCGGCAAAGAGATCCTTAATGCCTGTATTGATATTGAGGATGTACTGGAAAATACGCTTGACGAGCCGATCACCTTTCTGCGCAGGCAACGGGTGGAGGACTATATCGCCTTCCTGAAAACCAAGGCTCTGGAACTGTGCAATGGTGATTCTTAAAGTTGAAGAAGGTCACTCAGCGGCGGTTGCCCGGCTCCGTGCCGATTGCGCCGAGCTGTTCTGGGATATTGATGTCGGCAGGCTTGACTTGCAGAAGCATTATAAGCTGATCATCACCCAGGTGCTGAATTACGGTTCCCTGACCGCTGTTCAACATCTGTTCAAGGTCTTTACAAGGGAGGCCATGCGGGCCGCTCTGGAGGAGCCGATCAAAGGTTCCTGGTATCCCCGGACATATACCGCCTTCTGCACCCTGCTGGATGCAACGCCGCACAGCCGGGCTGTGAACAGAACTTTGATCCGCCCCCGAAAGAAGGATGCCATGACCCGCTTTTTTGAGCGGCTGTGACAGTTTCCTCTGATGTCGGGCCGCTATTGAATCTCTTGTATAATCGGACTGAAAAGAATTTTCTGGCTCACCACAGAAGCTGTTCCGTTTTTCAGATTATGCTACTTCCAGCCTCAGACTTTTCCCTAAAGCCTTTGCATAATTTGCAAGAGTGGATAGGCGGATATCCTCTGCATGATTTTCAATTCTTGAGATAGCAGATTTGCGGGTTTTCAACTTGGCTGCTATCTGTTCCTGAGTGAGTCCAGCGCTGATTCTGGCTTCTTTGAGCAGGGCACCTATTTTGAACTGCTCGTAACCGTCATCATAATTTCGGGCGAACTTAGGGATCTTCTTCTTTCTTTTCTCAATATATTTATCAAGATCATCCATGATGTTCCCTCCTGCTCAGATAGTCTTTTTTCCTCTTTTCGGCCAGTTTAATTTCTTTTATATAAAGTACACAAATATGTGAACATGGTCAAGGAGAGCATTCAGCCTGCGATACTCTTGAAAAAAGGTTTACACTGTCTATTTTGGGACACCGACGTGAAAGGGCGCTCCTGGGTACAGACATGTTGTTGAGCTGGCAGGGCGGTATGGTGTTGCGGAGAAAGAACTGGAAGTGATAATTGATGAGGTTGCCGCTGCTGTGAAACGCTGGCCGGAGTTTGCTCGGGTTGCTGGGGTTAGAGAAGTTGTCAGTGCGCAGATTTTTCAACGGTTGGCTGGGGTGCGGTTTGGGGGTAAAGGGTAAAAAAAGGTGGATTATTTGCGGTTGAGCCGTCAGTCAAATCTCCTTGAGCCACGAAACAAAATATATGTCCGGGCATAGCGTAATCTAGCAGATCTCCCCGTCTCTTTGTTACTCAATACCTTGCCTTTTCCATAAAAATATGTTTTTTATCTTTGTAGATATTACTATGAATATCTCCTTGATCGGAAGATAACCTTCCAGGCAGCAACAAATAAATAACCCTTGATTTGCAGCTAGACATTTCAGATGAAAAAATCCGAACTAATCGGATGAATAGGAGAAAAGTATGCAAACCCGTCCATATGCTGTCCCGACGTTACTAGAACTTATACGTACACATAGGTTTCGTATCCCCCAATTTCAGCGTAACTTCAGATGGACTAATGCTCAAATAAAACTTCTGGTCGATAGCATGGCGAGAAATTACCCTATGGGGTCATTACTGGCTTTGGCTAAAAATCCTGAAATTCCGCTGCAATCAAGATCTATTGATGCGTATGTAAGTCAACCGGATGTCAACAGCCTAACTTCTGACTATGATCTCCCTGATACAGACAGCCTTTTTTATGTGTTGGATGGACAACAGCGCCTAACTTCTATTGCTCGTGTTTTTCTCAATGGCGATCCCAAAAGGGCTTTTTATTTTGATCTTAAAGAAATAATAGAAAGTTTTTCAAGCGAAGATGATAATACTTCGTGGATTAAAGCTCCTCGCCGCCGCAAGGAGAATCCTGACCGTCGAGAACATAACAGATGGATCAGAGCAGATATTGCGATGTTAGACAGCTCAAAAACAGAAGTCTATGTATATGAGTATCTTACAGACTCAGGTGAAGTTCCAGATTGCCAAAACGACATGACTCGGCGGTGCCAAGTAGCGGCACAAATTAAAAATATTTTTGATACATTAAAAAACTACCAAATTCCAAGTAACCGTTCAGACCCCTCTCATTTTTTTTACGCAGCAAGAGGCAGAGGAGGCACATCCAGCCCCTGGCGCCGAG
>JAABTP010000062.1 GCA_011389815.1 Desulfobulbaceae bacterium | reverse complement strand
AGAAAATATGATCATTTTATTCTGCTTTTCAAGTGGTTATTGTTGATTTTGTATCAAGAAGGTGTCGTTTTTGAGTAAATAAGATGGCACGGGGTACAGAACTGTGGTTCTCTCGTCAGGAAGGGGCGCATGTTGTTGTTAATCAATTTCCTCAAGTAGCCGATTTGCCACCGGCTGAAGTGATGGCTCGAGGATGGGAAAATGAGTAAGGCATCGCAAATTATTATTCTCTGCGAGGACAAAGCGCATGAGATGTTTGCAACTCGCTTTCTCAAAAAAGGATGGGGTGTGAATCCTCGTGCAATCCGGGTGGTGCCTTATCCAAGCGGAAAAGGATCAGGTGAAAACTTTGTGATGAAAAAACTCTCCAAAGAAGCCAAAGCATGGTAAGCTGCTTTGATACTTTCCTGAACTATATTGTATAGTTCTTTTTCCTCTCCCTTTCTTTCCTTTGCTTTGTTTCCAACATGAAATGTCCCATTCGATGTTTATAACGTGACGTTTGACATTTCAAATGCCGCACTTGAAGCTTTGAATGCCTCGTTGTACACTTCAAACGCCTCATTTGAAGCATCGAATGGCTCATTTTAAGCGTCAAACGTCACATTGTAAGCACAGAATGAAGCATTTTACGCTTGAAATATCTCGTTGAAAGCGTTGGGGATGTGGTGTTGCAGGTTGCTGATAAGGCGTTTTTTGCTGCTGCCTTTAATTGCAATACATGATATCACACCAAAACCCGACAGCCGCATTCCAGCTCAACAGTCACCGGAGAAACCTGCCGTACCGTATTATCCCTGCGAACATGCAGCACCAGCAGAGTGAGCGGATCAAAGACGATCACATCCCTGACACCCTGAGAGAGATAAAAAGGCGGGCCGATCTCCAGATCCTTAGCCTCAAAGCCTTTGCTCACCACCTCTATAACCGCTTCAGGAATCATGGTCAGGGCTGAGTCCTGCTCTTCCTCACTGGGTTCCTGACAGAAAATAGAAATGTCAGGTCGTTTCAATCCATTGGGAAACTGGATATAGACATCCACAGCGTGGACACAAGCGCATTCGGTGCGCTCTGCTTTTTCTATCCCCTGAACAATACGCTCCACATGCTTCTGATGGCGGTATACCGGTTGGCCTTCCCAGATCGGCAGACCATTGACGATCTCCAGGCGGATACCCAGCTCGCTGGCTTGGAGGAGGGTTGATGACAGGCTCATATATTAATCTCCGTGTATAACTGCCTTGTGTGTTGCCGTTCTGCGGTCACGTTGCAAGGTCATATTTTGCTGTTGAGGGATAAACATTTATACCATATGCCATACCGTACCTGCTATTTTTCAATAACCTCACTGTCTTTTATGACAAAATTCGGCCCGCGAGTGTTCATCATAATATTTTGCTTCATCTCATGAACCGTTGAACCAAAGACAAGAACAATACCGGGAGAGCCTGTGTTTGTTATCCGGTTCCGGTTCAGCTTCAGTACGGTGCTGCCGTTAACGGCTATCCCCACAGATCCGGTCCGATCAATAACGTTTTCCTCCACAATACTCACGCCCCTGTTCATTAAGCCGATCCCGACGGCCTGTTCTCTTGTCACAAGATTTTTAAGGATTCTGACCGGAAGCTCTGTTGAACCGGCAGCGTCATTTCCTATACCCGGTTTGTCCTTACCATTGCTGTAAACGACATTCCGCGCAATCAGGGGAGCAGTCGGCTTATCGATCAGATATCTGCCCTGATGCTCACCTTTTCCGGTCAGGATTCCGCCACCTGGGTTATCATGGACAATATTGCCCAGAATGTCGGGGGCTGCCCCGTGCTTAATGCCAATGCCCGGTGTGGGTATTCCGGTGAGTGCCGAATCATCGTTGGCAAAGATTTCATTGCCCAACACCCAGGGGGTGGAAAAATGATTACACCCGATACCTAAGCCAAAGTTATCACTTATAATATTATGATAGATCACAGCGGATGATCTGGTTTTGATATTATTCCAACGAAAATCCCGTGTATCCATAGGCTGTTTTTGATCCTTAAAATAGACGTGATTGCCGATTCCTGTGGAACCATTATTGCGGATGTAGCAATTCATGACCACGGCACTTGCCCCTCGCATGTTGATAGCATGGGCATGTCCGGGTTCGTGATGGTTTTGTCTGGGTAAATTTTGAATTGTGAACCCATCAATAATGGTTGTGGAGCCGAGTCCCTCTGTAAAGTCAAACATGCCGTGATGGGACGGAGATGATTTCGAGCCGTCAATAATAGTTCGCAAGGTTCTGCGGGGGAGTTGCAAGATGGCCTGTTCTACAGAAACAAGTTCATCACCATTATCGGATGCATCAGAAACAAGTTTCACGCCGTCTTTCATAACAAGCTGCTCGTAATAAATCCCTTGCTGAACAACCACGGAATCACCTGATGTCGCAGCATTAATGGCCGACTGGATGGTTTTGTATTCTTGGGGAACCAGCAGCCTCTTTCCCGTATCATGAAAATGCAGGTCAATACGGGTCAAAGCTTTTTCTGTTGCTGCCTGGAGATTTTCTTGAACAACCTGATCAAAATGATCCAAGGTAACGGGTTCTGTTCCCTGTGACCGACAGTCTGAATACGGAAGAAGGAAAAAAAGAGCACAGAAGAAGACGATGTATTTGTTTGTTATCATGGCAGGCAGTTATCTTAAATTATTTCTGTTTTTTATCTCACCAAGGTAAGGTGGCAGCAAAACAAGTGACCAGATACACTTGCAACTCTAGCAGGTTATACGATTGATAGCCACGGAAAAACTTTTTAACCTGTAATGAGTTTTAACCTAAGCCCTGTTGAAAGCGTTGAATATGGCGTATACGTTGCCAAAACATCTTGATTCCCCATCACTGCGTCCTCTGAAAACGGGTGGTGATATTGGTGTGTTAATTTTATTGACTTTTTCAATTTTACATGTCTTAATTTCAACTCGAAATCAGTGGCGTTGTTCATTGTGCAGGCATTCCGATGGAAAAGGAAGTGATTCATGCGTAGGCGAGAAAAAATACTTATCTCCTTTGTTGTTGTCATCATTACAGCCGGTTCAATCAGTATCTGGTTAACCATAACAAAAAAAGAGAGACTTCCTGATACAATCAGGATAGCAAGCGGTCCGAAAGGGGGAGAATACTATAAGCTCGGCGAGATTCTGGAAAAAAAACTCAGCCTCAAAACGAAAAAAAAGGTAAAAAATATAGAGAACAGAGAAACTGACGGAACATTGGAGAATTTAAAACTGCTTAAAAAAGGTGAGGTGGAAGTCGCCCTGCTTCAGTCGATAGTTTTCCCGGACCCAAACGATGAGCTGTCAAATAATGTGACTGTAATCGCACCGCTTTTCCTTGAACCGGCAGTTATTCTGGCTAAAAAAGAATCGGGTATTGATTCGATATATGATCTGGAAGACAGGCGAGTTTGTACAGGTCCGGAAGAATCTGGAATAATAATAACCTCAGATGATCTTCTGGAATTTTATGGACTCAATGTCAAAAAAGTACATGCTTTTTTTGATATTGGCCGCAGTCCTCATGACAAAAATAATTGTGATGCGGGCATTGCCGTTATGGGTCTACGTGGTCCAAGTTTGAGGAAAATGGGCGAAACAGGTGCTGTCAAGTTTCTGGAACTTCCTTATACACAAGCTTTGGCAAAATCCAAGGCGTTTCTTGCCGAATTCACACTCCCTGCAGGAGTATTTGCAAGGCACCCCTCGCCGCCGCTGCCCTGTAAGGATATTCAGACAGTTGCCTATACCGCTCTGCTTGCTGTTAGGCAGAACGCCTCTTCGGCACTTGTTAACAACATTCTTGATTCAATATACAGCACTAATATTCAAATAAATTTTCCAGATCTTCTTCCATTAAAAGAGGTGCGGGAATGGTCGGTTCTTCCGTTAAATCAGATTGCACAGGAGTATTATAATCCGTTACGCAGAATGGAAGCCTTTGCAAATCGTATGGAATCCTGCGCTGCAATCAAGGAGTTATTTTTTGCCTTTCTTGCCATCTCCTACTTTATTTGGCTGCGTTTTCATGAACTCAGAAAGAGAAGAGAAAGAATCCTGAATAGAGAGATAAAAGAAAAAGTAGACGGATTTTTGCAAGAGACTATAGCCCTTGATAAGAAACAGATGGAGTCTGACTCTCCTGAGGAATTACAAAGTATTATAGCACGAATTACGGAACTGAAGATCCATGTCCTTCGAGATCTGACAGATGAAAAATTACGTGCCGACCAAATGGTTATGATTTTCCTTACACAATGTCATAATATTATAGATAAAATTCAGACCAAGCTGTTAATTTTGCAACAGATCCACAAAACCGAAACATCATGATAAATACAGGTCTCATAATGGATTGAGATTATTTCTAACAATCTAACAATAAGGAGAACAGGATGACTCGACCGACTTTTTCTACAATCCAGGCAATGGAAATTCTTGACTCTCGCGGTTTTCCCACTGTGCGGGTTTTTGTTGAACTGAGCAATGGTATCAGGGCATCAGCCTCTGTTCCGTCTGGTGCCAGCACCGGAGAAAACGAGGCTGTTGAACTGCGTGACCAGGATCAGAATCGCTATTTTGGCAAAGGCGTATGTCAGGCTGTGACCAATGTTCACCAGCTCATCGCACCGGCCTTGCTTGGTATGGACCCCTTTGATCAGGCCTTGATTGATCAGCAAATGATTGCCATAGATGGGACCAAGAATAAATCAAAGCTGGGTGCCAATGCCATTCTTGGTGTTTCTATGGCAGTGGCCAAAGCAGCAGCTAAGGCCTCGCATCTTCCCTTGTACCGCTATCTCGGTGGAGCCGGAACGCGTCGCTTGCCGGTTCCCTGCATGAATATTGTTAACGGTGGTGCCCATGCCGATAATAGCGTCGATTTTCAGGAATTCATGGCCGTCCCTATCGGGGCCTCCAGCTTTTGTGAAGGCCTGCGTGCGGTTGCTGAGACGTTTCATGTACTGAAGAGCATTTTAAACCAGCGTGGTTTATCCACAGGCATTGGTGATGAAGGCGGTTTTGCCCCGAATTTCTCCAGCAATGAGGATGCCATTGAAACCATTATTCAGGCAATTGAGCAGGCAGGCTATAAGCCTGGAGAGGATATTTCGCTGGCCTTGGACAGTGCAGCTTCTTCCTTTGCCCTGAAAGAGAACGGCGAGTATGACCTGAACCGTTCCGGGGCTGGCAGGATGGATCGGGGCCAACTCATCAAGCTGGCAGGATCCTGGATTGACAAATATCCTATCATCTCCTGGGAGGATCCTCTGGCAGAGCATGACTGGGAAGGCTTTCAGCAATTCACGGCCCGATATGGAGACAAGATAGAGGTGGTGGGCGATGATATCTTTGTCACCAATACAGAGTACATTGCCAGGGGGATCAAGGAAGGATCAGCCAACTCGGTCTTGATTAAGCTCAACCAGATCGGCACAGTGACCGAAACTATTGAGGCCATCCGCATGTGCCGGGAAGCGGGTTGGCGTTATTTTCTTTCCCATCGCTCAGGGGAAACTGAGGACACCTTCCTGGCTGACTTCTCCGTGGCAATGGATGGCGGGCATCTCAAGAGTGGTTCGGCCAGTCGTAGTGAGCGCATTGCCAAGTACAACCGTCTGCTGGAGATTGAGCAGGAACTGGGAACCACGGCCATGTATTATTGGTAAGCCCAAATTTTACTATCAACCTTATCAGTCTGCTATCGGACATTGCAGAAAGGAGATATCTACGATGGAAATTATTAAAGCAGCAGATCGACATTTTACCGATTTCGGATGGTTAAAAACCTATTGGCTTTTTTCGTTCTCTGATTACCATGATCCCAATAACCTCCAACTCGGCGCGTTAAGGGTTTTTAATGATGATATCGTGGAACCCGGCAAAGGGTTTGCCACTCATCCCCATGAGGAGATGGAGATTATAACCATTGTCCTGAAAGGCGAGATAACCCATGAAGACAGTATGGGCAATAAAACGATTATCAAGGCAGGGGATGTACAGCGGATGTCCGCAGGAACAGGGCTAACCCACTCTGAATTTAATCTTGCCGAGAAAGAAGTCTTTTTTTATCAAATCTGGATATTACCGGATACGGCAGGGCTGGACCCGACCTATGCCCAAACGAATTATGATGCCAGCCAATGGCAGAATACCCTGCTGCCGGTTGCATCCGGTCAGGAACTCTCTGGAGCAGTTACTTTCCACACCGATGCCACCATCTATCGCTGTCAGCTGGATCTGGAAAAAAAAGTGGTCCATGAATGTGCTGAGGAACGCTGTGTCTTTCTCTACCTGACCGAGGGAAGTCTCTCTGTAAACGGTCAGATGATGTCGGCAAAGGATCAAATCCGGGTCCAAACACCAGAGCTGCTTGTTATCAAGGGACAGGAATTAGCTGATTTTATCCTAATTGATGTTCCGGCTCGTACATAATGAGGAGCAAAAAAGCTATTCTCTTTTCCTCATTTTCTTCACTTACTTCTCTCCTAATAACATACCAATGCGGGCCAAGACTGTATTACATGATAAAAACAATAATTACTATTATTGACCAAATATCCCTTGATTTCAATTCACGGAAAGAATATATTTCAAGTAATAATAATTACCGATAAGTACTATCTTGCAAAGTACCAAAGTAAACAAGGGGGAAAAATCTATGAAAAAATATATAATTGCATTAAGTTGCCTTATGGCTTTGTCGTTTATTGATCAAGCTCATGCTCAACAATTGGGAGCAAGAGCAGAATTTAGATGTGAATGGAGGGACATCACAGGTTTTCATACAAAGCTGATTGAAACCACTAAGAGCTATTGCAGCGAGTATGAGGCAGAGAAAGACTTGATCCGAGACGCGAGGTCTTATTGCTATAATAATCATTTAGGCAGGTTAAGTCATTTCAGATTGACCCATTTTTTTTATTACAGGTAATCTTGGGCTGGAGAAACAGGGAGTTCAGTCTCCCTGTTTACTTTCCTCTTTATGCAATTGCCCATATACAGACTCCGCAGTTTTCCTGCCAATCCCCGGCACAGTACTCAGCTCATCAACCGTTGCTTCCATGATCCTTTTATAACTGCCTAATTTTTTCAACAACAGGGTCTTTCGTTTATCCCCGATCCCTTCCAGCTTGTTAAGCCGTGAATGAAGCGTGGCTTTATTGCGCAGTTTACGGTGAAAGGTAATACCAAAGCGATGCGTTTCATCGCGAATCCGCATTAAATAGAGCAGGGCAGGGGAATGTGCTGGTAAGAGAATGGGGTTCTTTCTCCCCGGTCGAAAGAGCTTTTCCCCTTCTTCTTGCTTTTCCTTGGCAATGGATACCAGGTCAATCCTATTCAGAAGATCAAAACGGGCCAGCACATTGACAGCAATATTAAGCTGCCCCTTGCCACCATCAAGGAGCAGGAGATCGGGAAGATTATCCTTTTCCAAGCCGGTTTCCATCCTCCGTTCCAGGACTTCATTCATCATGGCATAATCATCCGGCTCATCTTTCAGACGAATCCGGTAATGACGGAAACGAGATTTTTCTGGTTCTCCATGCATAAAGCAAACCAAGGATCCCACAGGCTGTTTACCTGCCAGGTTAGATATATCAAGGCATTCAATGGTGTCAGGACGATGACGGAGTTTAAGGAATTTTTCCAAAGAACGAGCCAGGGTTTTCCAGGATTTTTCCTTTTTACTCTGCTCTGCAAAAATCTGTTGGGCATTATCATTGGCCATCTGCATCAACTGCATGCGCTTGCCTCGTTGAGGAACCCGCAAATCTATAGCCCCCTGACGAAGCTCACGAAGTCGTTCCACAACCAGTTCTCCATCTTCCGGCATAAGGGGAAGGAGCAGCTCACGGGGGGGTTGTCGCTGTTCAGAATAGTATTGAAAAATGGTTTCACGGAGAATGCGGTCATTCCCGCCCAACGGATCATTTATAAAAAAGGTCTGGGCTCCGCTGACCATACCAGCCCTGACAAAAAGGAGAGAGAGACCCACTGAGGCATTATGGCGGGCAAGACCAAATACGTCCTGGTCCATCTGATGTTCAGCAACCACGGTCTGGTGTTCCAGAGTTTTTCCCAACCCGTTCATCTGGTCCCGATACAGGGCTGCCTCCTCAAAGGCCAGCCGGTCAGCAGCGGACTGCATTTTTTTCTCCAACCGTTTTATCACCTTATTGCTTTTTCCTTCCAGAATCATCAGCACTTCGTCCACCATGGTCTGGTATTCCTCTTGATTCACCAAACCGGAGCAGGGAGCTAAACAACGTTTCATCTGATAATTCAGGCAGGGACGTTCCCGCTTACGCATTTTTTTACAGCGGCGTAAGGGAAAGAGGGAAAAGAGAAGATGAAGGGAGGCACGAAGAGCAGCACTTGAGGTATAAGGACCAAAATAGCGGTTGCCGTCTCTCAGCCGTCGTCGGGTAACATGGAGACGGGGCCATTGGTCTTTAACCGTTACTTTGATAAGAGGGTAATTTTTATCATCCCGAAGAATGACATTATAGCGAGGCCGGTGTTTTTTGATCAATGAGGCCTCAAGAATCAGAGCCTCTTTTTCTGTGGTAGTGAGGATGGTTTCCACGCACTGCACATGGGAGAGCATAACAGCGGTCTTGGAATGAACAGAGCCGGAATAATGGGCGTATTGAGCAAGTCGTTTACGGAGATCCCGAGCCTTACCCACATAGAGTACCTCTCGTTTTCCCAGCATCTGATACACGCCCGGACTATGGCTGACGGTTTTCAGGTAGTCATCTGACAGGGGAGGGGGGGAGGAATTTTCCATGATGTAACAAAGGACTGATCAAGAAGGTCTGCCCTGAATAACTTCCCTCCCCTTGGGGAAGGATAACAAAACATAAAAGTCCAAGTGAATTCAAGGCATCACTCGAACTTTTAAACGTACTGGTCAGGTTCTCATCATTTCAGCAATCTGAAAAGCCATTTCCAGTGACTGTTCTGCATTCAAACGAGGATCACAGGTAGTTAGGTAATTCTGTCCCAAATGCTCATCAGCCAATTGACGGGCACCACCAGTGCATTCTGTCACATCAGCACCAGTCAGTTCAAAATGTACACCGCCCGGAACAGTTCCTTCAGCCCAATGCAATTCAAAGAATTGACGCAGCTCTGAAAGAATATCGTCAAAACTCCGGGTTTTATGCCCGTTTTCTGTTTTGCGAATATTGGCATGCATGGGATCACAGCTCCAAAGCACATTCATGCCTTCTTTTTTTACTGCTCGCAACAAGGGAGGCAGGTGATTTTCAATATCTTTGGCACCAAAACGCATGATCAGTGTTATCCGGCCTGCTTCGTTTTCTGGGTTCAGTTTTTCGATGATAGAAAGAACATTATCAATATCATGCTTGGGTCCCACCTTCATTCCCAACGGGTTCAGAACACCCCGGAGAAACTCAATATGGGCGCCGTCAATCTGACGGGTTCGATCACCGATCCAGAGCATATGGCCGGAACAGTCATACCAACCGCCTTCCATGGAATCTTTACGGGTAAGAGCTTCTTCGTAGCCAAGGAAGAGGGCTTCATGGGAGGTATAAAATTCCACTTCTTTAAGTTGTGGAGTACTGGTATCAACGCCCACATTCTGCATAAACTGCATGGCCTGGTTAATTTGCTTGGCCAAGCGCTCATAGGAGCGGCCCATGGGTGATTTTTTAACAAACTCCTGATTCCATGCCTGAACCTTGTCCAAGGCGCCAAAACCACCACGGGTAAAAGCACGGAGCAAATTGAGACTGGCAGCAGACATATTATATCCCTGTAATAATCGCCTGGGATCAGGAATGCGTGCATCAGGGTCAGCATCTTCTGAATTACACATATCCCCCCGGTAACTGGGTAATTCAATACCATTGACCATCTCTGTATCACTGGAGCGGGGTTTGGCATATTGACCAGCAATTCGTCCTACCTTGATAACGGGTTTTTCACCGGCATAGGTTAGGGTAACTGCCATTTGGAGCAGTACCTTCAGGGTATCTCTGATATTAGGAGCTGTGCAGCGACAAAATTCTTCTGAGCAATCACCACCTTGTAGGAGAAAGGCCTCGCCCTGTACGGCCTGAGCCAATTTATTTTTGAGATCCCGTATTTCACCGGCAAAAACTAAGGGCGGCAAATCTGAGATTGTTTGGAGAATATCATGTAATGCGTTTTCATCTGGCCAGTTTGGCTGTTGCAAAACCGGAAAATTTTTCCAGGATGATTTGGTCCAATTACTTGCAGTTGTCATTTTTTCAGGAAAGTTGGTGTGCTGAATTAAGTTACGAGGTAACCGGCACACATTGTCGTGTGCAATTTTCATTTTCTACGACAAGGCCGCCCCTGCATCTTTGAAGGGAAGCCGTCTTAATTTAATCACCAAACGAAGAGCTTCGTTTACAGATGCTTCTGTAGGAAAAGCTTTCGCAACATCAGGGTCCAATAATACGGTGTTCGTTCCCTCAAGGTAACTGCTGACGTATTTTCCCTGCACTCCTTCTTTCAACAATTGAGAAAGATCATAATGCGAACGGAGTTCATCTCCCTTTTCGTCGTTTAATTTCGTTTTCATATGCCTTACGCTCTGATCGGTTTAATTCACGTGCACTTATGATACGGACACGACTTCCTCTGTCAGTATGCGCAACCATCAAGAGGCGTCCAGATTTTGACATTCCTATGGAAATAAATCGGTCTTCCTGATCAGAATGGTCAGGGTCATAAACGGTAATACCCAGTGAATCTCTAAAGACGGTGGCGGCTTCCGGGAAGCTCACTTGATGTTTTCTAACATTCGTCTCTGCTTTGTGCGGATCCCATTCAAATTCAATCATACTCAATTCTACTTTTTAATAGAATGACATGGTTCAGAGATATTTGTCAATTGATTTCTAAGGATATCTTAGTGCAAAGATATAACCGTTCCGAGAAAAAAACGCAACCTTTCGGAACGGCTATAAACTGTGGAGAAAAATACGAGGGATAACTCGGTATAAAAAAATATACCGGTATACCTAAAATTTTACAGGTCCAACCAGGATTCAGAAAAAATTGCCTGACCGGAAAGGCAACGGAAGGTTTTGTAATGCTCAAGAGCGGCACCTTCTAATGTGCCAGGATCCGGCATATCGCCATCCATCATACCATGAACTAGGTCAACCAGATCCTGACGTTCTCCTTTGCAGATAGCCATCAACTCTTCATCATAGGAGTTGACAATAGCAGTACTGATGCCGTACTTCATCAGCATGATCAGGTAGGTGCGATCCAGATATTTACGCAGATTTTCGGCCACACCGTTGGAGACATTGGATAAACCAACAGTGGACCCAGCTCCGGGTGCAATATCCGGCAACATCATCATGAACTCCAATCCAGAGGCAATCTGATCAGCTCCGAGAGTCATGGGCGTTCCAATAGGATCAAAGAGAATTTTTTCATTGGGAATACCAGCTTCGTTCATTGCCATCATCAGGTCAACAGCCATAGCAGCACGCTCGTTGGAGTCACGCGGCATTCCATCAGGTCCCCAAAGCAGGGCAATAACATTACATTGTGCCTCAGCAGCCACAGGAATAAGAACTTCCATCCGCTCTGGCTGAGCCGAGATGGAATTCATAATAGCACCTTGCTTGTTTTTTACAACATTGAAGCCCGCAGTCATGGCATCGGTATTGGTTGTATCCAGGCAGAGCGGGGTATCCACTGCCTCTTCCACTGTTTGTACCACCCAAGGCATCAGCTCAGTACCGTCTTTTCGTGCTGGCCCGATATTCAGGTCAAGATAGGAGCCTCCGGCATTTGTTTCTTCCTTTGCCATTTCCTGAATAGGTTCCTTAATGCGTTCTTTCATAGCAGAACCACTTCGGGTCCCCATGATATTAATGCTTTCGGCGATAGCTTTTACCGTTATAGCCATTTGCGTTCTCCTTTGATTAAATTAATTCGGAAAAGAGCGATTTTAATAATCTCATTTTTGTAATTCTATATGCACAAATATGTTCTTTCTATCTTTGTTGACTCGCATAAAGAGAAATTCTTGCTATAAGGAAGTACTGAAGAAGAGAGTCAGAACATACAAAGATGATAATTAATCGCATTTCAGGGTATTTGTCAATCAACATTTTTTTCAACACCCTTTTTCCATGGAAAACCAAAAAGAGTTTTTTGACGTTTATTTTGTTCACTGGCAAAAAAAATTCAGCACTAACTTCTTTCAGTTCTGAAAAAATTTCTTTTTTGTGAAAAAAAAGAGCTGTGGAAATTTAGTCCTGTTACCAGTAACAAAAAAAACGAGAAATAAACGACCCGCACCAAGGGACTTGGTATTCATAAAAAAATGTTTTCCTGTTACGCCGCAAGCAACAGGGTATTGGATCTGAATCTTCGCAATTATTTGATTTTCATCGGCATAATTATTCCAAGAAACCCTTCATCTTCTTCTGAAGTAATAAGGCAGGGACTTTCATTGGAACTGATAGATGCCTGGATATCTTCTCCCTCCATTACTTGAAGTGCATCCATAAAGTATCGGCAGTTAAAGCCTATAGACAGTTCTTCTCCGCTATACTCAATGGCGATTTCATCTCGTGCTGATCCAAAATCAGCATGTTCAGAGGTCAGCACCATTTGATTATTATTCAATTCAAACTTGATTGCATGGAATTCACCTTCGGTAAAAAGATTGATTCGTTTTAGGGCTTCAATAAATAATATCTTATTAATAATAATATTATACTCTTTCGAGATAAAATTGAGGATGTTTTCAAAATCAGGAAATTCTCCTTCCATGAGCCTGATCACAAGTAAGGCATCATCACTCTTTAAGACAATCTTCTTGTGCTCTACCCCTAACAGAAAAGTATCCTGCTCTTCTCCAAATTTTCGGATCTGTTGTATTCCTCGCCGTGGAATCAAAATAAATTTTTCAAAGTTTAGTAAGGGGGATCCCTGTACCTCTCTCTGCATGATACTGAGTCGGTGACCATCTGAAGTGACCATTCTATAGATAGTTTTTTCATTTTCGATCAGCTGTTGGAAAAGTGCGGCATTAAGTGTGTACACATTTTCTTTGTTTGTTGCGATAGAAAATATTGTTTTATCAATAAGGTTACAGATAACTTCTCCTTCTGCTTCCACCAGGTCCTCTTCGTTATACTGTTCAAACTCTGGAAACTCTTCTGTCATCATTCCGGCAAGCCTATAGGTACTGCTGCCAGAAGTAATATTGATCCATTTTTTTTCACCTTCTTTAAAGTTTAAGGTGGGAGATCCTGATTCACGGGATAATTCAAAAAGTTTTTTTGAAGGGATTGTCAAACTACCTGTTTCAAAGACCTCAGCTGGTACTGTCTGTTTGAGACTTATCTCTAAATCTGTTGCTGTGAAAATAATCTCATTGTTTTTCACCTCCATGAGCAAATTTGTCAAGATAGCAAGTGTGCCTTTTTTGTTTGTGATCTGTTGTTGTGCACCGATTGCTTTGAGAAGATCTTCTCTGGCTATGTTGAAGTGGAACGGCATAATAATTACTCCTTCTTTATATATAAAAACTTATTATTAGTATTAAGGCTGTCAGTTTGTGGAAAAAGAATCTATTTATTTATTTTTTTGAAATAAATTTGTTCATAAAATTCGTTTACTCTCTGCGAACAGATTGTGTATATATGATATTTTATTGTTATCAACAATGTTTTAAGATGATTGTCAACAACTTGCTAACAAGTTTTTCAACATTTTTTCAACAGAAGGATTTAAAAGGGGGAATTATGCATAAAAAAGGACTGATTCTGATATTTACAGGCCATGGAAAAGGAAAAACCACCGCAGCCCTTGGAATGAGTATTAGGGCTGCAGGCCATGGCTTGAAGACCTGTTTTATTCAGTTTATTAAGGGGAGTTGGAAATATGGTGAAATGGAAGCATTGGCCCGTTTTCATGAGGAGATTGATTTTCATGTAACAGGAAGAGGATTTACTTGGAAATCAGAAGACGTTAAAAAAGATACAGCAGCAGCGCGAAAGGCTTGGGAAAAGGCAAAAAAGGTTATTCGTTCAGGTGATTATCACACTGTTGTTCTTGATGAATTTACTTATTTATTGCGTTATGGAATGATTGATACGGCAGAGGTTATAGAGGTGCTTCGGGAAAAACCTGCTGACCTTCATGTCTGTATCACGGGTCGTGATGCAGTTGAAGAACTTATTGAACTTGCTGATCTGGTCACTGAAATGCACCCGATTAAGCATCCTTATCAACAGGGGATCAAGGCGCAAAAGGGGATAGAGTTTTGAGTCCTTGCTTCAAAGAATTTTCCAGGGATAAAAAGGTGGATGCGCCCCATTGGGTTCTTCGCACCAATGAGCATTCTTTGTATATAAGAGTGCTTCTTGAAGGAAAAGAAAGCTGGACGGTTCCATGGAGGTAAATTGCAAGGCAAGTCCATCTTTGTCCTGTCTCACCACGGAACAGACCGCCTTAATATGCAGGTTTGGGTCAGTTTCTGAGAGAGATAATTTTATATCACAGATATCACCTGCCTGTTGTTTAAAACACCCTTGAATATATACTCCACCAAGACTAAGGTTTGTTGCGGAACATTCATATTTATTTTTACCGAAATTAAGGGCGATAGGGCGAGGTAATTTAATGCGGGTAAATTGACGTCTGTTGTTATGCTGCATAGTTTTACCACCTGTAAGGAAGTACGGAGTGCCCAACTGGAAGAATGGTAGTCAGAAAAAAGTCAATTTTAAAGATAGTATCTATCTCTTAATTGTACACGATATATAAAGAAACTTCCATATTATGTGGCAATTGGGATTTATTATCAGCGAAACTGTATTTCGCTCTTTTGGGCCGAAACAACAGGATGTAAATCTGATCAAAGAACGTAAAGATACTCCCTGATACCCTCATATAAATAACGGAAGAAGGAAATTTTTCCAACTCACATTTATTTTTCAGTGAGAGAAAATTCCAGAAGAGCCTTTTGAAACCCAACCTGTTGTTACAATAGTATTTAAACAAGATACCCTTGTGCTTCAAAGAGCTTTCACTTGCCTAATAGAAGAATTTCTGTTATTATTATAAACTTCCCTCATATTTTTTTTCATAAAAATACGATTGCAGTACACAACTTTATTCGACTTGATCTGCCATCACATTAATCAAAAATCTTAGAAAGGCTGAACCTGTGAAGACAAAAATACTTGTTGCCAACCGGGGGGAAATAGCTATTCGGATTATCCGAGCTATTCAGGAATTAAATTATGAAGCTATTGCTATTTATGAAACGCCTGATAACGACTCTAAACATATACGAATTGCTGATGAAGCCATCTGGCTTGGCCACGGTCCGCGCTGTGATTATCTGAATATTGATAAAGTCATTAATGCGGCTCTAAAGAGCGGTGCCGTGGCTATTCACCCAGGCTATGGGTTTCTGGCAGAAAATGCCGATTTTGCCCGAGCATGTGAAGAGGCTGGTATAATTTTTATTGGCCCGTCTTCGGACGCTATTGATAAATTGGGCAATAAAGTCATGGCACGAACCATTATGGCTGATGCCGGTATTCCTATGGTGCCAGGCACACAGAATCTGAAAGCTGGCGAAGAAGGGCTTGAAGAGGCGCGGGAATTCGGCAAAAAATACGGTTACCCGATCATGCTGAAAGCAACCTCTGGGGGAGGTGGACGAGGTATCCGGCGGGTTGAGAATGAAAAAGAGCTGGAGGAGCAATACGGCATTGCCCGGACTGAGGCCCAGGCTGCTTTTAACGATGACTCTGTTTACCTGGAAAAGGTAGTGGTCAACCCTAAGCATATTGAGGTTCAGATCATTGCTGATAAAACCGGACATACTGTTCACCTTGGCACCCGGGATTGCTCCATTCAGCGCCGTAACCAAAAGCTTGTTGAAATCGCCCCGGCATTTCAGCTCACCCCTGAGCAGCAGGAAGACATCAGCCAGACTGCTGTCCAGGCTGCTAAAGCTGCTAACTACTTCAATGCAGGCACGGTGGAGTTCCTCTTTGATAAGGATGGCAGTTATTATTTCATGGAGATCAATACCCGCCTTCAGGTGGAGCACACTGTCTCTGAAATGATCACTGGTATTGATATTGTTCGGACCCAGATCAAACTGGCCCTGGGCAAAGAGCTGCTCTTTAGCCAGGATGATGTTTTGTTGCGCGGTCATGCTGTGGAGTTGCGCATCAATGCTGAAGATCCTAAAAACAACTTTATGCCTGAAGGCGGCAAGACTGTTCGGGTGTATCGCTCACCAGGTGGCTATGGTGTTCGTCTGGATGGTTTCTGCTATCAAGGCTTCACCATTCCCCAGGTTTACGATTCCTTGCTGGTTAAACTGACCGTATTTGGTTGGTCCTGGTCTGAGACTGTGGATCGTCTCAGACGTTGTTTGAACAACTTTGTTATCACTGGTCCGAAAACGACCATTCCCTTTTTTCTCCGTTTACTGCAAGAGCCTGATTTTCAGGAAGGCAATTTTGATACCTCTTTTTTGGATACCCATGATGGCCTGCTGGATTATGAAGAGGATAGTAGTGAAGTCAACAAGTTGGCCCGCCTGATTGCTGAGATTCATCAAAAAGGTGAAAATACCTATGCAGCGTAAGGGATTTCCTGAAAAAGAGGATACTGCGTAGGGGCGAACCTATTGTTCGCCCTTTCATAGCGGGCAGACACATAGATCTTGCCACTACAGGCCTGAAGGCATACCGGATAATCAACGAATATTTTACGGATACAGAGTTATGACACGAATTACCCAGGATATGGAGACAGCGGCAGTGCTTAAGGCAGTGCGTGAGGCTGATGGCTACTATATTACCAATACGGCTCGGGATATGTCCCAGTCAGATTATAAAAACCGCATTCTGCTGCACACCGATCTGATGGCAGCCAAGGCCAGGGAAGCAGCTGGATATTTTTCTTTGGAAATAACCGGTGGGGCTTCGGTGCATGTGGACATCCTCCGTAAGCAGGTGGACCCTTTTCTCAAGCTGGAATTGCTGCGCGAGGCCATGCCCAACACCATGTTTCAGACCCTCTGTCGTGGTGTCAACCTGTTTGGCTATCGTCCCTACCCCCAGAATGTGATCCGTTTTACTGTTAAAGAATTTGCCAAATATGTTGATGTTTGGCGGACCTTTGACTTCATGAATCATATTCCTAATATGCAGGCTGTTTTTGAGGAAGTTGCCAAGGCGGGCAAGATCAATGAGCCTTGCATCTGTTTTTCCACAGGCCCTGAACATACCAATGAATATTACGTGAAAAAGGTTCAGGATATCCTTGATGTTACTGGTGAGGAAATTACCCTGTGTATCAAGAATCATGGTGGACTGGGAACCCCGCGCCGTATTGGTGAGCTGGTGGATGCCATTAAGCAGGCCTACCCGGATATTATTATCCATTACCACGGTCATAATACTGATGGAAACGATGTAGGCCGTATTGTTGAGGCTGTCATAAACGGGGCCAAGATCGTTGATGCCTCTGATCATGCCTTTACCGGTTTCTACGGCCCTCCTCCCATCCTGACCGTTATCCAGACCCTGAAAGATCTTGGTAAGACCGCTGTGGGTATTGATGAGGAGGCTGTGATTGCATCCTCTGATGTTATCCGGGACGAACGTCAGCATTATGCGCAATTTGAATCCCAGATCAAAGGCTTTCAGCCCACAGTCCAGATCCATAAGCTGCCTGGTGGTGCTATGGGTTCCAGCCTGGAACAGGCCGTGAAAGGTGGTTTCCTGGATAAGATGCCGGACATCCTTCACAAAGAACTCCCCAAAGTACAAAAGGAATTGGGCAATTACTGGAGCGTGACCCCTGGTTCCCAGATCCTTTGGACCACAGCTGTTTCTAATGTCCAGAATGGTCGTTATGAATCTCCGTCCGGGGATCTGAAGAATCTCCTGCTGGGCAAGTACGGCCCTTTTCCTTTTTATCAGCCTGCTGACTGGATTTATGAGAAGGTTTTTGGTGAAAACTGGAAAACTATTCTTGAAGAAGAAGGCGGTATTGATGATATTGAGGATATGGATATTGAGCAGGAACGTGAAACCCTGGCTGAACGATTAGGCTCTGAGCCTACAGAGCAGCAGCTGGTTACCTATCTCCAGCATCCGAATGATGCGGTTAACTTTTTTAAATTTGAAGAAAAATTTGGTAAGTCCTATGTCCTGCCTCCCTCTATCTTCCTCCGTCAGGGCGGTTTTGATCTGGGCGAGAGTATTAGCTTCCGGGATCATTCCGGCAAAGAGCATATGTTGGAAGTTGGCCCTGTGCAGAAGAACGATGATGGAGAGACCAATGTGTATCTGAACGTGGATCATCACGAACGGGTCTATGTCTTTGAACCAGAGCTTGTGGAAGGCACCCAGGCCGTGGTGAGTCTGTCCAAGGAGGAAATTGAGGAGCTGGCTACTGCCGGTGATATTCGGGCTCCTTTTGGCGGTAATGTCAGCGCGATTAATGTCAAGGAAGGGCAAGAGATTGCTGAGGGTGAGCAGGTCATGGTCCTTGAAGCCATGAAGATGCAGACCCCGGTTATTTCTGAAGTAGCTGGTGTTGTGAAGAGTATCAGCGCCAAGGTCGGAGATGCCCTTAAGCTTGGTGATAAGCTGGTGAAAATCGAAGTCAGCTAAGACTCATCAAGATCTTTCTTACAGAGCACGAGAGCAGGATACCCTTTACCTCCTCTGGATATCCTGCTTTTCACACCTTCATCAGTTTATTTTTCCAGATTATTGTTCATAACCTTCACGCCATCCTGTGGCGTATAGGGCATGAGCTGTAAAAGGAATATGAGGAAAATGGTTCATCCTCGCACATAGGCATCCACATCATTAGCCACAATCACCCCGTAGTTGATGGCCCCCAGCCAGCCACTCATGATAATGCCCACTGAGCCTACATGGAACAGGCCACCGACTTCTTTAAAGATGGTGCGGGAGATATCCAGGCCCTCAAACTTGGTGCCAAAGGAGGTGCCTCTGGTATGCAGGGTGTAGCGGTTAAAGGTTTTGGGAGTGGCTGAAGAGATGGTATCCACCTTGGCCCGGATGCCCGGAAGGTATCGCTCCAGATCAATCAGGCAACGCTCTACCATTGCCTCTTTTTCCTGAGTATAGGTCTGCTTATCAAGCCCTGCCCAATCATCGTAATTACCGTTCATTGAGGCCACCACTGTGTAATCTGGTTTATCCGGGCGGGTCTTGGGGTAATAGACGGAAAAGGTGCGACTCTGCGTATCTATACGACGCATTTCTTCGGAAGAGAATTCTTCAGCTGTCGAGGTAAAGAGCAAATCACCCACGTCAGGAATGGACTCACCCTTGCGGATACCAAAATAAACCTGACAGGATGAGTTATTCACCATCACCTTGTCAAAGCGGGACAGGAAATCATTGCTAAAGGCTTCCCGGCCAGCCAGGTTATCAATGGTATTGGTGATGCCGGAGTTGGACACCACAGCCTTGGCTGTAATTTCCCGATCCCCAACAAGCACACCCCTGGTTTTGCCCTGATCAACCAGAATCCGATCAACCTTGGCACCGGTGCAAATGGTGACCCCATTTTTTTTCAGGTCATCGGCCATCATCCCGATAAGTTTGTCTGTGCCGCCTTCAAAGGTAAACACGCCTTTGCTCATGAAATTGGAAAACACAATCCCATAAGTAATGGCTGGTTCATCCAGAGTTGAGCCGTTGGCATAGGTGATGGGTTCCATAAGCAGACGATGAACATCAGATCGACCTGGAAAAAACTGCTCAAACAGCTCACGGGTGGTCATACCCTGATCATCATAAAAATTCATGGCCCGGACTGTGTTGAAAAAATCATCTACAGTGGCCCGGTCAACCTTGAAATCCTCATGCAGGATACGGGTGAAATCATCTTTGGAAAAAGTGGTAGTCAACGAGAACTGGGGATTGTCAAAGGCAATATTTTTCAGCTGGACAATGGACTCTTTGATCTCCTTAGACCAGTATTTCTTGCAGGTCTTAACCATGCCGTGGGGGAAGCCATGCAGGGATACATCAAAGGTATGCCCGCCTCGCTTAAACCATGTTGCCAGTCCACCTAGCTGAAGATGGTGCTCCAGCAGAAGGACAGTATGGCCGGATTTGGCAAGACGTTTGGCACAGGTCAGCCCGCCAAGACCGGAGCCGATAACAATAACATCATAGGTGTTCTCAACCTTGTCAAGAGGTGTAAAGGACATATCAATAAACTCTTTCCATGTTAACAAGTTATCCGGATCAATTCGTCCGGGACCGTATCCGCATTAATCAATAATCGGCAGGTCTGTTCCGCCCTGTGAAGAAAATCGGATCTTTTTCATCTCTTTTTGAAAGCAATCAGGACAATAGCCGTGTGAGCAGTCAACATTCCAGTTATTTTTAAAATAAGACTCAACCCGCATCCAGGCTTTTTTGTCACCCTGCATTTTTCCGCATACCGGGCAGATAAAGATCATATTATACAATTCAGCGATTTCGCTGATGTCTTCAATGACCAGCAAGGCACGGGGGGCATTGTGAAAGGAAAATGGTGAAACCGTGATCAATGTGTAAATTTCAACCTGATGCCCTTGTTGTATTATGTGTATGCGGGTCCGCTGTCGTACAACCCGTTTGCCCTGCAAGGCCTGCTTCACAGAATTCCTGAGAAGACAATCTGAGCATTGAGCTGATCCTCCGCAGCCCTTTGCTGTTTGTTGCGCATGAATACATTTTATGACCTCTCCGGCACGCTGTTGGAGAATGGTGTTTCGTGTAGAGGTTATGAGTGCCTTGGCTGCTGCATTATATTCCTGAATCCGTACATCCTGATCAACCACAAAAATTATAGAGGGTAGAGCGTCAAAGATTTCTCTGAGCATGTACTGTTCGTTCATGGCGATAAATAGCGGTGCAGAAAAAAAGCAAAGCGACACTTTCCGCTCCTTTCCGTTTCCACTGAATAATATATTTTATATGGTAAGGTGGGACAGACCGCTTTCACAGGTGAGTCTTTCAGTGGCAAAATTCCGCTGGTTCCTAATTGCGGCCTGTCGCCTATTGTCCATAGGCTTTTACGTTGTTATTTTCAACAGATTTTGTTTGAAGTTCATGCCGATGAGACTGCTGCGCCTCTGTTATGGAAATGATCCGATCAGCAAAGCCTTCCTGCACGGCGTCGTATTCCCTCAACATGGCGGGGAGGCGGTATCGGGCCGGAGAACATAGTTTGAGAGGCTGCTTGCACCAGGCCTGTTTCCTGGTGAATTCTGTTTTCAAGTTCTCCAACAAGTATCTTATCTGGAATTTCTTTCAGAACCTCTTGCAGTTCCGAATATTCTTTGTTCGGTGAAACTTTCTGATGCTGATTAGTTCTGCTCATCGCCTCTATTGGTGTTAAGAATTTGACCGGCCAGCACAAATGTCAAATCTTCGCCGACCGCATTCCAGTCCGACTGAAGAGCCTCAACATCCGAACGGGTCGGCAGGTAATGCTGGTTGTCGTGTGAATTGAGGAGAGAAGTGGATAATGGCTGAGAGCAACGACCGCCATGAATTTATATTTCCGCCTTGAATTCAATTTTTTCGTTACCATACGTCGATTCGATCACCTTATGTATCCCGTGACCGGGGTTTGGCTCTTTAAATATTTTAACCAATTGATATCTGGATAAAATTTTCAGATCGTTATTGAGGCTGACAGGTGTTCTGCGCATTTCAGCCATTAATTCTGAAAAAACAACTCGCTGCTTTTTACGTAAGTATTTAACTATTCGTGTTCTCTCCGGTTTCAGAATCGCCATTAAATCGTGCGGCTCCACCCATACGATGTTTTTTGGGGTTATCTTCTTTCCTTCATCAATTTCTTTGGCTGTTTCTTTAGCGGAAGCAAACAAATCATTGAGAGAACCGGTTTTTAATTCTACACTCATTTTATGAACTCTTTCATTTCCCGCTCGAATCGTTCCACCAGTTCCTGATAACTGACGAAGTCATCGACTTCGGATATTTCACCGCAATAGTGCCTATGGTGAAAGTTGTGCGCATTATCGTAGCCAAGCACTCGGCCATTGTCACCTGAGAACACAAAAGGGTTAATATACGCCATGCTGTACTTGACAATTTCTCCCTTGTGATTTTCCCATGCTTCAATCTTAATAATTCCGCCGCCTCGTTTGCGGTTTATCGGGAATGTTTCTGAAACGACTTTGTTAAAGACCTCTCTGACCATATAAGCATATTAGCAGATGCAAAATATATTGTAAATCTGTTTTATCTTATTACGGTTACCGTGCCCTATTATCAGCGGTGATGATATTCCAGGGCCAATTGTGTCCCTATTTACTGCTCAATTTTTTTTACCTTTTGCCGATTCAGCATCCTTTTTTCTGCCGGTAATAAAAATATAAGCAAGGCTGGTCAGTGTGGCTCCGGCGAGTACACTTCCCGAGACCTCTCTGCCACTGTCAATCAGATAGAGAGAACCTGCAATGATCAGCGTTGACAGAAACAACGCATAATTCGTAACCGTTCAGATCCCTCTCATTTTTTTACGCAGCAAGAGGCAGAGGAGGCACATCCAGCCCCTGGCGCCGAGC